>JAJPGX010000008.1 GCA_021325595.1 Nitrososphaerota archaeon | reverse complement strand
TTCATGTACCCGTCTTCGTACAATTATTCCGATACTGCAAACGCATACCAAAGATTCATGCTAATTCGCTTGCCCTCATGGCTAGGGGGAGACAAGAATGACATTTCTTCGTACAGGGCCTACAGCATGCTTGATCTAGACTCGCATTGTCTGATAAAATACTGGCCTCAAGATCAAAGGCAGAGAATAGAGGATCCATGCCATTTTGAGATGTACCGAGCAATAGACGGGGTATCTTACTTTTATGGAGTAAAATTCATGTCAAAGCCAGTAGAAGACGCACTACCAAAATTGGATCTAGGTGCAGACGATCAAGGATACATCTACGTCAAACCTCCAACTTGGACAACAGACAAGAACGGAATAGCAGGTGATGGCAGGCATATGTCAAAAGACGAGATCTTGAGGACATCAAAATTATTGCTTCGATATTACCAAAACGCAACTCACAACAACATTGACATCCCATTGGAGATTGAAGATGGAAAGTTCTTTCTTGTTGATGTGGTATATGGCAAAGATGTAACTTTCTTTCGTTACAGTCCAAATAATGCTACAACAAATGTTCCTACCATTGAGATAAGCTATTGCAATTGTACTGCACTATCGGACAAGACCATCTCATATGATTATCAACCATGGAATATACAGCTTTGGGGAATTGGAGACAACACACCGCTTTATTACTCGTACAGTCCGTATGACAAGGCAGACTATGCCATCTTTGTATTTTTCAAAAATGGATACAGGATACTCTATGATACCAAACAGCCCTTCAGTGATGGAATGCAAACTGTTCTTGATGAATTCTTTAATGGTACAAGCATATCACAGGTACAACAATCTCAGGTTGTATATGGTAATGTGGAAAATTCCAACTTTACTGTAAGTTATGCCATAGATCATGCAACGATAACGTCTATGAAACTAGATACACAATCAACCTCATTGGAAATCCTACTGCAAACAACAGGAGATGGAACACTTGTGATAGATCTACCACGTGCATTAATTGATTCAAAGACAGTCAATATGGATAATACATTTTTTGTCTTGGCTGATGGACAAGAAATTTCATACAAGGAAGTGCATAAAACAATTCAGGACAGAACGCTGTCAATACCGTTCAAACAGGGAACTGAAAAAATAGAAATCATTGCGACAAAACCAATTTAATAAAAACTGTAATTTCGTATTTTACTGTCACGAGTATTTTCTTGAGTGTGTGTTCTCTTTTTTCAAACTACTGACAAGTCCACAAAGTTCCAAAAATAGGTTAAAAAATGCAATTTTACGAACAGACAAAACGCAAAATGAACTTGGATAGGAATTTTAGTCTGGTTTTGAAATACTTTAAACTACCTGTAGTATGGAACCGCTACCTTTTCGCCTATCTTTAGTTCCTTCTGTGTCTTAACTTTTCTTACCGCTTCTTCAAAGTGTCTCATAGTGACCTTGGCATCCGAAGCTTGTTTTTCAGCTTCTTTCTGATCTGGGTGTTTATCAAGAAACTCGTGAATTACAAGTGATACCGCAGTATTTGCAATAGAAGCCACATCGGCACCACTCATTCCATCCGTTGTTTCAGCTATCTTGTCCAAATCCACGTAATCTGGATTCTTCATACCGTTGACTGTTTGTTCTCTTTCTACTGGTATGTTATTTGCACTAATCTCCAAGATCTTCTTCCTTCCTTCCTTGTCTGGTAGAGGCACGAGTATTATCTTATCAAATCTTCCAGGTCTTAGTAGTGCAGTGTCTATCATATCAGCTCTGTTTGTCGCAGCAAGAACCACTACTCCATGTAGACTTTCAATTCCATCTAATTCGGTTAAAAGTTGACTTACTACTCTTTCTGTAACAGCTGTTTCTCCTCCTACTCCACGTATAGGTGCAATTGAATCAATTTCATCAAAAAATATTACACAAGGCGACGCCTGTCTTGCTCTTCTGAATATTTCTCTAATTCCGCGTTCTGACTCTCCAACCCATTTTGATAATAATTCCGGTCCTCTTACAGAAATGAAGTTTGCTTCACTTTCGGTTGCAACTGCTTTGGCAAGTAATGTCTTTCCAGTTCCACTTGGACCGTGCAACAAAATACCTCGTGGCATTCTGTGTCCTAGCTTGGAATATAGTACTGGATATTTCATAGGCCATTCAACCGCTTCTTGAAGCTCACGTTTTACATTTTCTAATCCGCCAACTTCTTCCCAACTTACATCTGGATTCTCAATGAAAACTTCGCGCATTCCGGACGGTGTTACTTCTTTTAATGCATTCTGGAAGTCTTCTCCATTTACTATTAATTTGTCAAGTGTTTCTGGTGGTAATTTTTCATCTTCCAAGTTTAACTCAGGCAATAATCTTCTTAGACATTTCATTGCTGCTTCTTTACACAAATACTCCAAATCTGCACCAACATAACCATGGCTTATCGAGGCTATCTTGTCCAAATTCACATCGTCACTTAGAGGCATGTTTCTTGTGTGTATCATGAGAATATCCTTTCTACCCTTCTTGTCTGGTACCTTGATCTCGATCTCTCTATCGAATCTTCCAGGTCTTCTAAGTGCTGGGTCTATTGCATTTGGTCTGTTTGTAGCAGATATTACTATGACTTTGCCCCTGGCCTCTAGTCCATCCATCAATGACAATAACTGAGAAACAACTCTTCTTTCTACTTCTCCTGTCACTTCCTCCCTTTTGGGAGCGATAGAATCAATCTCATCAATGAAAATTATAGAAGGCGATTTTTCCTTGGCTTCTTTGAAAATTTCTCTAAGTCTAGCTTCGCTTTCACCATAAAATTTGCTCATGATTTCTGGACCTGAAATGCTTATGAAATGTGCATTACTTTCATTTGCAACTGCTTTGGCAAGTAATGTCTTTCCAGTTCCAGGCGGTCCATACAAAAGAACACCTTTTGGAGCTTCGATTCCAAGTTTTTCAAAAATCTCAGGATGTCTTAGGGGAAGCTCTATCATTTCACGAACTTTCTTAATTTCATCAGTTAATCCACCAATGTCTTCGTATGTTACTTGTGGAACACCACGTAACGTCTCACCTTTTTCTGCGATGTGAAATACTGTCTTTTGAGTAACTAGTACCGCATCAGCAGCTGGAGTTACTCCAATAACTTGGAATGTAAGTCTTCCACCAAAATATGGAACCATTACGTTATCTCCTTTTATCAAAGGAACACTTTCTAATGCATCTGCCAGATATCTTTCATCAATTGGTGGTATTGCTTCTAATGGAGCAACTACAACTTTTTCAGCCGCAACTGCCTTTATCTTTCGAACAGCTACCGTATCACCTATGGCAATTCCAGCATTATTTCTTACAAGTCCGTCAACCCTTATGATTCCCTTTCCTTCATCAGATGGATAAAGTGGTAAACATTTGGCAACTGTCCTTCTTTTGCCTTTAATTTCAATCACATCTCCAGTTGAAGCTCCAAGTGAATCCATAGAATCATAATCAATACGAGCTACACCTCTCCCAACATCACGAGTATATGCCTCAAGTACCTTAAGGGAGAGAGTATTCTGACTCATAGATTAAGCACCCTCAAACTAATTTTTATACCTTTGTTGTCTTTGGTTCATTTCACCAGATCAGAAGATTAAAATTTACAAGAGAAACCACAAAACGCACTTTGGGTAAGCGACCACTAGTAAGAAGACGAGGAAGAGGAGGTATGCAATTTCGTGCAGCAACTACTGGTAAGATGGCCCCTGCAAAATATCCAAGATTTTCATTATCAGAACAACATGAGGCAGAAGTTGTCGATATCGTACATGAAAGAGGCAGACCAGCTCCTCTCACAAAGATTAGATTTGAAAATGGTAGTTTTTCATATATTCCCTCTGTGTTGGGCACCAAGATCGGTGCAAGATTGCAATTTGGTTTGAATTCTCAAGTTTTACCGGGTAACGTAATTAGCATTCAAAATATTCCTGATGGTACATTGGTTTGCAATGTTGAGAAACATTTTGGTGATGGCGGCTCTCTTGTAAAATCAGCTGGCTCTTATGCAACAGTGTTTTCACACGGTAATGAAGGTGTAACATTAAAACTTCCTTCTGGCAAGTTTACCACACTAAACCCACAAAACCGAGCAATGATTGGTATTCTTGCTGGTGGTGGTTCTGATGAAAGACCATTTATGAGGGCTGGTGTGGCATGGCGAAAGATGCGTTCAAGAGGAAGAAAGTATCCTATAGTAAGAGGTGTGGCGCAAGCAGTTTATGTTCACCCACACGGTGGGGGTAGACACCAACACGTTGGAAGAGGTTCTACAGTTTCAAGAAATGCTCCTCCTGGACGTAAGGTAGGAAGCATCGCAGCTAGAAAGACTGGACGAGCAAGAGTAAAGGAAAGAATATAGTTTCAAGATTAAATAATAATTAATCAAAACAAGTATTATGACATCAAAGAGATTACATCTGTTTGTATCTGGAAAAGTTCAAGGAGTTTATTTTCGACAGAGTCTGAAAGAAACCGCAGATAAGAATAATGTTTTAGGATGGGTAAGAAATCTTCCAGATCAACGAGTTGAGGCTGTTCTTGAGGGTGAAGAATCAAACGTTGATGCAGTTGTAGACTGGTCTCATTTTGGTCCTGCAGGTGCAGTGGTGGAAGACTTGAAAATTATTGACGAACCTTACAGTGGGGAATTTTCAACCTTTGAGATTCGTTACTAGTGGATATTTGTGTATGCATCTGCAAGTAGGTTTTTGATCTCTTCTAAATTATCTGATGGTTTTACCTGCAATATTTTTTCAGGCTCTTTCCTATCTCGTCGTATTTTTATTGCTAGTGAATCTCTCTGGGGTTCAATATCTGCAAAATATCTAAATGTTAATGATTTGGAAAACACAATTCTGTGCATACGGACATCTTCAAGTACATTTTTTCCCAAGGAAAGGCAATAGTTTCGAAGATCATCAAATAATTGTTGTACAGAAGATGGAATTTGTTTTTTAAAATCTTCATACGTTCGTGTCTTTCCAGATATGACGCCTTCCATGGTTATTTTGATTTCATAAAACAATATTAAGGTAGTAGATCTGCCAGTTCCAGTCTAGGCAGGCGATCTCATCTCAAGTCAAGCAAGATCCGCCACGTAGACGAAGTAGCGTGGATGCTCTGCCTTAGGATTGCTCCCTCCCGGACCTCACCCCTTTCGGCCGTTAGAACTTGAATACCATCCCTTCGGATAGACCCAGTCCTGTATCCACCCGCTTCGGCGTGATTTCATTTCCGCAAGTCAGGCAAGTATCGTCCACTTAGAGATTTACCCAGCAGTTACTGATCTCTGCATATAGCCGGTTTCAGAAACAGGGCACGGCTAGCGCCCCGATCCTACCTACTACCAATATTGTGTTATTACAAGCTGTTTATCTGCATTTGGGGGTGTTACTTTGAACGAAGGTTTGACAATGTATTGCACACAGAGCATATTTCACCAGTACATTTGCTGCCGCATGATGCACAAATTTTCCATTCCATCTGGTCTTGATCTCGCAGAATTGAAGATATTTTTGTGATGGACTTGTACATGTTATTTTTTATTCCACTATGTGATTTTTCCAGCGAGTTTAAGAAATTGCGAATTTCTGTTCTTATTCCTTCATTCATGTGTGGGCATTCTTCTGACTGGAACGGTATGTTGTTTGAGAATGCATAGAAAACTAGCTCATTTTCGTAAATTTCGCAGAAAGGCTTGATCTTTCTTGTGTCATTTGATGAAGTATCTGGATCCATCCATCCAATTTTTTTTGTGTCACCTGCAAGTAGATTTATTATAAAAGTCTGGAGTGTATCATCTAAATTATGACCTGTAGCAATAACATCAACTCCCAAGTTGTCACTTCCGTAATCCATCGCCCTTCTTCTCAATATTCCACATATTGAACAAGAAGAGATTTTTTCATCTCCTCTGAGATCTAGATTTTCTGTTAATGTAGTGCCAAAAAGCCCCTTGTACGAATAGACTTTGTGTTCAACATCAATTGAGCTACAAAACTCGTTTACTATCCTTAAGGCCTCGTCTCTATAGCCTGGAATTCCCTCATCTATGGTGATGGCCTTTATTTTGAAATCATGTGCAAGTGATATTTTCTTTAGTACGTGTAACAATGAAAGGGAATCTTTGCCTCCAGAAACTGCTACTCCAACAATGTCTCCTCTTTTTATCATATTGTATTTTGATATGGTTCTGGTAGTTTTCTGAATTATTGAGTTTGAAAAACAAGATGAGCAGAAATTTTCTCCAGAATATTTTCGAGAATATGCAGCTAGATTATCACATCTATCACATTTCATAAAATTTTTCATTTACTCCTAAATTTAATCATATATGAAATAGCTTAAAGCTAGATCGTGATAAATCCGGATTTTACTACAGATAACGCAATATTCAAACCAAACAGCACAAAAGTAACACTATACAACGACATCATAACTGCTTTTATGGCATTTTCTGAAATCTTTTTTTCAATTATACTGTGGATGAATTTTCCTCCATCCAAAATGGGAAGTGGCAACATGTTGAAAATTCCAATAAAAAAAGAAAGCATCCATAACCAAAGCAAGAACATGAAAATTTCAGGACTCCAGTGTATATAGTATGGAACTACCGGTTGATACGATGGCAAGGCAGCTCGTAGTATGCCTAGCATGCCTTTCTGTGGATCATCTTTTGAAGCTGATACCATGACTGGAATCTGGAGTGAACTTCCTGATCTTAATACAGATACTGTTGCTGTATCTCCGGGTTTCAATTTGATCTTGGCAAAGTCTTGCGGTAATGAAATCTGTACTCCATTAATAGCTGTTATGATGTCGTCCTTGAGCAGGCCAGCTTTTTCAGCACCAGAACCTTCTGTAACAGATACTATTGGTACACCTAGTGGTTCTGAATAGAATACGCTTCTGATATTTTCTGGCATGATAAGAGCAAAAGAGGGATTGAATATCAAAAGTGCTGCAATTATGAATGAAAATAACACATTTGATGTGGCTCCAGCTCCTATCACTCTGAGCCGTGAGATCTTCTTGGCCTTGGCAAATTCTTCCTCATCTGGCTCTACGAATCCAGCAAACAAGGCAATAAAAACTGCAAAACCTCCTGTCTTGATTTTTATTTTTTCAAGTGTAGCTACTATTCCATGAGCGCCTTCATGTATTACCAAAACAATTGGTACGGCAAGAAGAAAATACACAATATTGGAAGTAGACTGTATAGTAACACCTGGTATCAATACGGTCATTTCTGCAAATGATTCTGGTTTCACAAAAAAGTTTGATAAATTAGAAGCCAGATACCAAAATCCTAAACCCATCATTATAAAGCCCAACACCACGCTAGTGTTGGAAAATATTTTGGTAGCTCGCTGCGTACGGTTCAATAGCCTAGTGAGAATTAGCTGCACGTTTTGATTCTTGTATGTCAAACTGTATGGTTTTATCTCAAAACCATGTTTATCTAACTTTGATGCTTTTGCAATAGCAAATATTATGATCCACGCAACCAGAACATACAAAATTGAGTTCTGTGCCAAAAATCCCAATACCAAATTAATTGATACTTTTTTTAGTTAGGGCAAATTTATCAGTTGCTATGGGAATAGTAATAATTTCTACCTATCCTGATGAAAAATCCATTTCCAAGGTGGCAAATCTTGTTGTAACCAAGAAACTAGCTGCCTGTGTAAATTATACAAAGATAAATTCCGTCTATAGTTGGAAGGGAAAGATCGAAGACACGGTTGAATTTCTGGCACTCTTTAAGACAACAAGAAAGACAAAACAAAAACTAAAAAAAGAAATAGCCACATCGCATCCCTATCAAGTACCTGAGATTGTTGAACTAAAAATGGATGATGCTAGTCCATCTTATCTTAAATGGCTAGAAGAATCAACCTTGGATAGAAAACCTAAGAAGAGAAATAATACCACCAAGAGATGAAACCCTCAACCCTGCATCTGTGGTAGAATCAACAGCATATACTTGCACTCCCTTTGATTCTGCCTGATTGATAAATTCAATAATCATATCTTCGTCATGTTGTTCGAAAATTTTGTCTGAAAAAATTAACGCTTCTACTGCGCCTACATCATTTGCATTTCTTGTTTCCTCAAAACCCATAGTGAATTTCTTGCTTTTTTTATTAGCTCTTAACATTACTTCATCTATGATTGAAGATACTTTTGCCATCTTGCTGGTAGTTAGTGTCTGTTTCATTATTTCTGACTTGATAAAAGTGTAAATTCCATCCTCGCCTGAAGAATCTATCCCTTCAATTACTTGAATTTTATGTGATTTTAATACTGGAACATCAGGCAAAAAGTTTGAAAGTCTTCTCTTTGTTTCCCCGGGACCAAAAATAACTATCGTATCCCCATCTCTTATCAATGATGAAATTCCGCCTGACACATCTTTGAAAAATTCCTCAATGTTGAATTTAGATTTGTATCTTTTTCCGCTTGCACCTGAATACAAATTTGGTATTAGTTTGAGATGTGTACCACTTAATCTTCCCAAACCACAATCTGATGTGTCAATTCCTACTAGTAAGAAATTGCCATGCTCTGTTTTCTCAAAAATTAATTTCTTATCTATTTCATTCCATCTATTTTTGACAAGAGTTACTGCCTCTCCTATTTTTAATGTCATGGAATGGTGAGAACCTTTTCTTACCGACTCGCTATCTGATTCAACTATTGTTCCTTGAACTCTTAATCTATCCACTACTTCATCAATCGATATTTTTTCAACATCTAGCGCTACTCTGATATTGACTCTTTCGCCCTTGTCTGGCCTTGAAAAATCTTTTTCTTGCTTAATGACACGCGTTGTATCACCTATCAGTCTATCACCTTTCCTTATGACACGTCTAAGTGTAAATAGATCATCTGATTCTTCTGGAATTATGGAAACTGATGTATCGTCTATTCTTTTTGTAATCACATTAACTCACTAGCATTGGTAATAATAAAAAAGAAAAGTGATCTAATTTGTTAGCTCGTTTGTTTTAACTTCCTGCTGTTTCTCTTCTGATTTCTTGCGTAGGTAACTTTGTACCCACTCTGGTGTTATAACGCCTGCCTCTGTAAGGTTAACAAGTGTGTTGGTAGACGCCTCTCCTGTTACTTTGCCACTGTTTCTTCTTACCTGTCTCCATTTTAGGTTGGTATTTCCGCTCTTGGATGAATAGATTATTCCAAGAACCTCTTTTGCATTTACAAAAGTCATGTCTCTAATCTTCTTGAGAGTTACCTTGTCAGCTGCCTCTACGTAAATAGGACCTGGAGAAGTTTCTCGCTCTGGAAACACTTCGTAATCTTCCAAGTAACTCTCTGGAATAAATGAATTACATGTGCTTAGGATTACGAATTTCCTAAAACTTTCAAGAGAACACATTGCATCTATGGTTACCATTTCCTTATAATCGACTATCGCCTTTTATCAAGCTTCTTGAAAGACTCAAGTAGGAACATGTAAAATTATTCTATGCAGGCGTTGATGACCAAATCCCTTTGATTTGATGAGAAGGATCTTGAGTTCTGAGCCTGCACTGGATTTTTATCATCATGGAACAATTATGGAATCATGAAATCGTATACTGAATATCTCACATACAACGTTCCTTCTAGACGTGGCTTTGTTAACATAACATCTGATGTTAGAAAAATACTCCAAAAAAGCGGTATCAAGGAAGGGCTGTGTTTAGTTAATGCAATGCATATCACCGCAAGTGTGTTCATTAATGACAACGAGAGTGGATTGCACCAGGACTATGAAAAATGGTTGGAAAAATTGGCTCCACACGAACCTGTATCACAATATGAACACAATAATACTGGGGAGGACAACGCTGATGCTCATCTTAAAAGACAAGTCATGGGCAGAGAGGTGGTTGTGGCCATTACCAAAGGAAATTTAGATTTTGGTCCGTGGGAGCAAATATTCTACGGTGAATTTGATGGACGTAGACAAAAGCGAGTTCTTGTCAAAATAATTGGTGAATAATTTAGGACAGAGAACCACGTTTTTGTGATCCTTCTTCTAAAGGCTTTAGCTTGAAACTTTCTTCATGGTTCTGTGGTCCGTGACTGCATTTTACACATCCTATCTTGAAACCATTTGAATCTTTTACGTATGTTTCACAGCCGCAAAAACATGTCATGGTATGACTTGCAATAGCCGTGATATAACTTTTCAATCTAGTTTTTGCAGCACTTTCCACGAGGTATGTCATTATTATGTGGACATTTTCTTGGATGCTTTAACATGGTACATAATGCATCAGTGAATTGTGCATTCATGTGATGCTCAATACCGCAAACCATCTCTTCATCTATGTCGACTTTTAGTGCGCTATCCATCAAAACTTCCAATAATCTACTGTTTCTCATCATGTTTGAGCCTATTTCTTCGCCATTTTTGGTAAGGGAGACACCACTTTTGTTATAGTTTACTAACTTGGCTTCATTTAGTTTTTTTAGCATTTGTACCACGCTTGGTTGTCTTACGTTGAGCATCTTTGCAATTGTACTAATCTTTACAGGATCGCCGCTTTCCTTGATGTGCCAAATTGCTTTTAGATACATCTCTACATGTTCTGCTTCTGCAGTTCCTACAAACAAAACCTCTTGATCTTTCATATCTTATTTATGACCTACCTTACTTTACGTCTTTTGATTCTTTAAGAAGATACTCAAAATATTCTCTGGCAAATCCTGCCAAGCCTGAGTGATCTGCCCATATCGCTACTGCTTCTTTTGAGCCCGATGTTCCAAGCTCTTCGCCAAGCAATAATACGACATATCGCTTGTCTGATATTATTCCACCTCCAAAGAGACCCCTCTTTAATTTCACTTTAGCTACACGTGATAATGATTTTAGTGTGTCATTATCAACATCATCTGAAACTAGTATTGTGATATCTACTCCTCTGTCATGTAACAAGCGTAGTTTTGGCAAAGCTTCTTTTGCTAAAGATTCTGCAACTTTGGGAATAGCAATCAAAACTTCATTTCTGCATGAATCTACCATTTCCAAAATCTTTGTTGCTATATTTATGACACCAGAAATTATCCAAATGTCTGGCCTTTCACTTGTCCCGCTTTGCTCGTATAACGGTGTTAGTTCTTTGAGTATGATATTTTCATTGTGTGCAATTTCAGATTCAAACTGTTGTTTTGTGGTTTGAATGGCAGTAGCTGGTGATTTTGCAAAGTACTGTGTGGGTCTAGAGTCATCAGATCCTATCCATCCCTTTTCTTCTAATGTGCCTAACACTTCGTAGATCTTTGAATATGGAACACCTGATTTCTGACTCAAATCAGATGCTGTAATTGGACCTGTCTTCAATAAGGAAGAATAGGTCTTGATCTCATAGCTTGTAAGGCCGATCTTTTCAAGCGCCTTTCTAGTCTTGTCTGAGAGACTCATGCAGTATCATCGAGGGGGTTTTGGTATATATGTCTGGATCTACTCACGAGTTCTACCTATTCATCTGGTGTCAAGTAGGAAATTGATTAAATACTATCCCAGAAAATATGCGTATAAGTAGACATGGAACTAATTCAGATATCTAATCAGAAGACTCCTAGCCTTGGAAAAAAGTCCACTATTAGATTTACTCAAAGTATATGCCCAGACTGTAACATGATACTTGATGCTGAGGTCTTTGAGAGAGATAACAAGGTATTCATGTCAAAGACATGTCCAACGCATGGCGAATGTGAAGAGCTCTACTTTGGCTCGTATGACATGTACAAAAAATTCAGTACCTATTGGATGGATGGAAAGGGTGCCCATGCTCCAAACGTAATGATTGACAAATGCTCCTGTCCAAACAATTGCGGTTTATGTTCTAATCACTTGTCCCATAGTGGACTTGCAAACATGATAGTTACAAACAGATGTGATCTTACTTGCTGGTATTGCTTCTTCTATGTAAAGAAGGGACTAGAGGGTGCATACATGTACGAGCCATCTCTTGACCAAGTAAGAGCAATGATGAAGACTCTAAAGGCAGAAAGACCAATTCCAGGAAACTCGATACAGATTACCGGTGGTGAACCAATGCTAAGAGAAGACATTGTTGATGTTATCAGAGTAATGAAAGAGGAAGGTGTAGATCACATCCAGATGAATACAAACGGTATCAGATTTGCACTAGACCCAGAAGCAATGCGTGAAGTAAGACTAGCTGGTGTAAACAACCTGTACTTGAGCTTTGATGGTGTTACACCAAGAACCAATCCAAAGAACCACTGGGAGATTCCTTATGCAATTGAAAGTGCAAGAAAGACTGGCACAACCATAGTTTTTGTTCCAACAGTTATCAAATCAATCAATGACCACGAATTAGGTGGAATTATCAGATATGCTCAAAAGAATCTAGATGTAGTACACGCAGTAAACTTCCAGCCTGTATCTCTTACAGGAAGAATGGGCAAGAAAGAGCGTGAGAAATATAGAATTACAATCCCAGACTGTATACAAAGAATTGAAGAGCAGACAGGTGCAGAAGTAACAGTAGATGACTGGTTCCCAGTTCCAAGCTGCATGCCACTGACAAATGTCATTGAGGCATTTTCAAGCAAGCCAAAATACGAACTTTCAATTCACTTTGCCTGTGGTGCAGGAACATACATCTTTGAGGACCAAGAGACCAAGAAATTCGTACCACTAACAAAGTTTGCAGATATTCAAGGAATGCTTGAGCTCTTCGAGGACAAGGCAGAAGAGATTCGCTCAGGCAAGAACAAGTACTTTACAATGCTTGAAGTTGTAAGAAAACTCTCAAGCTTTATTGATAAAAAGAAACAGCCAGCAGGACTTGACCTGGCAAAAATGTTTGGCAATATTTTAATGAAGAGATCATTTGATGCAGTTGGTTCATGGCATGTAAAAGGACTCTTCCTTGGCATGATGCACTTCCAAGACAAGTACAACGAGGACTTGGAAAGACTGCAAAGATGTGATATTCATTATCTGACACCAGACCTTAGAATAATTCCATTCTGTGCATTTAATGTAATTCCAGAATGGTATAGAGACAGAATCCAAAAGAAATATTCTACAACCGTAGAAGAATGGGAGCAAAGAGTAGGTGCAAAACTAGAAGATGGTCTCTATAGAGGAATCATGAGAAGAGGCTCAGGTGATGAGCTAGCAGCTGGCTGTGCAAAGAGCCAGATGTTCCACGAAGCATCTCAAGCTTTGATGTAGAATAGCACATCACAAAATTTTTCATTTATAGATTCTTGCTCTGTGATCTACTATTACAAAAATTATCATTCTTTTTTGCTGCAGATCAAGTATGACTCTGTAACTGCCAATTCGTAGTCTGTAAAACGATGAATTTGTAAGTCTAGTTACTGTTGTAAATGGATCTTCTGCGCAGCCCAAAACATGATCATAAATTCTTTGTGCATTCTTCTTATCGATCTTCTTTAGTTGTTTGACTGATTTCTCTGACCATATAATCTGCCAAGCCATCTATTTTAGTCCGAGTTTCTGTCTTACCTGCTCTGATGTATATACGCGTCCTGCCTTTATGTCAGCTATCCCTTCCTCGATATTCTTTATGGTTTCCTCATTTAATATCTCGTCCTGTTGATTTGATTTCAAAAGTCTGTTAATTACTGATTCATAGGTTTCGCCAGGGTGGTTCATTTGTTTTTTGAGCTCATTTTTGATCTTTTTTGAAAGCTTGATGGTGCTTTGCTCCATGGTATACCATATTATACTATGGTATAATATAAAAGTTAATTTATTTAATACATTCGTGCATTGCGCTTGTTAAATTGAATCTATTCTGTAGCATTGCAATATAGTGTATCAAATACCTTATTAGTGCAACAACTAGAATCCACATTAATGCAGATTCTAATAATTTCACCAACACAAACAGGAATTGGGGGAATTGCTCAGCATGTTCAGGGACTAGCTAACTTTCTAAAAAATAATGGACACAAGGTGGATATACTATCATCAGAGAATACGTTTACCATCCCTGTAAAGGGACTCAAAAATCCAAGCTTTGCAGTATCTGCATTTTTGAAAACAAAATTCAAGAAAGGAAATGATATTGTTCATGCGCACAACTTGCCATCTGCACTTCCAATGAAACATGCGTCTGGAAAAAAAGTGCTTACACTACATGGTATCTATTCAAAACAGATTGATGTATTGCATGGGCAGACAACAGGAAAATTATCATCATCATATGAAAAAGATGCCTTGAGCTGGGCTGATGCCATTACGGTGATTTCAAGAGAAGCGTATGATTACTATGCTAAATTGGGGTTTCAGGTATCGCTTGTTCCAAATGCAATTGATATACAATCGCTGCCGCAAAAGGCCGAGCGAATCCATGCAAAACAGATAATCTTTGCAGGCAGGCTATCAAAGGAAAAAGGAATACTTGACCTGCTTGAGATTGCAAAAAAACTTCCAAAAGAGATACACCTTCTAGTATTGGGCAGCGGACCTGAAGAAGAAAAGGTAAAGCAATCTGCCAAATCTCACACCAACATTCACTATCTAGGTTATGTTCCAAAGGACAGAACAATATCATTAATTCGTGGATCTGATGTTCTAGTTCAACCATCTCTTGCAGAAGGAGTAAGCTCTACAATTCTTGAGGCAATGGCATGCAAGACGCCGGTTATCACAACTAATGTTGGTGACAACAAAGAACTTTTGAACAATGGAACATGTGGTATAATAATAGAGCCAAACTCTCCACAGAAATTATTGGAACAAACACTTGGTTTGCTTGAGAACAAACAAAGAGCAGAATCATTCCGAGAATCTGCATTCAAGCAGGTTCAAAAATATGACTGGTCTCAGGTTGGAAAACTTTACTTGAATATCTATGAATCTCTGCTGGTATAGTCAAAAGGGACAGTAGAGTTGAGTAAATCATGAAAATTGCAATCGTTATGGGCACAAGACCTGAAATAATCAAGCTATCCTCAATCATAAAATTACTAGACAAGAAAAACAGTATTGTAATCTTTACTGGGCAACACTATGACTATAACATGAGCATGCAGTTCATGGATGAACTCAAGATAAGAAAGCCTGACTATTCCATGAAACTTACCAAACTGCAGAACACTACAACTGATAGGGCCACACAAATAGGCGAGATTGTCCTGAATCTGGCAAAGATAATCAGCAAGATATCTCCTGATACCGTTATAGTACAAGGTGACACAAACACCGTCCTTGCTGCAGCAATAACTGGGATAAAATGCAGCGTACCAGTATCACATGTTGAAGCAGGCCTTAGAAGCTATGACTGGAGGATGCCCGAAGAACATAACAGAATAGCAGTAGATCACATATCTGAATTTCTTTTTGCACCAACTGAGCAGGCAAAAAAGACGCTAAAAAATGAGGAGGTTCACGGACAAATACATGTAACAGGAAATACATCAATTGATGCAATACAACAAAACATTTCAAGAGCAGAAAAAAATGCAAATCTTTCAATTGAGAAAAAAGACGAGTTTGCACTTGTAACACTTCACCGAGGCGAAAACGTAGATGACAGAAAAACACTTGGATCAATTGTCCAAGCGCTGTTACAATCTAAAATGGACATGATATTTCCTGCACATCCAAGAACCGTAAAGCAACTAGAAAGATTTGGGTTTTACAAAAAAATTAAAGAATCGGAAAACATTCTTGTCATACCACCTGTTGGATACTTTGACATGTTGTATTTAATGAAAAAATGCAAGTTCATTATATCAGATTCTGGTGGAGTGCAAGAAGAGGCAACTTCGCCATCAATCAGAAAAAAAGTACTAGTCGTACGCAAAAGCACAGACAGGCCAGAAGCAGTAAAGGCTGGATACTCTGAGCTAGTCGGAACCAGCACTCAGAAAATCATCCAGGCAATAAAATCTGCACAGGAAAATTCCAAGATTGCATCAAATACAAATCCATACGGAAACGGCAACTCGGGCAAAAAAATTCTATCTATCTTACGCAGATCTTTGTAGCTTACTGAATCGGTATAACCCTTCTATTGCAAACTGGACAGGCCAGATGGGAACCTTGTCCAACAATACGGTTACATCAGATACATACTCTGAACTTGACAGCTTGCCTGAGAGACGCTCTTTTGCATATGCAATTTTTTTTTGCAAACTGGACAAGTGCTTGTTTGGATAGACCCAGTAAAATGCTCCATTAAACCTGGGGCCCTCTAGTTGATTTTTGACAAGCCAGTCTGCTGCTTTTGTGGCAGAATCCAGAAATCTTTTCTCTCCGGTTTTTTCATACAAGTGAACAAAAGTGCACAGTGCTTGACCTATTGCAGGTGACTGTTTATGCCAAACATGTCCGTCCTTGTGGTAATAGGTGTAAAACCCTCCATCACTGTCTTGCACCTTGGCAAGCCAGTTTCCACATCTAAGATACGAATCAAAACATCCCTTGTAGCCCATCTCTTCAAGCTCTGACAAGGGAAAACCCATCAGGTTGTACAGTGGATAAATTGTAAAATGAGAATATGCAGTTTCATTGAACTTGTTTTGTGATATCTGGTAAAAAAAGGGAAAGAATCCATCATCAGTCTGAGAGTCTCTTCCCCAAGTGATTGCAGAAACCAGATCTTTTTTTTGCTGTTCTGACAATTCCAAATCATTTTGAAATTTTAATAAAATAAATGGGATGCAGATTGATTCGTATGGATATACCTTGTCTGATTTTTCACTCTCGCTGAAAAACTCTCTAAATCCTATACAAGTATCCCCTTTTCTTTCAAGCATTCCAAAAAGCCATCTTGTTGCTTCTTTAGCAGAATCCAAAAACCGCCTGTCCTTTGTTTCATGATATAATTCGCAGAGTGCACCTATACAAACTCCGTTTGGATAGGAATGAAACGTTTCAAAAAACTTGCCAGAGTCTGGATAAAACCTATCATAAAATGCGCCATTTGTTTTTTCATTATTTTTTATCTGCCCTAACAATATGGACTCGCCAGTTTTTTTTGCCAAGTCAAGAAACTTGGAATCATTGTACCACCTGTAGAGCTTTAGAAGCAAGTTTATGCCATATCCAGATATCTCATAAAAGATAAACGGCCTGTCGGTATCCCTCATAGGTTTTGTTGTATTTTGAAATCCGTAAAAGCCTGACCTTGCCGTGCTGCTTGAATCATCCATTGAGGATGAGCTGAGAAGAAATTTTACTGCACTATCCAAAGCCGATTGCACGTCCTTCATTTGTTTCAGAGTTTCAATTGACCCATAATATATTATAGGTTAGCAGACGACTCTAGGATGAAAGCCATGTCAACAGACCTGTTATCCAAGATTGAAAACAAGAGTGCAAAAATTTGTGTAATCGGACTAGGGCAGGTTGGCCTGCCAACAGCACTGACCTTTTGCCAGTCTGGGTTTGATGTGACAGGACATGACATAAACAAGGACCTACTATCCTCACTTGACCAGTCAAAGACTCCGTTTGAAGAAAAAGGCCTCGAAGAACTATTAAAATCATGTATCGGATCAGGCAAGTTTCATACTAATCCAAGTGCAGAAGAATCTGTAAGAAACTCTGATGTTATCATAGTTTGTGTTGCAACTCCGCTGACAAGCGGGATAATGCCTGACCTGTCATATCTTGAAAAGGCATGCCAATCCATCTCTGAGATATCACTTGAAAATAAACTTGTAATAATAGAAAGCTCAATTCCTCCTGGCACCT
Source organism: Nitrososphaerota archaeon (assembly GCA_021325595.1). Classification (GTDB taxonomy): domain Archaea; phylum Thermoproteota; class Nitrososphaeria; order Nitrososphaerales; family Nitrosopumilaceae; genus Nitrosotalea. Next base: position 5,425 of record JAJPGX010000008.1, on the reverse strand, counting down.
TTAGGGGAGTTGTTTTGCCCATACTTGAGAAAAGATCAAAGCTTGGAAAAGATTTCTGGGCTGCGTTTGTTCCTGAAAGACTTGCTCCTGGAATTGCATTATCTGAAATAAAGACAACACCTCGTGTAATAGGATATGCTGATGAACGTTCCGGTAACCTTGCAAAATCTCTTTACCAAAAGATGGTTACCTCCCAAGTTGTTTCCACGCCAGTTGAGATAGCTGAAGTCTCCAAACTTGTGGAAAACGCATTCCGAGATGTTAATGTAGCGTTTGCAAATGAAGTTGGTCTTATCTGTGAAAGATATGGGATTGATGTGGTAGAACTGATCAAGGTATGCAACTCACACCCGCGAGTAAAACTACTTCAGCCAGGACCGGGAGTTGGAGGACCATGTTTACCAAAGGATCCATATCTTTTACTAAATCCTCAGGGAAAAAAACCAATTGACTCCAAGATCATACTTGACTCAAGAAAGATAAACGACAGCATGCCGTACCATGTGGTTGATCTCACACTTGATGCAATCAAAGACCTCGGAAAGAAAATTGACCAGTCAACTGTATTAGTTCTTGGTGTATCCTACAAGGCAAATGTTAGCGATACTAGATTTTCGCCTTCAAAAGATATCATATCGCAGCTTTCCAAAAATGGCTGTAATGTACTAGTTTATGATCCAAAAAGCAAGGAAACCTTTGGGGCAAAAAAAACTGAGGACATTTGGAAGTCAATATCAAAATCAGATGTATTGATTATAGTAACAGATCATGACGAGTTCAAGAGCCTTGATCTTTCAAAGATTAAACAATCCATGAAAAACCCTGTAATTGTTGACACCAGACGAATATTTTCAAAGACACAGGCAGAAGATCTTGGCATAAAATACATCTCGGTTGGGTATGCAAAGACCCTCAAAGATAAATGAAACAGGACAAGAGATGTCTATGATGAATCTAAAGGGAGCTAGTATGCTTGTCACTGGAGGAAACGGTGCAGTAGGATGTAATCTAGTAAGAAGATTGCTTGAGCAAGGCTCCAAGGTAACAGTGCTAGATGACTTTTCACAAAGCGATACTGGAAATTTGCCAAGACACCAAAATCTGGTAATTGTAAAAGGCGACATAACAGACAAGAGATCTCTGGCCAAGGCATTTTCAAAGAGATTTGACTATGTGTTTCATCTGGCAGCAAGATTTGCAAATGAGCTCTCTGTAAAAGATCCACTTGAAGATCTGCGGGTAAATGTGCAAGGAACAGTTCAAGTACTACTATATTCGTTAAAGCAAAAACCAGAGAGATTCCTGTACACTTCATCTTCATCACTTTATGGTTATCAAGAGAATCCAATCATGAAAGAAGACATGATGCCAAACCCATCTACACCATATGCTACAAGCAAGCTTACTGCAGAATATTATTGCAAATCAATTCACAAACTATATGATATGGACTATACTATAGTCAGACTCTCAAACTCTTATGGTCCATATGATCCTCCTGGTAGATTCAGAAATGTAATCCCAAACTTTTTTGAAAATGCAATGAACAACAGACCCCTCATTATAACCGGCACAGGAAAGGAGACACGAGACTTTACCTTTGTTGAAGACTGTGTAGATGGTATAATTTTAGCAGCAACAAAAAAAGCAGGAAGAAATCAGATCTTTAACCTTGGAACAGGAAAAGAGACACAGATTCGTGACATCGCTAGATTGGTTTTAGATATTACAAACAGCAGATCAAAGATAAAGCATAGACCAATGCGAAGCTTTGACCATGTAAAGCGAAGAAGGATGGACATATCAAAAGCAAGAAGAATGTTAGGGTATAATCCTAGTACAACAATTAAGCAAGGGCTGGACAAAACCTATCAGTGGTTCCTGACTCGTTAGGTGATCTGTATTAACATTCTAGTCTTTTGTAACGTTGATCTCTCACAAAAGTGGGGTGACTATGCAAGAGTATTTTCTCTTATGAGTGCATTTTCAAAGCTTGGCAACAAAGTAACCATTGTCATAATACGCCCAGAGCCAAAATCTCCAAGAATTTCACACTTTAAAGAAAATGGGCTTGATGTAATTGAAATCCATCCGCCAAACATTCTAAAGTTCAAGGGAAGGCGTGGTGTTGGAAAATATCTAAACTATCTGTCTTGCTTGCCTGCAGCATCAAAGATTGCCTCAGAGATTATCAAAAAAGAAGGACTAGACTATGTGTATGCATACATGCCAGGAATTGGAAGCTCGCTTCCAGCTATGAGGGTACAATCAAAATACAAAATAAGATTTGTGCTTGATTTTGCAGACCTGCATGTCTTTGTAAGGCCAAAAAAACTTGCAGAATCTTCGTTTGAAAAAGCAGACAAGATAATTGCCATCACGAACTATCTCAAAAATGATCTACTAAAAAGAAACGTTCCTGAAAAAAAGATACGCATCATACCAAACGGCGTGGACTTGGAGCTTTTCAATCCTGTAAAATATAATGTAAATGAGATCAATAAACTACGAGAATCATTTGGGTCAAAACACATACTAGTATTTTCAGGCTCGCTGCAGGACCTTAACTTGATAATTGATTCTGCAAAAGATGTAATTGAAAAAGTACCTGATGTAAAGTATGTCATAATTGGAGATCATCGAGATCCAAACAGGACTCGTGATGTATGGGAGAAAAAAGTAAAACAAAAGGGATTGGAAAAAAATTTTATTTTTCTTGGAAGAAAACCAAGAGAAGAGATACCAAAATATGTTTTATGTGCTAATGTTTGCCTTGATTCTTTCCCAGATGAGCCATATTATGCTGCTGCGCATCCAATAAAATTGCTTGAATATGGAGCCTGTGGTAAGCCTATTGTTGCAACCAAAGTATCTGAAACTGCTAATCTAATAACCCATGGGAAATATGGATATCTTGCAAAACCTGGTGATGTAAATGAATATGCAAGTTATATTATTGAGCTGCTAAATAATTCAGATCTTGGAAACAAAATGGGTCAGGAATTCTCCGAATTTGTAAAAAAAGAATTTTCATGGGAGCATCTGGCCAAAAAATTGGAACAATGTTTGATAAGCTAATCTGTCATTATGGAATTTGTTGTTCTGACTGACCTAGTCCTATTGCCATAAAATTTAGATCTGAAAATCTTTCTGGTTCCAGTATTCTTCTGGCATCGATTATGTTTGTATGTTTCATCCTATTTCTGAAATCATTAGGGCCAAGTTTCCTGTATTCATTCCATTCTGTAAGCAAAACACAACAATCGGAATTTTTCAAACAGTTGTCTGTGGTATCGCAGTAGGTTATCTTGTTTCCAAATATTTTTTTAAAATTACCTATTGCCATCGGATCATGAACTTTGATTTTATTTCCTTTCTTTATTAGCTCTTTTACTAGCTTGATTGATACGGCTTCTCTGATATCATCTGTATCTTTCTTAAAGGCCAATCCTAGTATTGAGATAGTCTTGTTTTTACCCAAGACACCGATCTTTTGTAAAAGATCTACAATTCTTTGTGGTTGTGTATCGTTGACCTCTTTGACAGCCTTGAAAAGGGTATTTTTCTTACCAAACTTGTTTGAAAATTCTATCAACGCTGAAAGATCCTTTGGAAGACAGCTTCCACCAAAACCGGGTCCTGCTTTGAGAAACAATGGGCCTATTCTAGAGTCCTTACCTATCGCATTTGCAATGGTGTTAACATCTACATTGGGAACCTGTTGGCATATGTTGGCTATTGAATTAATGAAGCTAATCTTGGTTGCTAAAAATGCGTTATTTGCATACTTGATAAATTCCGCAGTAGTTGGATCGGTATGAATAACTTCGGGCATTTTTGAATAAAACTTTGTATAATAATTTTCTAATTTCTTTCCTGCGCTTTTATTGTAGGCACCAATTACTATTAGATGTGGTTTGAAAATATCATCTATTGCACTGCCTTCCCTCAGAAATTCCGGATTTACAACCAGATCTAATTTTCCACTATCAATAAATGAACTTAAAATTGGTTTTATTGTATTATCAGTAGTTTGGGGTGCAACTGTACTTTTGACTACAAGCAAATGACGTCTTTTTTTCTTTTGTAATATCTGTGAAATCTTGGTTGCAACTTTCTTAATTTGTGAAAGATCAACTTTTCCATTTTTTGTAGGGGGGGTGCCAACAGTGAGAAAGGTCAAATCTGTATTGAGAATGGCTCTTTCTATATTACTGGTAAATTCAAGTAAACCTGAACTTAGAGCGCTTTTTAGCATCTCTTGTAGTTTTGGTTCAAAAAAATCCGGAATTCCTTTTTGTAGGTTAGCTATTTTTTGTTCATTAATGTCAACTCCTATTGTGGGAAAACCACATTTTGCATTTGCAACAGAAAGTGAAAGTCCTACAAATCCTAGTCCAATTACTGATATTCTAGATTTGCCGTTTTTCTTTTGCAAGTATCACTGGTTACAATACTAGTAATATAATTTGATTATTGTATATGTCTGAAAACTTGCATGCTTTTACCCATGTCTAGTGCACGGGTTGCAGATTCTGCCATATTTACAACTCTTGTGCCTACCAAACCACTCGCTTTTGGTTGTTTATTTGTCCTTACACATCTTGCAAATTCGTCTAGTTCCAACAACAACGGTTCCTTGTGTTTAGGGCTGATTGTGGTTTTCAACTTGTTATTTTCGTAAATCTCTACAATTTGTTTTTCTAAATCACATATTACATGATTTTTTTTAAAATACATGCTTAATGTTCGGTATTTCCCACTTGGAATCCAACCCATGTTTAATATGACATTGGTATCACGATACTGTAAAAACACAGTAGCGTTGGTTTCCTTTTTTATGATTTTATCAAACAGATTGGAATATGATCTAATTTTGAGAGGTTGCTGTTCTAGTATGTTATCTAATATGTCAAAAAGATGCAGATAATTGAATATGGCACCAACATCGCTTTTTGGCTCTCTGCTCTGAAGAAATTCTCCCTTGATTAAAAAGGGAATACCTTGTTTTTTTATTATCTTCTTTAAAACATCTACTGCGGAGTTGTATCTAAAAATATGGCCTACTTGCAATATTTTCCTGTTTTGCTTTGCTAATGATGTTAGCTCTTTTGCTTCTTTTGTAGAAAATGATAGTGGTTTTTCTACAAAAACATGTTTGTTATTTTTGAGGAAAAATTTGACAATCTTGTAATGGGTGGCTGCTGGTGCGACAACATCAAAGGCATCCGCAATCTCAAGAAAATCTCTATACTGTGTAGATGTTTTAACTTTGTATTCTTTTTCAATTGAAAGTAATGTTTTCTTGTCTACGTCAACTACTCCGACTAATTTCAAAACTTTCTTTTTATCCAACAATATGAGGTTTCGTAAATGATTTTTTCCAAATCTACCAGTTCCAACAAGTACTATTCTAGGTTTCATA
>JAJPGX010000031.1 GCA_021325595.1 Nitrososphaerota archaeon | reverse complement strand
GGCAAAGGAAGTAGAATGGAATCATCAGAGGAAAAACTTCTTCTAAAGTACAAAAAACCAATAATTGAGCATGTATTAAACGCACTTGAACAATCGCATTTTTTTTCAAAAATAATCTGTGTCACAAGTGACAATGCTCCAAAGACTCGTCAATTTGTAACCAAATTGGGTTTTGAAATCATGGAAACAGAGGGGCATGGATATTCTGAAGATTTGAGTAAAATACTTGCAAAGTTTGTTGAACCAGTTTTTGTGGTATCAGGAGATATGCCATTATTAGATCCAGCAGCTATAAGCAAAATAATGGAACTTGTAGATCCCAAAAATATCTGGAACAGTATAATAGTCAGAAAAAATTTTTTAACATCTTTAGGAATTGACGCAGAATTTTTTATTACAATAAATGGTGAAGACTATGCATATACTGGAATATCAGTTATAGATCCAACAAAAATTCATCTTGGAAAACCAGTCGATGAATTCTTTGTTATCTTTGACGATAAACGAGTTGCTATGAACCTTAATACGAAAAAAGATTACGACTTACTCTGCATTGCCTAAGATTTTTCCATTTATCTCTGCAATAGAACCCGTTGGTTCTGCTAATATATTACCACACGCTTTGCATGTGACAGTTGTTGATACGTGAGAATACACTACGCTTTCCTCTCCACATTCTTTACATTGTACTCTCTGGAACTTGCTACCTGGTTTTGGAATAAGGATTTGTGCTTTTTTCATTATGCTACTAGCTCCAACTTTCTTAGTCTTATTCCTGCCACATTAAATTTCTTTTTACATTCTGGGCACATCAAAATAGGTGTCATTTTTTTCGTAGTTTTTGCTGGTTTTGCTAACTTGGGGAATTTCTGACCTCCATAACCTTTCTTGTCTTCTGCGTGTCTTCTTTCACCAATTGCAGACCCTCTTCTCTTTCCTGCCTTGTATAAGGAGACCTTCTGCAGAGTATGCTTCTTACATTTAGGACAGTATCTTCTGATCTCCTTAGGCATGTTCATAAACAACGAACTTGGTTGACCGTAATTTAAACATCGCTTTCACTAATGAAGATCGTAACTTAAATGAAAACGAGTGGTAGGACTAGCATGGGAAAAAGCATGCTTGTTTTTGAAAAGTATGTTAAATCAGAAGCTACAAGACAGATGTATCAATATCAATTTGCAAGATTCTTGAAATGGGCCAAGATTAGCGATTCTGACGGATTATTACAACTAAAAGAGTCTTATCTACAAGAGATTGTTGAAGAGTATATTTTACATCTACGAACTAAACTATCACCAAATTCATTTCAAACCATAACTGCATCATTAGAACTGTTTTTCTCTATGAATGACAAAAACATCAACTGGAAAAAAATCCGTAAGATGCTACCTACTCTTGTCAAGAAATCAGGTTATGCCGCTTGGCAGACAGAAGATGTACAAACAATGCTAGAGAATACAACATCATTAAGAAACAAAGCCCTGGTTCATCTACTGGCTTCTACTGGATGTAGAGTAGGTGCCATACCTGATCTTAAGGTAAAAAATCTGTCTGACGTGTCAGACAGTTGTAAGGCTATTTTGTTCTATGAAGGAAGTAATGAGGAATATTTTGGATTCTTGACCCCAGAAGCAAGTAAGATTCTAGAAGAATATCTAGAAGAGAGAAGAAAAGATGGAGAACATCTAGATGATGAATCCCCATTGTTTAGAGAGTCTTACCAAATTGGTGTCCAAAAAGCAAGTCCAATATCTTTGGGTTCAATCTCTCAAGTTTTGCATAGACTTGTCAAAAAGATAGATACTCGAAAGAAAGTAGGTCACAGATTTAATATCATGATCTTACACGGATTCCGAAAGAGATTTGGTACTATAATCAAACTTGACAATAAGATAAGCTGGGCTGTAGGAGAGAGACTTTTGGGGCACAAAAGCTATCTAGATCCAGAGTATTTCAGACCTACCAAGGATAATCTGTTTAACGAGTTCAAAAAGGTAATACCTGATTTGACCGTTGGCGATTCTGAAAGACATAAGATTATCATAGAAAAACAACAAAAAGCGCTTGAAGAAAAGGATGCGCTAAGAAAGGATCTAGAAAAGGAGATCCGAGAACGTATGAAATTAGAGAAAGCAGTGAACGAATATCATAATAATGCACAACTTTTGAGGCTTACAACCCTATTTACTGACCCTCAAAATATAGAAAAATTAGCAGAGTTAATCAAAGACAAAAAACTAATCGACCCCTTCCAGTAAAAAAATTATTGGGGAACTCCAAATCTTGAACTAATCATCAAGTAGTTGGTACTAATTTACGTATGATAGGCGAAAGTCTTATGAAAATTTTTTTTCGGGGCAGTGTCTGTATTCTTACTTTTCATTCGTACAATGTAAATAATAAAGAAATAGAAAAAATAATTATATTCTAGCCGTGAGAAGTAAGATACCTTTTGTTACGTATATGCGCTTGTTTGGTCACGTTTGGTATCCACATACACATACACACAAACCGTGGGCGATTCGGTAACTAGTAGTATTATCCAAATTTGTGAACAAGTAAAACACTTGATAATTATTCTCTAGATTAAATTATCTTAGGACAAGAAGGAATTTAAAACTACAACATAATGGTGGCACACACACAAAGTCGCCGGCGATTAATCGTAATATGGTTCATGACCTTTTATCCAAACGTGAAGCTCACCATTCTGCGCACCCATTGGTTTGGATAATGGACCATCCTCTGACATTAATGGACGCATATACCGTTTTGCCGTTTCGGTAGATATGTCACAACGATAAGCTCCACTGTCAATTAACTCATCATAAGAATAATGAAAGTTGTTTTCCAACAGTTTCTCAGTTACAAACTTACGAAATAGTGGTTCTTTTTCTATATTCTTTTTGTACTCTGGTGATCCATCTCTTTGAATATTTAGTGCCTTTGAGGTTAACTTTCTATTACAGCTTAGGCAGAGTAATTTCATATTATCATTGGAAAGAGGCCTTTCGTATTTGATTTCATGAATCACAAGCATACCTGATTCCTCTATTGTTTTACGGCATAACTGACAAATCTCGCCATCTCGATGGACTAAAAGCGGATAAAAACGGTCACGTTCTTTCTTACTAAGGTTTCCCATTCTGATCAAGTCGATTTACAACTTGCTATAAAAGGAATTAAGAAATTTTCAAAACAAGATTTGATGAATAGAAATTTAAATTATGAAAAACGTAATTTAAAAATCACTAATTAATACATCACCTTTTTTTGAAACTTTCTTTGGTCTACTACAAAACACTCTTCTTTTAGGGTGACGTATTCCAAAATCTGTAACACCTTGATAGAATGGCAAACCTACACCCATTTCGTTGTATGTATTTCCAGGTGGAGATTGCCCCATTACTATTTCTGCAATGTTTTTTAATTTTTCTAATTTCAACTTACGATTGACCATAATTATTCTCAGCTTGTTGCATTATTACAGGAACTAGATTCTCAATAGTATCAAATGGGAGATTTGCCTTCAATAGAATTTTTCTAACACCCATTCTGATCTCAGCTTTTACTTGTTCTTGATTAATCCAATCAATGCCTGTATTCTTTTTTAGATAATTTGTTAATTCAATAGAAATATCTCGAAGTGTTTTATCAGACTCGATGTGTTCTTTTCCTTTTATTACAATATCATAAAATGCAATCTCCTCATCTGATAATTGCAGTACATCTTCTCGTTTCTTTTCTTCAGTTATTTCTTTTGCGACTTGTTCTAGTCTTCCCATAACAGTTTCATAATCTTCAAATTTTGCATGATACTTGCTTAGTGAATTTTCTATTCTTTCTTGAAATGATTTTTGTTTTACTAAATTTCGCTTAAACTTGGCTTTTATTGCATCATCAAGTAGTTTGTAGGCAAGCTCAACTTTGAGATTTTTTTGTGGTATTTTTTTAATATTTTCGATATAGTCCTTACTGAGATCTATCTTTTCATCATCATATGTAATATTGTAGAATTTTATCTTCTTATCAGCCGAAATTCCCTTTTCTACTAATTCCTGTACCGCATTTTCCTTATCTGGCGGGGCATAAGGTATACCTGAAATTGACTTTGCCATCATTCGCCTCATCTTTTGGAAGAATCTCAGGTGAGGTTCTACCTCAAGACAAGCTGGATCAGGTGTACATACGGCGTAGGCTTTAGTAAGTTCTGCCACACTCTGGATGAACTTTCTTTTCACCTCTTCATCATCTAGAATTTCCTCAATTGCCTGATCTAATAGTTTGCTTTCTTCTTCATTTGTTAGATTCTCAACATTTTCTATATCTGATACAAAGAAGCTTAGAAGTTCTTCATGTTTCTGCATCATATATTGTACAATCTCTTCTGTTGGAATCATTACTCCTTTTACATCAGAATAATTGTAATTGCTAAATGCTCGCTTCAAATCATCTGTAATTCCGATATAATCTACAATCAAACCACCTGGTTTGTCCTTCCAGACTCTGTTTACTCTAGAAATTGCTTGAATCAAATTATGATCTCGAAGTGGTTTATCAATATACATTGTATGAAGTAACGGTGCATCAAAACCGGTAAGAAACATATCACATACAATTAGTAACTCTAAATCATCATTTTCATTTTTGAATTTAATAATCAGATCATCTATCTCCTTTTTGTCCTTGTAATGTTTACTTACAATATCTTCTCTTTCTTGTTTTTCTTTTGATGTTTCTTCAGTTAATGATTTTGTTGAACCAGAAATGATACAAGTACACTTGGGAGCACCAGGAATTTTTGATATAATATCTGTATATCGTGCAGCAGCTAGTTTTGTCGAAGCTGCAAGCATTGCCTTTCCTTTAACAATTTTTTTCTTTTCATTAAAATGTTCCACTATATCTTTTGCAATTACTTCAATTCTGTCAGGATCTTCTAAGAGAATCTTAAGCTCAGACCATTTCTTTGATAAATGTTCTATTGCATCTGGATCTAATCCTTCAGTAATTTTATTAAAATCTGTACCAATCATTTTGTTTATCAAATGTAGCTGAACCTGTCTTCTCTGACAGCTAATCTCTACAGTTGCCTTGTCTCTTACGGCATCAGAAATTTTGTATGCTGATATTATATTGCCAAAAACCTGGGTAGTTGACTTGTCTTCCCTCTCAATAGGCGTGCCTGTAAAGCCTATTTTTAGTGCGTTTGGAAGGGCTCTTTGCAAGTTTTGAGCCATCTTTTTGTATTGAGAACGATGTGCCTCATCTGCTATGATGATGATATTTCGCCTGTCTGAGATCTTTGGATACCTAGCCATTCCTTCTTTCTCATCTTCTGTTACCTGGAATTTCTGAATTGTAGTAAAGATGATCTTTCCAGCTGGAACTGAAAGCTTTTCTCTTAAATCTAGTATAGATTCAGCCTCTAAGATTGCAGTCTCTGGTTTTGGATATGGAAATCCAGCCAGTATGAAAAAATCGTTTAACTGTTCATCTAGATCTCTTCTATCAGTTAAAACGAGAAATGTTGGATTTTCTAATTTTTTTATTTGTGATAAAATATTGGTATACAAAATCATTGTTAATGATTTTCCACTACCTGTAGTATGCCATACAACACCAATTCGGTTTTCATTTTTTTGTGAGAACACATCTAATGTTTGTTTTACAGCTGTGTTTACTGCAAGATATTGATGTTGTTGAGCAATTTTTTTAATAACATTCTTACCATCACTTTCGTATTCTAAATAATTTTGAATTAAATCAAGCAAAGTCGATTTTTCAAACATTAACTTTTGCATTAATTCTAGTCTATTTGCTACTTGTTTATCGGGGTTTAGAGGATCATTCCAATCAGAGAATCTCTCAAATGGTGCAGTCATGGTTCCATATTTTGCCTTTGTCCTGTCACTAATTACTAGAAATGTATTATAATAGAAAATTTTTGGAATGTACTTTTGATAATCCTTACGTCCAAGCTGATGATAAGCATCAAGAATGGTAGCACTCGTATTTGTAGGATCTTTGTATTCAAGTAAGACAAGAGGTATACCGTTTATGAAAATAGCATGATCTATTTTTTTTAGTTCATGTTGTCTCACGTAAAACTGTCGTACTGCCAAAAAATCATTTTCATTTACTTTATCAGGATCAAATTCAATTAGTTTTAATGCATAGTATGTTGTTTTACCATCTTTTTGGTAGGCGACTTTAACACCGGATAAGAGCATTTGATAAAATTCTCGATTATTTTCTATCAACGAGGGCTGAGATAGACCGTCTATCTGCTGTATAGCTATATCGTAGACGTCTTTGGGCAGACCCGGGTTTAACTGCTCAAGTTTTGTTCGTAATCTACCCTTGAACAGTACTTCGTATAATGATTCTCGTTCTGCATTTTCCTTTCCTGGATGAATATTAGGACCATAAATGATCTCAAATCCTAATTCTGCAAATGTTCTCTCTGCTGGTTTTTCCACTAGCTGTTCTTCATTTAATTCAGATGGACTCATACTCTAATTTCTCCTGACATTAGTTTTGGAAGAAGATAGTCACGAATATTCTTCAACATTCTAATATTTTCATAATTCTTCTGAATTAGTGAAATAATTGGTTTACTAATTTTGCTAAAACTTTTAATTAACTCTTGAGACGGTAGTACTATTTTAAATTCGGATAATGTCCCCAAATAAATTCCAGGCTGACCGGTAGGATTAATGTTGGCATAAAGAAACTGTTCAAATTCTATTGTGTTTAAAAGACAATAAAGAAAAACAAAATCTATTTTATCATTAGGTCTCAGGACAGCAATACTTCTCTGCAATGAAAATGGTAAATCAAACTCTTTTACAATTCCAATATTTCCAACTGTACCTACAATTGTAAGTAGTATATCATCAGATTTAATCTCCCAATATTTGTGAATCTTTTCATATTCTTCTTTTGTTATGTAAGTACAATTTGTAAAATCTATTTCAAAATGTTTCAGATCTGATGCGCCGGCTATGAACTTTATACCTTCTTTAACCCTTTGTGGAGGATTGTGGCTACCATCTTTTAGTAATGATAAAACTTCTTTAAGAGAGCAAACTTCCCATCCTTTTGGTATCTCTCCTAACTCAGAATCAACAAACTCTGTCTGTCCATCAAAATCAATAAACCATGATTTGAAGATTGATTGAATTATTTTTTCTAATATTTCATTTTGTCTTTGTAAAAACCAAACTTTATCGTCTAAAGATGAAAGAATTTTTGCTATTTTCCTTTGAATAAAAATATCTGGGAATGGAATTTCAACATCTAATATTGCATCTGGACTTAAGTTTGGTTGACCACTTCCATTTCCCGCATCAAATAAAATCTGCTCGTAATAGGGCGAAGAAATAATCTGATATAGAAATTCCTTATCAAGACTATCTGATTCAATAATAAATTTACCTACGCGTTGATTAAGTAAGACTTTTTGATTTGAGGAAAGACGCAATTTTCCTACTCTGCCAACTGATCCTTGACCAGTCATAGCTATCAATAGGTCTCCATTCTCAAGAAAGAATTTTCTTAGTTTTTCTGTTACTTTTTCATTTGGAAAATATTCTACATTTGATAATGTAACTATTCTATTGTTTACATTTTTTATTTTAACAACTGGTATTCCATAAGAACCTAAATCTTTGCTTTTAAAGGCATATCCAGAGAATACAATAGCTCCACTTCCAATTTTTTTCATTGAATAGACTAATTCAGATCTCAAAACCAATCTCTTTCAAATTCTTACGTATTTCTTTGTCTAATTCTTTTGATTTTTCTGACAAGTTAGCATATTCTTTTACTAATCTCTTCATTTTATCTTCAAATGGTTCATCATCTTCCTCAATGTCTTCAGCACCAACATATCTGCCAGGTGTCAAAACAAAATTATTTTTTGCAATCTCATCTTTTGTAGCTACTTTGCAATATCCAGAAACATCTTCATACTTTGGATAGCCTTTCTCTCCGATATACGATCGATAAGTTCCAGAAATTTTCTGTATTTGATCTTCTGAAAATTCATTTAACACTCTATCTACTTTGGTAAAGATCTTTCTTGTATCAATAAATAGAGTCTGACCATTTCTCTTTCTTGTCTTACCATCATTCTTGTTTTTAGTAAAAAACCAAAGGCAAGCTGGAATTGTAACAGTAAAGAAAAGATTTGTAGGAAGTGCTATCATGCAATCAACCCAATCAAATTCTACTAGTTTTTGTCGAATCTTTCCTTCAGTTCCACCAGCTGACATGGAACCATTTGCCAAAACAAGGCCCATCCTACCATCTTTTTCATTTAAATGGTATAGCATGTGTTCCATGAACGCATAATTTCCACCTGGTTTGCTTGGTGAAGGCACTCCAAGCTGTGAAAATCTCTTATCATCTTTTAGGTGATCATATCCCCATTCTCTGAGATTAAAGGGAGGATTTGCCATGACTCTATTAGCCTTTAGATTCGGGTATGGATGCTCCAAAAGACAGTCTGCACGCGTGATATTCTTACTTTCAATACCCCGAATTGAGAGATTCATCTTACAGATACGCCAGATTCCAGTCTGTTTCTCTATTCCATAAATTGAGATTCCTTTTTTACTAGTACCATTTTTGTGAGCATCCAAAAACTTGACACTCTGAACAAACATTCCTCCAGAACCACAAGTTGGATCATATATTATCCCCTCATATGGTTCTAAAATCTCAACGAGTAGTCTTACTATAGATTCTGGTGTGAAAAATTCTCCACCTTTTTGACCTTCTTTTTTAGAAAACTTTTTCATGAAAAATTCATAGATTCGTCCAAACGAATCTTTTGCAATCTCTGTTTTTTTACCCGGAGATATGGTATCAAATAATTCTATTAACTGTTGCAAGTTCTGATTTGGAATGGTAGAGCCAGAAAATATCTTTGGAAGTACATTTTCTAGTTCTGGATTATCTTTTTCAATTTCAAGTAACATTTTATCAATTGCAATTCCTAGATTTTTTTCACTTGAAGCTATTTTGCGAAGGTTTGACCACTTGTCACCGTCTTTTAGATAGAATATGCCTTTTGATGTGTATTGATCTTTGAGATTTAGTAGATAATTCCTTTCTTTATCTGTTTTACAGTAGTTAGGGCTCTTTGGATTTTTACTTTCTTCTTCTAATTCTTTTTGTCTTTCATCAAATCTATCTGAGATGAATTTTAAGAACATCAAACCTAAAGCAATATACTTGTACTCTGATACTTCGACTGAGCTTCGAAGCTGTTCAGCAGTCTCCCAAAGCTTGTCCTCCAAACTCATCTCTTCATGATTTTTAGATTTTGATTTAGCCATAACCCGACATCTTTTAAGATATGTTGTATTTGACACCTTCTTTAATCAAAACCATATTTTTTGACACTTTTTGATATAATTCTGGATGTACTGTATGTACAGGATAGAGTGTTTTGGCTCCAATTTCCTTTACTGCCTCAAGAAGGTCTTGCCCTCTAGCATGCCCTGAGCAATGGCTTTGGAACTTGTTCATACCAAAGTGTTCAAGCCAGGCGTCAATTCGTTCCTGGGATAGTTCCTGTTCTTCATTATATGGCTCAGATGCAGAGTGTATGTACAAAGCACCAGTCTTGGGTTTCATATCTATCAAGGCAGTAAAACTGTAAAATCCAATGGCGCAGAGTACCTTGTTGGGTCTAGCTGCAATTTGTTCTGCAGTCCATGTATTATGCAAATCAAGAAATTCCTTATCATTTCCCTTATAATCCGAGTCAGAATACGAACCAGAACCACGTTTTGGAAGATAAATTATGATATTTTCATCATCAATGTTTGGTACATCCAAGTGTTTATCCTGAGATAAATATTTCAAAAAGTAAGCATCATTAATTTTTACAACAAATTTTCTATCATTTTCTTTTGCTATGTTAAAAAATGTTTTTAGTCTATCAACATCTTTGAAATTAAAATCAGTAAATACTAGATTTTCAGATTCTGCAACCTTTTTTCCAGATTCTTTGTAGACCTTATCTTCACTTTCTTCTTTTGCTTCGTCCGCAATTCTAGTTCCCTCAGTTATCAGAGCAATTGGTTTTACTTCTTTTGCTTTCTGGATAAAATCTCGAGTCATATCAGAATGAGTACCATGTAATCTAATATCTCCGGTATACACAATCGGTCCTTCTGATGTGTAAATGATAAAACCATATGCACCAGGAACAGAATGATCTACATGAATTGGTTCTATCTCAAGTGAACCAATCTTAAATTTGTCACCAGTTCTAAATTCATTGATCTCTCTTGGAATTGGTTTATCTTTAATATTGTATGGCCTTGGTTTGTAATTTAGAATTTCTCGCTCTATTGTTCTTGAACCCCTCTCTTCTAATGCTTTTAAGATAAGATGGCATGCTGCGCCCATGTATACTGGAATATCTTCATGTAAAAATGAGATGTAATCTGCATGATCAGAATGAGCATGAGATAAAAGTATGGCATCTATCTCAGGTTTCTGGGGTTTTCTTCCTGCCATTACCATGAGGTCGTCTCTGTAAACTCCTTGAATGTCTGGTACGAGTCCCATAGTAAGAAAATCTACTATACCATTTGATGTTCTAGGATTGATATATTCTTCAAAATACCTGGCGCGACGACTGAAGCTCTTGCCAAAATCTAGAAAAACTTTGGTGTCCTTATCTTCTAGGAGTATTTTATTCCCACCAATTTCGTTTACCCCACCATAGAAAGTAAGACTAGTCATTTCTCATTGTTCTATAAAATAAGTGTCTTAAATCAGATCCTTTTCTATCTATTAGTACAAAAGAAAGAATCAAAATCAATTGGTAAAATACGACTTATTCTATATTGTCACTCTTTCCGATATTATGTCTTGCACAGAGAATCTGTACGTTATCGGGAGTTATTGATGCACCACCTTTCGAAAATGGAATGACATGATCAAAGTGAAGATTATTTGTGGAACCACACTTGATGCATTTTCCTTTATCTCTTTTCCATACTTCTCTTTTGACCCACGTCGGAATTATTCTTCGATGCTTCAAATCTATTGGATTATTTGAATTTGTTAAAACTGAATCTTCTGTTGCTTCAAGCTTAAACATAAAGACATTTCTAGTATCATCTTTCTCTTTCCAAGAATCAGTTAATTTGAAAACTCCATTATATGTCCAAATTCCTGGTCTAATCTTTTCATACACTTTGACCAATTCAGCTGGTCTTTTCTTAGCTTTATAATCATGAGCAGCCTTGTAAAATTTTCCGTTTTGAGTTAACGTACCTTTAGGAGTAGAGCCTTGTTGATCAATCGATTTTGGATTAGAATTTTCTTTTGTTCTTGGCATATCATGTCCTTCATATATTATGGTAATTCCTCCATCTTCAATTCTATCTCTATAGGGGGCATTACTTGCTCTTGACATTAGAATTA
Organism: Nitrososphaerota archaeon; assembly: GCA_021325595.1. GTDB lineage: Archaea > Thermoproteota > Nitrososphaeria > Nitrososphaerales > Nitrosopumilaceae > Nitrosotalea. Next base: position 54,747 of record JAJPGX010000031.1, on the reverse strand, counting down.
CAGAATAATTTTTTCCCAATCCAAAATTCATACCTCTTTGTAAAACGACATCATTTTCTCTTCTACACATTTCATTAAAAGAAAAAATATCATCTGTCATATTCACAAGAACGATCTAAATCAGTTTGCAATAAAAGTTAAGTCTTTGCCACTTGATAACGTATGTGTATACAATGGTACTGTTAAGGACGCAAAAAACCGATTCATGGGATCAAGTTCTCAATACCCTTGTTAATGAACAAGATTTTAAGAATCAGATTAACTCACTTGGTTTCTTTCTAAGTGATAAACCATTCAAGGAATTTTCTAAGAGATATAACTTTACACCTGATCAAAATACTGCAAATTATCTTTCAATAGATTTTTGGTCATATCAATCCCCTATTCTAAGAGAAAAGAATCTGTATGTTCTAAGGACAGGTAGTGGTAATTTTATGATACTTGATGAGACACAATTTGCCAAGCCTTATCTTGATTTGAATACCGCGAAATATACCAAACTAAAGCCCATCTACGATGAAGAATTTTCAGATCTCTTGAATGCATTTATGACAAGACAAGAAAACGCTGGTCTAGAACAACTCAACATATTGGGTGTTTATGATTCTCTTGTAAAAGAACTCTTAGGTAATGTAAAATGGTATGTAGGTCCGCGTGGCAACAAACGCTCTCAGTTTAAGGTATATGCAAACAAGAAAGGAAATGACATACAACCAATTTATGACTTTGATGGTCAAGAAGAACTTGATTATACTATATGGACTAAAGATCACATTTTATTGTTTGAGGCAAAATCATTATCACAAAATAAAGGATTAGATATTGGTTGGCATAAAATTGCTTATCCTGCATCAAGATTTAGAAAATACGAAAAATACAAAATCATTCCAATCTATTTCTTAAAATGGAATAATGTAATCCACCTATTTGTATTTCCAATTTTCAAATTTCATAATGATGGAATTATGATAAATGATCCAGAATCCATTATACCTACATCGGTATTTAGAATAGATTTGACTACTACGATTGCAGATTTTTAAAATATGTTGTATATGAAATATATGAGATAGTTTTTGTATTTGAGATATACTTGATCTATTGAATATTTTTCTTATATTGAATAGATTTGGTAGATACCAGATGCAGTTTTCCTTTACTGTCTATTTTTACTTCAAATTTTGGAATCTCACCAAAAACCTCAATCCATTTCTTATCAAGTGAAATTAGAATATGTTCATCAAAAAGAAATGAATCGTATATTCCTAGGTTTTTCATCTCTTAATCTTGTTCTATAGAAAGTAACTCATGTTTATAATATTGATGAACTTAATTCTGTAAACCTTATCTCTTCTTACGATAAATCGTTATCATTGGGAAGTAGAGCTATAATCGATAATGACATCCTTGGTTGGGGTATACATGTAAAGGATCTCATCAAGGAAGAATATGAGGAAATAATCCTGGTAGGTTCAATCAATGAGCTACCACCTGAAACAAAAGATGAGAAAATTGGTGGATATTGTTATGAAAATGGATGCGATCTGTTTACTGGTGATAAAGAAGCTCATACCAAGTTTTTTAGAGATGCAAGAATAGAATCAGTAATCATAACACGATATGCAATATATGACAAGGGAAAGCGACCAGTGTATAGAATACAGATAATCCAACGATAGAATAGGTAAATGCTACTAGGATTCATTACAATTTCATTAGAGAGCAGGAAAGTATCAAAAATTATTTCTGTTAAGTTTCGGGGATTATGCAAAATCTTTTCAAAAATTTCTTTATTTGATTTCAAAAACACATATGTTTTTCATCAATACGAAAAAGCAAAACCCAATCCTTATAGCAATAGAGGAACTCGATCTTGATAATGTCAACAGACTACCTCGAGATTTTCAAAACGACCTTCTCAAACAACTACGAATTGATTCGATGGATAATGTTCGTATTTTTAGGGGCGTCATTAAGTGCAGCAGCCTTTCAAATACTAGGAACTGACTTTTTCCAAATTCCAAATCAATTACAGAATCAACAATATACTGTACAATACTTGTCTAACTCACTACTGACGCAGACCAATCAAACATTACACGAACAGACTCAGAAACAATTAGGAGACGCACAACAATTATTTGCTATTTATGCCGCAAGACTGATTTTATTCCCAGTTTTACTTTTTATCATACCCATTGTAATATCTTTAGTCTTAACCCGAGTACATCCAGACAAGAGAATTGTACCTCCCCTGTATATGCAAATTATAGTATTTGCATACTATCTTTTGTATGCGTTATTTCACGGACAACCTTCGGAGATTCAACAATCAATTTCTATCCTAATGTTAGTTTTTGTTTATACTATAATGATTCCTCAATTACAGGACAGGATCGTTCTATGGGTCACAGGGTATACTGCACATAGTGAAGATATGATAAGTTATTCATTTAGAGCAAGAACAAGGTTGGAAAGAATAGAGGAAGTACTTACAAAAGATCCATTTAAAACACAACTAAGAATTTTAGCAACACCTGAAGACACAAATCGTGGGGTAGAATTAAAGACTCCAAAATTTTCACGTTTTATGACCGTGATTGAATTAGAAAAAAACCCAAGAAATGATGATGAAACGTTCATCAATGTTGTATTTTTTGAAAAAGGTCAGTATTACTTTAAAGATTCTGAATCTATAAAAGAAAAAGCCATTGATAAAATAGAATATTTGAAAAATGTATTAGAGAGACCAGAACATATGATAAAATTTGAAGAAATAAACAATAGTCATGCTGAACATGTAAAAAATTCTATACTTGATGATACAAGAGGTGTTTACCAACACTTAGGTGTAGTTACCAATGAAGGAAAATTCAAAATTGCCCTATTTTGTATTGCTATTGGTATAGCATGTGGATTCTTTTTCATAATAAAAGATAATACTAATGGATTTATTACATTAACAATAATTATTTTGTATGTGGTCTTTGAACTTCCACGTAGACTGATAGAAAAAAGAAGAAAGAAGTAACAATCTATATCTCGATGTAATTACTGCTTGGATAAGCTAGATTTAGGGCAAAACAAGATGGAAACTTTAATCAAGTTGTCTTATAAGAAATACTAGAAGTAAAATGGGAAATTATTGGAAGAGAAGATTCTTCCAAGAACGAAGAAAAATGCGTCAAAAAAGAAAACAGATGAAAATATTATTAAGTATTACAATTGCCTTCGCATTAATCTTCGGTGGATTGTTTGTGATTGGATATACCGGAAAGCAAGCAGAACAACAAGCAACACAGACTGCTAATTCTTTCTATGCCCAATTAGTGAATTGGATTAATACCGTCCAAAATGAAATAGCAAGTATCTTTGGCGTTATTATTGTAATCTTAATCATCCTGTTCTACATTTGGATGATGATTCCAAAAACAGAAACAACGGGTACTGCTGGTGGGGGTTATTGAACAAACCACGAAAATGAACACCGAGAATTTTTGATCATCAGATCCCGATTTCTGAACAGTAGTAATTTTCAACTTCCGTTAATTGAGGGTGTTAGTTCTTCGTGTTAACTAGCGGGAGTTACCAACATGATTTTCCTGATGCATATGTGTAAGAATAGTTTGGTGAATAAGGTTCTTCAAAGTCTTCTACTATCACCAATCTCTGAGAATCATATGCAATACCAAGCGATACTGAGATGTGACTAGGGTTCAATATGTTATCACGATGTCCATTTCCTTGATCCGCATCTTCATACATCATTCTATAATTAGCATCTAAAATTGATTTGTCTGGTGTCATGTAATCTGTACCAGAACCGCCTGCTAGATTCTCTGCAACAAGAAATAACTGATCACCAGCTCTCTTGTATCGCATTATTGGATCATCACCATTATCTGAAATATGGTGTATGCATCCTTCATTCACTAAAACAACGGCATAAAGTTGTGATGCCTGAGCATTGCCTAATGAAACTGGGCGTACTCCATTTTGTTTTCTATAATTGTTAATATCGTCTAATGCGATTTGCCTTAATTCAGCCAAGCTTAAAGATGGTGTTTCAGGCGGGTTTCGTGTTGCTGGTGTTGGTATTATTGATGGTTCTTCAGTAGTGGGTATTTGTGAAATTGAATTAGGAAGATTATTTACAGTTTTTACGATTTGTGGTGGTGCAGTAACTAGAAATGTAGAAACCTGTTTTGTTAAATTTGGAATTTCTTTTCCTACTGGTGTATTATTTACAGTATTGGTAAATAATCCCATATTTTGATAAACAAGAAATCCAATAAGGACTAAAACAGCACAGATTGAAGCGTTACGAATTTTCCTCTTTGAACCATGAGTTAGCCATTTTCTATGACCGCATCTAGCACATTTTAGCTTCCCATTATGCCACTGATAATGATGATGGCATTTTCTCACTGAATTTCTTTTGTTGCTAACCTAATGAGATTTTCGATCTTACCTATTGGTGTTTTAGATTCCTCTAACTATTACTACTAGATTTGATGAATTCTTGAATTAGTTACTCAAAGCACGTTTTCTTTCTTCTTTCAGCCTGACAATCTCTGCATCTTTTACTGCTATCTCTGTGTCTTTTTGTCGTATCACTTCTTCTTTCTGAGAGATGATGTTATCTCTTGAATAGATAGTGTTTCTAAGTATTTGATTTTCGTTCTGTAATGCATCGATGTGTTGTCTTTTTGCTTCGTTTTCTGCTTCAAGGCGTTGGATCTTAGGTTTAGTAAGCACGTATGTTATTCCAGCACCTACAGCTCCACCTAGAATTCCTACTCCTGCGTTGGACATATTGAATCCAAAGTAGTTTTTATGAGATTTAAACAATTTAATACAATCCAGAGGGTGTTTCGTAGTTTTACTATATGTCGCAAGTATTAGCGATCTGAATTAATTTTTTATCTGTTATCGATTTACATTGTTTTCCCATTGTAATGGACGTAGATTTGAAATATTATCACTACCTCCACTTGCAACTGGAAGAATATGATCTATCTCCCATCCATGTTTAGAATCTCTATTACCATATTCTTCCCATTTTATGACTGAGCCAAAATGATCCCATCTCCATTGATTTGGATCATAATTGGGGATAACTCTACCTTTTGCCCAAACCGCTCGTATTATATCATCAGAAAAACTCATGTAATTATTTACTTTCTATGCATTTAACGGATGTGCTTACAAAGAAAATAACATTATAGAAATTCTAAGTTTCTGAAAATTAACCTAATTTAATTTTAAAAAATAACATCTGATCTGGAATTTTTGAACCACTTATCCTTGTCTTGTCAATCATGAGCAACTAATCCAATTCCAGTACTAGACTATGATTAGCAGAGTTTTCGTAACAAACCTTTTGAGTAAGTATAAGCTCGATCTCTTGGGGAGTAAAAAACAACAGATTCTTGTATGGTATGAGTTTGTTACAATAAATTTATGAAAATAGGCGATCATGAACTAAATGAGACTGATTCTATAGAGGCAAATAGGATTATCAGTGAATTTCTGAATCAACCCAGTTCTATAATTGGTGGTGATCGATCTTATGGCAATGGACGATCATTTCAAGAGGATAAACAATATCGATTAAACATAGATAATACTCGATATATTGGACTAAAACTCGAATATGACAAGGGTTTCAGGCACGAAAATGAGTTTCTAGTTAGAGATATTAGAATGAAAATTGGCTTACCCAATTCAACAATCAAAAGAATCAATGGATTTCCTATGGATGGCCAAAAATGGCGAGAGGGTGAATGCCTACTTTCAGATTGGGATGTGATCGGTCAAAGAATCGATCTTCAGAATTTAACTCCAGCAATGGTATCTCAAGATAAAGTTGTATTCTTAGAAGAACTTGGAAAAAACTCCGCTCTTAGTTATACTCTAGGTATATGGGATAGAAGTGCCAATAATTTTGTTTGGGATAAAACAAACAAGAAGATAATCTCTATCGATCATGAAGCTTTAACTGATAATGAAATTGATGTGAGTATTACAGCAAGCCTAAGTAATATTATGATGAAATTTTTTGGTCCAAATTGGTATACTGATAAAGATTCAAGATTAACATTTGAATCTGGTTTTAATTCCATTTGGGCAGAAATTGTCAAACAACGTAATGATATTGTGATTATTTATGATAATTATACAATAGGAAAAAAACACCTATTTTTACAAAGAATTTCTAAATCATCAGCTGTTCCATTATCTCTGATCATGATGCAATAATACGATATGTTACTGCATTAAGATTGTCGTTATCTACTTTGTCAATTATTGCTTTTTTTGCAGTATGGAATTTCTGTAATAATTCTTTAAAATCTTCTTCAGCTAACCTATTGAATATGGTTGCATCAAGATTTCCATAATTAATAGATTCATCTCTGATCGGGGGTAAAAATGAAACTGCTGCTAACTTCTTTTTTGCTTTTAGTGATAAAATCTCTGGAATAAGCTCTTCCAACGTTGAAACATGAATATTTGTAATTGGTGTTTGTTGAACATCACAATATAGACTAAGAATATTGTTTTCTACGTTAGATACTGCCTGGTTAAATATCGTTTTCCAATGATCCACTTGAGTTTCATAATAAGGATCATGATGTAGTATTCTTACTCCTCTTGCAAAAGTCTTGAAAATTTCATTTGAATCGTTTTGTAATCTGTCTCCAAATTCATTAATTTTTTTTGCTTTAACAATGGCTGATAATAACTCAACAAAATCTAAGTAATTATATTTAAAATTGGAAAATAAAGGTTCATTTGGCAAATCACCTATTGTTTCTTCTAAAATTGTTATTAATTGATTAGATTTGAGATGAGTATTAGGATCTCGATAGAAATTATCTAATGCTGCGGCGAATCTACTTTTAAAAGATAGATAAAATCTATATGGTGCATCAGTCGTATAGATGTCATCTATGAGTGTTGCAGAGCTATCAGAATATGATTCATTAATAATTTGATTTATGTGTGACCTTATATTTTGAAGAAACTCATCATGTTCAATGATTCTGGATTTTTCTGTCACAAGTCCTTTATCAGTTTCTTGAATTATTTTTTCTGTTTTCATTTCATCTTTTAATTCTAATATGAGTGGAGAGTATGGTCCATGTTCATACCAATAGAATTGTAAAATATCTTCCATTGTAGTGCCCAAAACATATTTTTTTATTTTATAGAGAATCTTTAGAAGTGAGGTATTTGAAAGAGGATATTTTTTCTTAGAAAAGAAGGCAGATGTGGTATACCGAATTAGTTCTTTGGCTATTAATCGAGATTCCACTTATTCTTCCCTGCCCTTGTAGTTTTTAAGGATTAGGCAAACTAACATGCCTATAATTGGTTTTACCCTATTTTCAAGTATTCCATAATTTGTTAGTAATACTTTTCTAGAAGCTGACAAAAAATCCATAACTACCTAAAACAGCCAAAATTGGGAAAATTTGGACAGGAACTTAAACTCCTGAATAAATGCTAATTTTCCATAAATCTACAGTTTTCCAAAAACTTCTTTAAATTACGGTCTGCAAGGTTTAAACATCGCTTTAATAGTGTACACTACTACATCTTCCCTGTGAAGGCTACTCACCTTGCCTCAATGATTTCAACACTAAATTCTGTCGCAATGGGTGAGAGTCATGCTGATATTGTTCTAAAAAATTGCAAACTAGTTAACGTCTACACCAGGGAAATAATTCCTGATACTCATGTTGCAATAAAAAAAGATAGGATTGCCTATGTTGGAAAAGATGCTACACATACAGTAGGTAAAAAAACAGCAGTAATTGATCTGGAAAATAAGTACATAGCACCTGGCTTTGTGGATCCGCATATTCACATAGATCAATACTTGATTCCTTCTGAACTTGCAAAAAAATCGCTTCTATGTGGTACCACTGCTCTATTCTCTGATCCAATAGATATTGTAAGTGTCTGTGGCTACAGAGGATTTCATGAATTTGTAAAAATGACAAACAATCTACCATTGAGGGTATTTCATGTTATTCCTGGGGGATTGCCTGTAGATAGAAAATTCAGTCATGCCAAAACAATGAGTGCTACTGAACAAAAGAAGGCATTCAATCTAGAAAACGTAGTAGGTCTGGGTGAAGTATTTTCATGGACCAAAGTAACTACGAGAGATCCATATACCATCCAAACATTGTCCACCATTTTGAAAAATGACGGAATCATAAATGGTCATACTGCTGGAGCAAGCGATAAAAAACTCAATGCTTACATCGCGTCTGGAATTTTTTCATGCCATGAACCAATAGATTATGATCAGTTGATGGAACGACTAAGACTTGGTATGTGGGTCATGATGAGGGAAGGTTCTATACGAAGAGATCTTGATAAAATAATTCCAAACGTCTTGTCACACAAGACCTATTTTGATAGATTGATGTTCTGTACAGACGGAGTAACTCCAAAAGACATTGCAGAATTTGGTTTAATTGATCACTGTATACGAAAAGCTACAACACTAGGAATGGATGTAATTGATGCTATAACAATAGCATCAAAGAATTGCTATGAATATTATGGAATGAGCAAGGATTGTGGTGGAATAGCTCCAGGCAAGCTAGCAGATATTGTTGTACTGGATAACCTGGAAAACATAAAGCCAAACAAAGTCTTTGTTGGAGGAAGGTTGGTAATAGCTCACGGTAACTTGGTATCAAAAATAACTACTAGTACTATACCAAACTGGCTCACCAAAACCATGAAAACCAGAAAATTCACCGAAAAGGACTTTATCATAAAAAGCAGAAATAATTCAGAACAAGCTCTGGTTATAAAACTGGATACCGAAATTATAACACGTAAAGATCAGGAAGAACTTGAGGTAAGAGACGGGAATGTTACAGCTTCTCAAGAAAAGGACGTATGGAAAGTTGTTGCCATAGATAGAACCTATGGTAGTGGCAAGTATACCACCGCATTTCTAAAGAATTTTGGGGCCAACATTGGAGCATTTGGATGTACCCAAAGCTTTCATGAAAATGATATGATGATCATAGGATCAAACGAGAAAGATATTGCATTCGTGGCAAATAATCTAACAAAAATGGGAGGAGGCATGCTTGCTGCAAAAAATGGTAATATCATCTGTAAATTAGATCTGCCTGTTGCAGGCTTGATATCTAAGGCATCATTTGAAAAAATATTGCCAGAATATGAAGCGATTGATTCAAAAATAGTGGATGCTGGCTGTAAATTTAAAAACCCGCATTTGATACCTCTCTTTTTGCCGTTTCTTGCACTACCAGAAATACGTATACTTTACAGTGGAGTAGTGGATGTAAAAAATAGGACATACTTGAAGGTCATCAACCGATAAGATATTAAATGGGAAAATCAGGATACGAAGTCAGAGATTAATTTTGGCATCGATTCAACAAACACCCCAAGGTCCTGTGTTGGTACTCAAAGAGAGTGCACTACAACAAAAGGGCAGGGATGCACAAAAAAACAATATTGCTGCAGCAAAATTGGTTGCAGAATTAGTTAGAACAAGTCTTGGTCCACGTGGAATGGACAAGATGTTGGTTGATTCACTAGGCGATGTTACTATTACAAATGACGGTGCTACTATACTCAAAGAGATTGACGTACAGCACCCAGCTGCAAAAATGATGGTTGAAATTTCAAAGACTGTAGATAATGAAGTAGGAGATGGAACAACATCTTCTGTGGTCTTTGGCGGTTCTCTTTTAGCAAAAGCAGAGGAGCTTCTTGAAAAAGATGTCCATGCTACAGTAATAATAGAAGGATTCCAGGCAGCTGCAGAAAAAGCGCTATCGCTTCTAACTGAAATCGCAAAACAAGTAAGCCCAAATGAAAAAGAGATCCTACTTAAGGTAGCAAAGACAAGCATGGAATCAAAACTAATATCAGAAGACAGTGGTATGCTCTCAAAGTTAGTTGTAGATGCCATCCTACAAGTAGTAGAAAAGGAAGCAGATGGTAATAGAGTAGATCTTGATAATATCAAAGTGGAAAAGAAAGCTGGCGGTTCTATACGAAATACACAACTTATCAAAGGTATAGTCCTTGACAAAGAAGTAGTTCATAGTGGAATGCCAACTAAGATAGAAAAGGCAAAAATTGCATTGCTAAATTCTGCACTAGAAATTGAAAAGACAGAGATGAGTGCTGAAATTAGAATTACTGATCCAACACAAATGCAAATGTTTCTTGAAGAAGAAAATAGAATGCTCAAATCAATGGTTGAAAAAATTCATGAAATTGGTGCTAATGTTCTGATCTGCCAAAAAGGCATTGATGATATAGCTCAACACTATCTTGCAAAGCAAGGAATACTTTCAGTTAGAAGAGTAAAAGAAAGTGATATGGGAAAACTTGCAAAAGCAACTGGAGGTAGAATTAGTAGCAATATTGATGACATGACCTCTAAAGACTTGGGAACCGCAGAGTTAGTAGAACAACGAAAGGTAGAGACAGAAAAATGGGTCTTTATCGAAGGCTGTAAGAATCCAAAAGCCATCACACTTTTGATTAGAGGCGGTTCGCAAAGAGTAGTTGATGAAGTTGATAGATCACTTCATGACTCACTGATGGTAGTAAAAGATGTTATTGAAAAACCAGCAGTAGTGGCAGGAGGTGGAGCCCCAGAGGAATATCTTGCATCACACCTAAAGGATTGGGCTGATAGATTCGAAGGAAGAGAACAACTTGCAATAAAGAAATATGCCGAAGCATTGGAAGTGATCCCACTTACTATTGCCGAAAATGCAGGAATGGATCCAATTAACACGATGGTGACTTTACGTGCAAAACAATCACAAGGAAAGAAATGGACTGGAATAGATGCAAGAAACACACGCGTTGCAGACATGTACTCACTTGATATCATTGAACCAGTTGCAGTAAAAGAACAGATAATCAAATCTGCAACAGAAGCAGCATGTATGATATTAAGAATTGATGATGTAATTGCTTCATCAGGTGGAAAGAGTGGCGGAAAGATGCCACCGATGGGTTAAACCATCATATGTTAGAAAAATTACGCAATCTTAAACTCAATAATTCCATTGTTGTTCTAAATGATTTCTTCCTTGATAGGATAATCAAGATACAAAATTTAGAAAAATTATACAGTCAAGTTTTAGAAAAATCCAGATTGGGCGGAAGTATACGTGGAATATTACAAACAGATCTGAAAGGTGGAAATGCAACCAATGTTGCATATGCACTTGCTCGCCTTGGATGTCCTGTATCATTAATTACTGTAGCAGACAAGACAAGCTCACAAATACTAAAAGAAACATTTTCTGATCTTGATAAGGCATCACTTTTCATAATTGATGGAAAGCCTGGAAGAACAACTTCTCTTGAACTAGATAACAAGAAAAAGATTGTGAATGTAATGATTTCTGATTTGGGAGATAATGAGAATTTTGGACCGGATAGATTGGGCATTGCAGAAAATGAGGTGCTTGCAAAGGCTGACGCTGTAATAATGACAAATTGGGCAAGCAATAAGAAAGGAACCGCACTTTCAATAGATGTATTTTCAAAGGCAAAACTGGCCCTTCATTTTTTAGATCCTGCAGATATTCAGACTAGAGTAGAAGAATTTAAAGATGCACTAAAAAAACTCCAAAATAATCTGCATTCTTTATGCATTAATGAAAATGAATGCAATCTACTCTTAAAACAATACGGCATGAACGAGATTGCCCAAAGAGATGACTTGCCACAATTAGTTACAGAATTATCTAATAAGATATCCATACCTGTAGATCTTCATACTTCTTGGGGTGCATACTGGTCAAATGGAAAAGAAGTGAAATTTGCCAAATCATTTCAAATCAATCCTTTGTTTGTGACAGGCGCAGGAGATGTTTGGGACGCTGCAAATGTGGTTGGATATATGGCAAAATTGGAACCATTAGAAAGACTTGCTTTTGCAAATGGGGCCGCTGCACTATATGTAACCAATTCTAAAGGAACTCCGCCCACTATGAATGAAGTTTTGTCATTTATTGACGAAAAATCCTCCTAAGTCTGTATTTTCCAGAAAATGTCTATAATTGATAGATCTGCATAAAATGGATCAAAATTACGATCTTGTGTTTAGATCAAATGAGAGAAAGGTTTTTTAATAATCGCAAATTAAGTCCCCACAGATTGAATTACCGATTTTTAGTAATGACGTTAGCCGTGATGATGTTTGCTGCTATTTTACCTGCAATACCTGCTCATGCTCAAAGTACACCAGCAAACAGTGATGCGGTAAAATTACTTCAAGACTGTATCCAAAAATTCCAAGGTGCAGATCACATATGGTGTGATAACTACTATACTTCTAATGTTTATCAATCAAGTGCAGTTAGCAAGAACGCACTAGCTTCAGCATATTACAGATATGGTGGAGTAAATAGCATAGTTGTAAATGAAATGACAAAAGTAACACTGTCTGGTCTAAGATCAGCTGATCCAGATGGTGACACATTAACATATTCTTGGTCACAAGTTTCAGGAGATCCAATCACATTTTCACCAAGCCCATCTGCTGGAGTCATATCCTTTGTCGCTCCAGCAGTTCCTCCACATCAGGTAAGCACAGTAGTTTTATCCCTAACAGTAGATGATGGTCATGAAGCAAAAGATACTACAACATTTAATGTAATTGTATTACACGTTAATCATCCTCCAGTAGTTAAAGTCAGTCCAGATCAAGTAGTTGATGAGGGAACTCAGGTAACCCTAACAGGCTCTGCTACCGATGCAGACAATGATCCAATCACCTATACTTGGGGTCAATACTCTGGTCCACAAGTTAGCTTATCATCCACTACAGATACCACCACATCATTTGTATCTCCAGCTATTACTCCAGGCTCAACAAAACCAATGCTTTTCATTCTCACTGCAGATGATGGACACGGAGGAAGAGCTTCTGCTTTAGTTAAAGTCACAGTAAAGAGTAGCCATGTGACACCCACTGTTACATGTTCAGATATTTCAGTTAATGAAAATACTTTGGTAAGATTATCAGCAGCAGTATCTAATCCAAGCAATGACAACTTGTCATTCTACTGGAGACAGATTACAGGCCAACCAGTAAAGCTTACTGGAGCTGATTCACTCAATCCAACATTCATGGCTCCATCACTATCTGCTCCAAGTGGTACATTACGATTCCAACTTGATGTCAGTGATCCAATCATAGATATTCCATCATGCCAAGTTAATGTAAGAATCAACCAGGTACAAGCAACTGGACAACCACCAGTAGCTAATGCAGGTCCTGATCAAGATGTAACATATCGTACACTTGTTACACTTGATGGTAGTGCTAGCACTGGTGACAACATAAAATACTCGTGGACACAGACAAGTGGTGATCCAGTAACCTTGCTATTTACAAATAGTGTTCACCCAGCATTCTTTGCACCAGATGTGCCTATTGGAGAATCTAAGACATTCGAGTTCAAGTTGACAGTAAGCAACTCGTTTGGTCAGTCAAGTGATACAGTACAAATTACTGTACACCATGAAAACGAATCGCCAACAGCTAGAATAATTCCAGTACCATAGAGAATTTTTTACACTCTATTTTCTCTAAACTAAATTTTTATTGTGGTTCTATAGTAGCTGGTGGTTTACTTGAAATTACATAACTTACCCAAGCTACTCCATCTACCTCGTTTGTGATTCTATTGCTAATTCGTTCGAGTACTTCTGATGGCAGTCTAGTCCAGTCAGCAGTCATGGCATCAATTGAATCTACCACACGTACTAAAACAACATGACTGTATTTTCTCTCATCGCCTACTACTCCAACAGCTCTGTCATCACCTACTGCAGCGTAGGCTTGCCAGACCTTGTTATACCAACCTGATGATAATAATTCATCTTCTACTATCTTGCTTGCATGTTTGCAAATTTGCAACTTCTCAGGAGTTACCTCTCCCATGACTCTTACTGCAAGTCCCGGTCCCGGAAATGGATGTCTATTTAGTAAATGATCTGGTACGCCAAGAATTTTTCCCACTTTTCTTACCTCATCTTTGTATAGATATCTCAAAGGCTCCAAAACTTGGAGGTTAAGCCAAGATGGCAATCCACCCACATTGTGGTGTGTCTTGATTACAGCTGCAGGTCCCTTGGATACACCACTCTCTATAACATCAGGGTACAGTGTGCCTTGCGCTAACCACTTGAATGGTCCATTTTTTTCTGCAAACTCTGTAAATATCTTGACAAATTCTTCACCTATGATCTTTCTTTTCTCTTCCGGATCTGTTATTTTTTTAAGTCTTGTAAGAAATCTCTCTTTTGCATTGATTACAGTAAAATTCATTCCAAAATTATTTTCAAACATATTTTCGACTTCTTTTTCTTCGTCTAACCGAAGTAATCCATTATCAACAAAAACACATTTGAGTCTGTTTCCTATTGCTTTTTGAATAAGTAGTGCAGCTACTGTGGAATCAATTCCACCACTTATGCCGCATAGGACATTACCATCAATCTTTGATATATCTGCAACTGTGGTTTCTATGAAATTCTCTAAGGTCCAATCTTGTTTTGCTTTACATATGTCTAATACAAAATTTTTTAGAACTTGAATACCATTTTCTGTATGTACAACCTCAGGATGAAACTGAATTCCATAGATCATCTTTTGTCTGTTTGCAATTGCTGCTGCAAAAGATCTCTCTGTATGTCCTATCACCTCAAATCCCTTTGGAAGAACTTCAGCCGCATCTCCATGACTCATCCACGCTTTGGTTGATTTGCCAAGATTAGATAACAAATCAGTATTGTTATCTATGTTAAGCAAAGAAGAACCATATTCTTTGTTGGCACTTTTTACTTTTCCACCAAATGTGTTTACAATTAGTTGATGACCATAACAAATCCCAAGAACAGGCAAACCAATTTCAAAAATTCCATCTACAGGTTTTGGAGAATCTTTGTTGTATACACTGGAAGGACCTCCACTAAAGACAATGCCTTTTGGATTTATTTTCTTTAATTCCTCAAGTGAAATATCATATGGAACTAGCTCGGCATAAACTGAGAACTCCCTGATTCTCCTACATATGAGGTGACTATACTGTGATCCAAAATCTAAGACAACGATTCTATCCATTATCTCACTTTTGAGAATTTTCAATCATTCTAGAAAATGACCATGTTACAGTGTTGATTATCTCATTGACCCTGTCTTTTTGACGATAATTTTTGATAAGAATTTCTCTAATTCTAGTTCCATCTTTATTTACCATACATTGGATAACAGATTCTGGCGCAATCTTTCCACTTTGTACTTCTGTATTATCTTGGTTCTGCATTCCGCCTACGATTCTCCCTAAGAAAAATGATTTGAATGGTTGGGTTTCGATATCTAACATTATTTCTTTATCTGGTATTATGACTAGTTCATTCTCCGTTACATGTGCGTTTGCTATTACCTTGTTATCTGGTGTTTTAATAGGAATAACAGAAGATGATTCTTGTCTTGATTTAGTTGACATGAGATTGGATGCCTTACTGAAACTTGATTGTTTTACAAGAGAATCCAAAATCTGGAGATTTTGTTTTAATTTGTCTATCTCCCGTTCCCGTTTGTCTATTTCTTCAGCGATCCACTCTCTTATCTCTAAAATCTCCTTGACCCGCTCTTCTGGATAACTCACGTATTCTATAATGTTGAATGGATAATAAATATTAAAACAAGCTTTACGTTCTAACTAACCCTTGAAGATCTGCAAATCGAATCTTCCTGAATCCCAATATGGGACTAGATGTAGTGTAAAGACCTGATCTGTTTTTTGACGCAAGCCATTCTAGTAGTGATTTTGCCATACGCAGTTTTTTTATCTTGATGGATTTATCACGTCTATTAGTTTTAGATGAACTTCCTACCCTAAAACCAAAATCCATGCCAAAAAGTATTATTTTATTTGCACCAAAATGTCTTGTGAGGAAAACGCATCTGTCGCCATCTGTAAAACCACCGTAATTTTGAATATTGCCAAACGGTTCTGATTGTGTAGTGCCCATACAACGTTTGAAGAAATGAGCAAATGGAAGGCATCTCATATTATCGCCATGAGCATGGACTACCATGATGGCATTGTTAGATGCTTTTTTGAGCGCATCTAAATCACCATCAAGATCTGTTACAACAATGTCTGGTTTGATTCCATGCTCAAGTAGAATAGGTGTAGCACTGTCAGCTACTATCTTGGTTATCTCTTTGAATTTTTTTAAATGTGGTATAGCTTGTCCCAATGACGGACCAGCTCCTATGACAAAAACTGGCTTACCTTTAATTTTTCTCTCAATATTTGTTGTAGCTAATCTGTTATCTATGATTGAATTTAGAATCTTGGCTGCTTTGATATCTTTTCTAACATCATATCCAAATTTCTTGAGAATTTCTTGATATTTTTTTGGCCACCCATCTAAAGTCATGTAAGTCTAAATGTATCTGGGTTAATCATAAACCATATGAATTATCTTGGAAAGATTCGTGTTGGTGGCTCCAATCCTGTTAGAATTATGGGAATAATAAACACAAGTACGGAGTCGTTTTATAAAAAATCCATCTATACGGACAGAACATCCATTGGAAAAATAGCTAAACAAATGGAAGAAGATGGGGCTGATTTTATCGATGTAGGAGGTATGTCTACTGCACCATATCTTAATACCGTAATAACCGAGAAAAAAGAAATCGAACGAATTACAAACGCAATAAATGCGATTCAAAAAGTATCGAAACTCCCAATATCTGTTGATACTTGTCGTGCAGGTGTTGCCAAGGCAGCTCTTGATCTTGGTGTAGAAACCATTAATGACATTTCTGGTCTAAAATATGATGCACAAATGCCTTCGATTCTATCAGAATACCAACCATCAGTTATTATCTGTGCGTACAGTAAAGGTCTAGTTCGTGGAAACCATATAGTCCAAACCAAGAAACTAATCAAGCGAAGCATAACAATTGCAAAAAATGCAGGAATATCAGCAAATAAGATTGTAATAGATCCAGCAATTGGTTTTTTTAGAAAAAACGGTAAAGGAAAGTTTTTCACAAAAATTGATTCAGATTGGTTACAAAGAGATCTTTTGATACTTCAAAATCTTGACTTGATTAAGGATACATATCCACTTCTAATATCGGTATCAAGGAAATCATTTCTGGGTGAATTATTGAATGAACCAAACCCAGAAAAGAGACTCTATGGTTCTTTGGCTGCCGAATCTTTTGCAATTTTGAAGGGTGCTGATGTAATTCGAACACACAATGTAAAAGAAACTAGAGAGATCGCTCTGGTAACTGAAAAACTTATGTGATACCAAGAAAGGCTTATAACAGATTTTAATTCTAAACAAGAAGGTTCAGTTGGAAATAAGGGAAGGACTAACGTTTGATGATGTACTCCTTGTTCCTAAACGATCAAGTATAGTAACTAGATCTCAAACAAATCTCCAAACTAAACTTTCAAAAAATATCTCCTTGAACATTCCAATAATTAGTGCAAACATGGATACTGTTACAGAATCAGCAATGGCTGTAGCCATAGCGCGCGAAGGAGGAATAGGAATTATTCATAGATTCTTGACCATCTCTGAGCAAGTAAATGAAGTATTAAAAACAAAACGTTCAGGCAGTATTATGATCGAAAATCCCTATACCATAAGACCTGAACAAACAATTCATCAAGCCGTTGAATCTATGCGAGAGCGTGGGGTTTCTGGCCTTCTTGTAACTGATGAGACTGGTAAACTAGTTGGTATATTGACACGACGAGATATTGTTATGCTAGAACCAGCAGACGAAAAAAAGCAAGTAAAAGAAGTAATGACAAGTGATGTCATTACTGCAAAGTCCGGAATAGGTATAGGCGAAGCAAAAGACATCCTACGAAAAAATTGTATTGAGAAACTACCTCTTCTTGACGAACGAGGAAATGTAAAAGGACTGATAACCAGCAAGGACATCATAAATGCAGGTAATTATCCTCAGGCTTCTAAAGATAAGAAAGGAAGGCCACTGGTTGGAGCAGCAGTAGGTGTAAAAGGCGATTTTATGGAAAGAACGGAGGCATTACTTGATGCTGGTGCTGATACTATTGTTGTTGATATAGCACATGGTCATAGTGATAATGCAATAAACACTGTTCGATTGATCAAAAAAGCATTTCCTAACTGCGAATTAATTGCAGGCAACGTAGCAACTGCACAAGGTACAGAAGACCTCATAAAAGCAGGAGTAGATGCAGTAAAAGTAGGAGTAGGCTCTGGCTCTATTTGTATTACTAGAGTAATAACTGGCTCAGGAGTCCCACAACTTACTGCAGTAATGGACTGCGCACAAGTAGGAAGAAAATATAATGTACCAATAATTTCAGATGGTGGAGTAAGAAATTCGGGCGATGCCACCAAAGCACTTGCAGCAGGTGCATCCACCGTTATGGTTGGCAGCTTACTTGGAGGAACCGATGAAAGTCCTGGTTCCTATGTTATGAGAAATGGTAAAAGATACAAAATTTACAGAGGTATGGCGTCGTTTTATGCTTCTCTTGGAAGAAAGACAAAAGAAACAGGAGCACTAGCAATGGGTGATGATCTTAATGATTATGTTGCAGAAGGAGTCGAAGCTATGGTCCCATACAAAGGAAGCGTAACTGATATCATAAAACAACTTACTGGAGGTATACGTTCAGGTCTTAGTTATTGTGGAGCAAATAATATTGTTCAGATGCAACAGAATGCTGAATTTATTAAAATGTCAACTGCAGGATATGCAGAAAGTCAGCCTCACGATGTTGAACTCATGTAACCGAACTTAAATATGGTATTGTACTAGTTTTTAGAAATGTTAAGCAAAAAAACAGCAATTGGTATAGGAATAGGTTCTTTGGCTGTTGCACTAGGTGTATATTTTCTTCTCCAATCATTTTCTAATCTTCATGATGTAAACGATACAGTGGATATTGGAAAAAGTGATGTCTTTGAATTTGATGCTCAAAATCACTATCATGAACTTTTGAATGTCACAGGAGCATCATTTCATGTAAAACTTAAAACTCCATCAAATGGTCTACAAGTAGATAATGATTTTGAAAATAAAGTTAGTTTTGATTGGGTTAGCCTTGCAGATGGAAAACATTTCATTAACATAACAAACACTGGAGGTTCACCGCTTCATGTAACAGGAAAACTGGAAGCTGTTCAAAATCCAATGATATTCATGTCACATTTAATTGTAATATCATCTGGAATCTTGATAATTGGAATAAGTGCAGCTTTTTCTGTACGGAAACCACGCGGTTTTTAGCTTAATTCTGCTCTAGGATAAGAACCTAGAACTTTTAAAAACAATGTGTTTGGTTTTATGTTGTCCAATGTTTCTTTAACATTTTTAGATTCTTGGTGTCCATCAAAATCTACATAAAAGTTGTATTCCCAAGGTGTTGTCTTTGTAGGACGAGATTCTATCTTTGTCAGATTTATTTTATTTGCATTAAATTTCTCAAGAATGTTATACAAGGCTCCAGGAGTGTGTTTAATGGAAAATATTATCGAAGTTTTGTCTTTTGATGTAGCTCCATGTTTGTCTCTACTAAGAACTAAAAATCTTGTATAATTATTTTGATTATCTTCTATTCCCTCTTTTATTACAGGCACATTGTAAATTTCAGCGGCTCTTTTGCTAGCAATACAAGATATATTTTTAGACTTTAATTCAAGTAATATCTTTACACTTCCAGCCGTATCATAGGTAGGTATTGGTTTGAGATGATTTTTCTGAATAAATTCCCTACACTGGCCAAGGGCTTGTGGGTGTGAATATACAGTATCAATTTTTTCAATATTTTGAAAAGCAATTAAACAATGTTTTATCCTATAATATATTTCGCCCACAGCATTAAGATTTGTAGTAAGAAGTAAATCATAACTCTCACCAACACTACCCTCTAGTGAATTTTCAACAGGAAGAATAGTGTAATCAGTTATTTTCTTTTCAGTGGATTCTAGAGCATCATGAAAAGTGGGATGAGGGATGGTTTCAATTGTTTCTTTGAAAAAACTAATTGCGGCGGCCTCACTATATGCTCCGCGTTCTCCTTGAAATGCTATTTTTAACATGCTTTTAACTAGAACCGATTTTTATAAAATCGCTGTTTCCAAACTTAGTTGACAATTTTCTTTCTTCTATGTATCCACAATCAACACATTTCACGTTGGAACCAAGAGCAATAACTTTAGAGCCACATTTTACACACTGGGAGAATAACACGCCTAACTCTGGCTCATTAATTACCGCATGAATTACGCCATTGAGATGACTAATTATTTTGGCAGCAACTATGTCGCCCACTCTTACAAGTATTCTTTTTTTTGCTCCTTTAGCTTGACAAATGCATTCAACTCCTGCATGCGTGGGGTTGCCATTAATGTAGAGCATATTTATGGCAAACATGTTGTTCATCAATGCTGAAACATTTCCTACTATGGTATCACCTACCTTTGCAACGGCTCGCTTTTTCATCTCAGTAATTTTTGCAATACGATTTACTTTGTCAAATTCAGCCGTACCAACAACTAAAGATCGTATGGATTGTCCATCATCAAATGTATTGGTTCCAGTTTCAAATTCTTCTATTATGGCTATTTTATCTCCTGGAAGAGCTTGTTTTTGTGACAATGCACAAATTTTGTATCCGATGATTATAATTGTTTATTTCGTTATATTTTGAGAAAGATGCGTTCAGATCTTATTAATTGTCTTTTTTTCCATATGAACCCAAATGATCTGGTATACAACATGTACAATCGTTAATAAAACACTCTTCTTTAATTTCATGCCCACAGGAACTACACACATTTTGACATTTTCTTACTTTAAACAAGACGAGCTTTATCTAAAGCATTTGTAATATTCAACAATTACAACCAGTTGAATTTTATTGTTATAGCCAATGAGGAATCTGTAGGAATCCTTCCATACCTTCTTTTTTTAATATTTTTAGTAGCGCATTTGCTTGTGGAGTGGACAAGACTGGCTTGTGAAATTGATTATCCGTTGATATCCTTGGGCAAGCAACTTGTATAAATGCATCTATATCCTTCAGATTTCTTAACCTGTCATCACTTATCTCAGTTAGCGCAAATAGTTGAACTTTTTTACCAAGATTTTCAAGTTCTTTCTTGAATTTCAATCCAGTAGTTTTTGAAAATTGTCCTTCTTTTAACCCAATGATGATACCAAACGAGTCAGCCTCTGCAGCTTTGTAAATGGTCAAAATAGCCTTTTTCTGTAGCCTCTGTGCAAACTCTGTAACTTCCCTAATCTCATTGAAGTATGGATCTAATACGTATGTTGGTATGTTTGTTGATAATGCAATTCCTGAGGCATGAAAATTACTCTGACCCAAAAATAAATTGACATCTACCTCGTCTTTTGTCTCCATTGCTGGATAAAACTCACAGCCGAAAACTTGGCCATCATTTAGTTGTCCCTTACCCTTACCTATTTTGACCTTGACATGATTTTCTTCCAGTATCTTCTTTACCTTTTCGACCTCGTGTAAATGTTGGCTATCTGTAATAAGCGCAATAGTTTTTCCAGCAAATTCTGAAGCGCATTTTTTTGCAATTGTTTCAAAAGAAATGTTATCAAATGCATCGACAAGAATTATGTTATCACCAAAACTTGTAGAGTTTATGGTATGACCTATATGAAATAGTAATTCGGCGCCCAATACTTTCATACCATTTGTATTTAGATCACATGATCCAAAACAACTATCAGCCATAACATATGCTGGAATTCCAAATTTTTCCATTATTTTAGAAGCTGTTTCTTGAATTTTTGGTAAAATTCCATCCGGACCATTTAATGCAACTGATACTGGTCTTCTTTCTTCTATCTCTCTGAATATTCGTTTTTCATCGATAACTATCAATTGGTATTAAGGATTATTTTTTTAATTTAAATCAAGCGAACTGACACAATATTTAATATCGTACATTTAGAAGAGCAAACAATGCCAATTGCATTTGTGTTAATTAATGCTGAATTAGGAGCAGAAAATGATCTATTAAATCAGCTCAAAACTATGAACTATGTAAAGTATGTTTACGTACTTTATGGCGCATACGATTTGGTGGTAAAAATTGAGGCTCCAGATAGTGAAACATTGAAAAAAACCATCTCAAGTAACATAAGGCAACTCAAAAATGTGCGTTCAACTTTGACTATGACTGTTATAGAATGAAAAGATCCACGGTTCTTCATATTGGATTTGATGATACTGATTCTAGAAAGGGCATGTGTACTACCTATCTTGCCTATAAAATAGTTGAATATCTAAAAAAAGAACACGTGAAATTTCTAGATTATCCATATCTGATACGATTTAACCCAAACGTTCCTTGGAAAACACGTGGAAATGGAGCGGTTGCAATAAAAATAAAAACTAGAAAACCAGAAATTGTAAAGAAAAACATTGTACAATTTGTTAAAAAGTATTCTGCTATAAGAGATGGGGCCAATCCTGGACTTGTTTTCTATAAGAATGAAGAAATTCCAAAAAGTTTCTCAGAATTTGGAAAAATGGCTCTTTACAAACTTGTAAGCAGAAGTTACGCAAAACAATTTGCCATGGAAAATGGACTTGAAATGTTTTCATTTGGAAATGGTCAAGGATTAGTTGGTGCTATTGGAGCAATAGGATATAATTTCCGAGATCATACATTTGAGCTTATCTCATATAGAAATAAAATAAACTTTGGAAGGAAAAGAGAAATTGTAAAGGAAAGCGTAAAGAAAATGCAGAAGATGACTTTTCCTAGGACATTCAATAGTTTTGATGATGCCAAAAATAGAATCCTGATTGCTCCTCATGGTCAAGATCCTGTCTTCTTTGGAGTTAGAGGTGAAGATGTTAATTCTGTTATCAAGGGTGCATCATTGGTAAGATCTGATGAAAAAATAGAGGGCTATATGATATTTAGATCAAATCAGGGAACAGGTGATCATCTAGAAAATGAACTTGACATTGCAGATCTAAAGCCATTCTCATCCGGATACATTGTGGGAAAAATATCATCCAAACCGCAAATTGAGAAAGGGGGACATGTATTTTTCTCAATCACTAAAGAAAATAAGACAATAAAATGTGCAACATACAAACAAACTGGGCTTGGTTCTGTAGTATCTGGATTAATCAAAGGTGATCTTGTCAAGATAGGAGGTGGTATAAGAAAAGCATCAAAAAACCACGAGCGTGTACTAAATGTAGAATTTCTTCAAGTTTTAGAACTGGAAAAAGACATTTTGTGGGTAAACCCATTGTGTCTTAGATGCAAGAAAAGTATGAAATCCAAAGGAAAGAATCAAGGGTTTAGTTGTGTACGTTGTGGCAGTATCGCAACTGAAAAAATTAGAAAAGAAAATCCAAGGAAAATTAAAAAACAATTCTACCTTCCTGTTTCTACCGCACATAGGCATCTGACTAGGCCATTACAAAGAATTAGGAAATTTAATACTAAATTGCACTTTGATAAATCATCAAACTGGTTTAAGCACCAATTATGTTAAACGTAGTAGCGGGGAGTAGATTTGAACTACTGACTTGCGGGTATCTCATCGGTGTTGATTATGAGCCCGCCGGGATGACTTAGCCCCGTAGTCTGGCTTCCCCACCCCGCTAAGGGTGAAGGAGTCTCAGGGTGATATATACGCTTTATCAAATTTTTAGAAATAATTAATAGGATTTTGAAAGTCTGACCCATGTGGACAAAAGAACTAGAATCATAGCAATAATTGCTGCAATTGCTGTATCTATAATAATAATTACATCTCCATCAGGATCAATTGTTATTCCAAAACCTGACGCAAGTCAAAACGGAACTGATGCTGTAAAAGTTGTTACTACAAAGCTACAAAAGCCATGGGCATTAGCATTTTCTGATGATAAAATTTTCTTGACAGAAAAAGTTGGCAGAATCCGAGTTATTGATAATGATGTACTATCTAACAATTCTGTAGCCGATCTTCATGTTGCAGATATTAATGATGCTGGACTCTTAGGAATCACATTACATCCAAATTTTATACAAAATCACTACATGTACGTGTACTATACTTACAAAGATGGGGATAAGCTTTGGAACAAGGTACTGAGAATCACAATAGATAATGAAAAAATTGCTGATGCAACAACTATCTTGGATAAAATCCCTGGAGCAGAATTTGATGATGGGGGTGTCATAAAATTTGGCCCTGATAACAAACTATATGTAGGAACTGGAGATGCTACTGATGATAATGCAGCACAAGATCTAAACTCGCTTGCTGGAAAAATTTTACGATTAAATGATGACGGTACAATTCCATCAGATAATCCTATCCCAAACTCACCTGTCTATTCATATGGACATAGAAATCCTCAAGGGCTAGCGTGGGACAGTAACGGCAATCTCTATGAAACAGAAGAGGGGCCTACAAAAAATGATGAAATAAACTTGATTAAAAGTGGCCAGAATTATGGTTGGCCAAATCAAGAATGCAGTGGTCAAAAGGAGTATCAGGATGCAAAGCGATGCTATGATATCAGCATTCAACCTGCTGGTATGGTGTATTATAAATCAGGAAAGCTCGACTTTAAAGATAGTATTGTAATAGCATCTCTTCGGGGAAATGCATTGTTCCAGATACAAATCAATAATGATACATTAGGAACGCAAAAAATCATACTAGATGGTTTGGGCAGAATTCGTGAGGTTGGGGAAGGACCAGATGGATATTTGTATATACTTACTAGTAATACGGACGGAAAGGGTTTTCCAGACAAAAATGATGATAAATTATTGAGGATTGTAAAATAACTTGGCAAACTCATCCATTCCAAAATTCAATGAAAAAACAAGAGATGAAAAACTAAAGATACTTGAATCTTTATGCGGACTGTCAAAAGAAGATCTTGAGATTCTAAAAAATGACGGCGGAATATCATTTAATCAAGCCAACAACATGATCGAAAATGCAATCGGTACGCTCTCATTCCCTTTAGGAATTGCAACAAATTTTACCATAAATGGGAAAGACTATCTAATTCCAATGGTGATTGAAGAACCATCGGTTGTTGCAGCATCCTCAAAAGCTGCTAAAATAGCCAGAAAACACGGTGGTTTTGTCATGACTGCAGATGAATCTTATAGCATTGGACAAATTCAAGTAGTTGACGTTGACGTAAAGTCTGCTATTCAAAAAATAATGAAATCGACTAACGAAATAATTCAACTTGCAAATTCAAAGAGTAAAACTCTCTCACAAATGAAAAAAGGCGCAAAAGAAGTTTCATGTAAAAAAGTAGAGGCAAAATATGGCAAGATGATTATTGTAGAGCTCTTGATAGATGTTGGTGATGCTATGGGAGCTAATGTAACAAATACAATGTGTGAATCTGTTGCACCTCTAATTGAACAAATTACTGGAGGAAGAGCAATTTTGCGTATATTATCAAACTATTCAACAAAAAGATTGGTAAGAGGAAAAGCAATTTTTGATAAAGATGAAGTGGGAGGAGAAAAAATAATTGATAATATCTTATGGGCGTATGAATTTGCAGCAAACGATCCATATCGTGCTGTTACACACAATAAAGGAATTATGAATGGCATAATAGCTGTGGCAAATTCTACCGGTCAAGATACAAGAGCAATTGAAGCTGCTGCTCATGCATATGCATCACGACAAGGTAGATACACATCAATCACTACGTGGAAAAAAGACAGAAATGGTAATCTTGTCGGCGAAATTGAACTTCCAATGTCAGTTGGCATAGTTGGGGGAATAATTAACATACATCCAATGATCAAAGTGTGCACAAAAATACTTGGAGTAAAATCTGCTAAAGAGTTGGCATGTATTATGGGTGCTGTGGGATTAGCTCAGAACTTTAGTGCAATTAGGGCACTTGCTTCTGAAGGAATCCAAAAGGGGCATATGAAACTGCATGCAAGAAACATAGTTGCCAGTGCAGGTATACCTACAGAGAAAGCAGATGAGGTAATATCGCGAATGGTAAAGGAAGGCAATATCTCAGTTACCCGAGCTAAAGAGATATTCCAAGAACTATAGGCGACTAAATATATATCCAAAGAAGGTTGGAAGACTACGTTGACAATAGTAAAATTTGCAGTACCAAAGGGAAGTATTGAAGAAGCTACATTTAAGATTCTAGAAAAATCTTGGACCCGTGTTGTTAGACGGGAGCGAACTTATAGGGTAATTTTGGATGATCCGCAGATTTCTGTAAAGATGCTTCGCCCACAGGAAATCCCAAGTCTTGTGTATAATGGATTGTATGATGTTGGTATAACAGGAAAAGATTGGGTCAAAGAAACACATTCTGATGTTGAGGTTCTTCTTAATTTAGAATATGGAAAAATAAAATTAGTAATTGCTATTCCTGACTCTTATCACTTCAAATCATTAGATGAAATGATTGCACAATATGCAAGAAAGAAAAAAGTTCTGCGTATTTCCTCTGAATATCTAACTACTGCTTCCAAATTCATAATGCAGTGCAAGAATTACAAGAAATTTTATGGATCAAAACAGCCAGTTATTGTAACCCCCTGGCTTAGCCTTGGAACTAACAAGAACGTACAGATCTTTCTTTCATTTGGTGCAACTGAAGCAAAGCCCCCAGAAGATGTAGATGCTATAATGGATGTAACAGAAACTGGCACTACGCTTGTTCAAAATCAACTAAAAATAGTCGATACTGTCATGGAATCTACCGCGGTCCTGATAGCAAACAAAACTGCTCTTAAAGACAAATCAAAACGAGGAAAAATTTTTGATATTGTAACAATGCTGCGGGGTGCTGTAGAAGGCAAAAAACACTTACATCTATTCTTAAATGTCAAACAGGAGAATTTATCCAGACTTCTAGCAGAGCTACCATCACTTAAACGACCAACAGTCAGCCCTCTTAGTGAGAAGGGCTGGTACGGAATAAACACTATCATACCAAAGTCAGAATTTCACAAGATTGTTCCAAAACTACGAAAGATAGCACAAGGCCTAGTGGTACATGAGCCAAAACAGATACTGTCACTTGAGGAGATAAAACGTGATGAAGAAAGTTGATGAAAATCATAAAAATTCAAGATATATCTTCTACTGTGGAATTTGTAAGGCCTAAACCCACTGCAGCACTGCAAAGAAAAGTACTTGGCATTATCTCTGATGTAAAGAAACGAAAGGATAGGGCAGTTAAGGAATACGAACTAAAATTTACTAAGGCATCACTTCATTCTTTCAGAGTTAGCCCTAAAGAATTCACTAGTGCTTACTCAAAAGTAACAAGTGAACAAATTTCTGCAATAAATCTAGCAAAAAGAAGATTGGAAAAAAGCGAAAAAATGGTAAAGAATCAATTAAAAAATATCTCAATATCATTTGACGGTACAAAGATACAGAAACTGTTTACTCCGATTGACAGTGTAGGGTGTTACATACCTGGTGGTAAGGCGAGATACCCAAGTACGGTAGTAATGTCTGTTATTCCTGCAAAGGTTGCAGGTGTTAGAAAAATTATTGCTGTATCTCCACCCGATGAAAAAGGAGAGGTAGATCCACTAACATTAGTAGCAGCTGACATATGTGGAGTTGATGAGTTCTATAAGGTAGGGGGAGCCCAAGCTATTGGAGCATTAGCATATGGTACAGAATCAATTCCTCAAGTTGATAAAATTGTAGGTCCTGGAGGCGTATTTGTTACAATTGCAAAATCACTACTTAGCGATGTTGTTTCTATTGATATGATTGCTGGCCCTACAGAACTTGCCATCATAGCAGATTCTTCTGCAAATCCTAAACTTGTAGCACTGGATTTGATTTCTCAAGCAGAACACAGTGCCGATACAATGTGCTGTTTAATCACAAATTCTACAAAGCTACAGAACTTAGTAGTAAAGTCTTTACAACAAGAAGTAAAGATGTCCAAGAGATCTGACATCATAAAAGAAAGCCTGAAAAAAAATGGCTTCATAGCTATGTGTAATACAGAAAAAGATATGGTTGACTTTGTAAATAGTCTTGCTCCAGAACACTTGGAAGTAATGACTAGTAATCCTAGTAGAGTGAGTAAAAAAATAACAAATGCTGGTTTGGTCCTTCTGGGTCAAAATACTCCTTCTTCAGCAAGCGATTACCTTTTAGGTTCTAATCACATACTTCCAACCAATAGGTTTGGAAGAACACGAGGGTCACTAGGAGTATTAGATTACATGAAATTACAAACTCGGGTAGAATCTTCGAGAAAATCTCTTACAAAAATATCTCGATATATGAAGGCATTTACAGATGCTGAAGGACTACCAAATCACTATAATGCAGTGCGAGGAAGACTATGAAACAAAATTGGTTTAAAAAAGAGATTGATAAGTTTTCAAAATTATCCGGATACAAAAAGCCAGAAAAATATTCTAATATTATAAAATTGGATTCTAATGAAAATTATGCAATTGATCCTGAGTTTATATCGTCATTAATTGAAAAAACACAAGCAAGACTAGATGTTCGTGAATATCCACTGGGAGGAACTGAAAGATTGGTAGACTCGCTGTCTCAATATCTAAAACTTCCGCCCGAGATGATTGGAGTTGGTAATGGTTCTGATCAAATCATTGATCTCATACTAGGAAATTTTGCTTCAAGCAAAACAACAATTCTTACTTCAAATCCTACATTTGGTTTTTTTGAAGAAAGGTGTAAGCTTTATTCTATTCCAACAATAAAAATTCCTTTTGAAAAAAATATGACATTAGATCTGGAAAAATTTTTAAAAAACTTTAACAAAGCCAGCATTCTTTATCTTGATTCACCAAATAATCCAACAGGGTTTCAATTTCCAAGAAAACAGCTAGAAAGATTAATTCACGAATTTAAGGGACTTGTAATCATTGATGAAGCATATGTAGAATTCTCAGACTCTTCTATTGTAGATATTGCAAAGAAGGCTGATAATATCATGGTTTTACGCACTCTTTCAAAATCGTTTGGGCTTGCAGGACTGCGTATTGGGTATTTTGTGGCAAACAAGAATGTTGTAGACACATTTACCAGAGTTATACAATATCCTTATCCATTGAATTCTGTTGCAATTGAGACCGGTATAGTTGCTTTACAACACTCAAAACACTTTGCCGAAGTTGCAGAGATAGTAAAAAAAGAAAGGAAAAGAATCATAGAAAAACTACGAGAAATGAGCGTCTTTGAGGTATTTGACTCGCAAGCAAATTTTGTACTATTTGATGCTAATGGATCCAGCCAACGTATCTACAAGGCACTAATTGAACAAGGAATAGCAATCAAGAACCTTGGGAAAATTGGAAAACACGAAGGTTGTCTGAGGGTAACTGTTGGTTCTCAGACTATGAACTCAAAATTCCTTACTGCAATAAGGGACTTGCTAAATTGAGTATAAAAAAACTAGATGATGGAATATTTATTGATCCATCAAAAATCGACGTAATCAAAAAACTAGATTCAGCAGTATTTGATTGTGATGGAGTTTTGATTGATGTTTCAAATTCCTATGATCTTGCAATAAAAAAAACAGTTGATTTTGTTATAAAAAAAATGACAAATTTTAATGAAGATAACTTGATAACAACAAAAATGATCGAAGCATTCAAGGAATCAGGTGGATTTAATGATGAGGTGGATGTAACTTATGCTTTAATCATATCATTTGTTGCTGCAAAGAAAATGCGCAAACCATTCAATGAATTTGTTTTTCAAGTAGCCAAAAACGCAGACAAGTCTGGAATAATATCTGTTGAGAACTTTCTTAATTCTCTTAATGCAGATATTTCTGACATTCAAAAAAAACTAAGCTATCCAAGTACAAGATTTGAAAACCTATTAAATTCTATTTTTGATGAAATTTTTTATGGTCCAAAATTATATCAAATGCTACACAAAAGAAAACCAGAGTTCTATACTGGAGCAGGATTGATTGAAAATGACGTTGTATTGATTAATCAAAATTTGATGCAAGAGATGCACAAAAAATTTGGCACTAAAATTTCTATCGTTACTGGACGAGGCATACTGTCTGCAAAAGAATCTCTAAAAGAACTAATTAACGAATTTGATATTCAAAACTCCAAGTTTCTTGAAGACGAACCAAGAGAAATGGCAAAACCAAACCCTCAATCTCTTATCTCATCAATTAAAGGAATGAAAAGTAGTTGTGCCTTGTTTGTTGGTGATTCTGTTGAGGATTACATTATGGCAAAGCAGGCAAATGATTCTGGAATTCCAACAATTTTCTGTGGTATATATGGTACGAGTAAAGACCCCACGAAGAAATTTGACTTGTTTGAGAAGAAAAAAGCAAATATGATATTGGAATCAGTTGATCTTATTCCGAAGACATTAAATCTAGTTGAGACATAAGGCAGTTCTCTGCAGGGGGATTTTAAATGAAAGCAAGAGTAGGAAAAATTACAAGAAAAACTAAGGAAACAGAGGTATCTGTCAATGTTAATGTAGATGGTAATGGAAAAATTTCAGTAAAAACTGAGATATCATTTCTTGATCATTTGATAATTTCTTTTGCAAAACATGCCATGCTAGATCTACAACTTAGGGCAAAATCAAATGATGGGATAGATCATCACTTGATAGAGGATACCGCAATATCACTTGGCATGGCATTGGATCAATCTCTTGGAACAAGAAATAGTATAGTCCGATTTGGTCACGCATCGGTGCCAATGGATGAAGCATTAGCGGAAGCTTCTTTGGATCTAGTAAAAAGACAATTTCACAAAATTGAGTTATTGTTAGAAAGAAATCAGATTGAAGGAATATCAAAAGAAGATCTAGAACACTTCTTTAACTCCCTTGCTCAAAACCTCAATGTTTGTGTACATATTATTGTAAAATATGGAAAAAATGATCATCACAAAATTGAATCTGCTATCAAAGCATTGGCTATAGCATGGAGACAAGCAGCAACTCTTGATAAAAAACAAAAAGGAATACCAAGTACAAAAGGTGCCATGTAGTGGTAAAAGTTGCAATATTTGACTATGGGGCAGGTAACATATTTAGTCTAAAATCATCACTTGAAAAAAATAATGCTGAGGTAGATGTAATAACTAACTTAGATAATATCGATGGATATTCAGGTCTCTTACTTCCAGGTGTAGGTAATTTTGATCCTGCAATAAAGAGTCTTAGTTCATCAAAAACTGCATTTCGAGATCTTGTCAAAAACCAAATTCCTATTTTGGGAATTTGTCTTGGTATGGAAATGTTTTTTGAAAAAAGTGAGGAAGGAAAATTGGGAGGACTGGGAGTTCTTGAAGGCGAAGTCGTACTACTTCCAAATAAATTCAAGATACCTCACATGGGATGGAATGATTTGCAAATTGAGAAACCCAGTATTTTACTTGAGGGAGTAAAAGATGGATCATGGGTGTATTTTGTTCACTCGTATAGAGTAAAGCCAAAAAATGAAGAAATTATAAAAGCGGATTCTGACTATGGAATCAGCGTTCCTGCTGTGATAGAAAATGGTACCCTTTTAGGAACACAATTTCATCCTGAAAAGTCAGGCAAGACTGGTTCAATTATGATAAAGAACTTTTTACGAGTGTGTAAAAAGTGAAAATAATTCCTGCAATAGATATTATGGATGGTAAGGTAGTACGTTTAATCAAGGGAGACCCAAGGCAAAAAACAATTTACAGCTCCAACCCAGTTGAAACTGCAAAAAAATGGGAAAAGGCAGGAGCTGATATTATTCATATAGTGGATCTTGACGCTACACTGGGAATGGGCTCTAATTTTCAAACAATAAAAAAAATCGCTGAAAACGTATCAATCCCGATAGAAATTGCAGGAGGCCTAAGAACAAAAGAAAAAATTGAAAATGCGCTACAATTTGCAACAAAAGTTGTTCTTGGTACAATTGCATTTAGAAACAGAGAAGTTCTAGAAGAGATATCAAAGAAATTTGGAAGAGAAAAATTTGTAATATCTGCAGATCAACTACAAGGAAAAATAGTAATAAATGGTTGGAAAGAAAGCACGGACATAGATCTAATAAATGGAATAAAACAATTTGTAGATCTGGGTTATTCAGAATTTCTTATTACGAGTATAGACAGAGATGGCACATTAAACGGACCTGATCTTGAATCGCTAAAAAAAGCATGCAACCTACCCTTAACTAAAATAATTGCAAGTGGTGGGATATCAAATTTGCAAGATATAGAAAATGTAAAGAAATGTGGCTCGTATGGTGTTATCCTTGGTAAGGCATTATATGACGGAAAAATATCGATGGAGGAGGTAAAACTGGTGGCATGACCCTAACTAAGAGAGTTATTCCATGTCTTGACGTAGATAAAGGCCGTGTAGTCAAAGGAATGCATTTCAAGTCAATTAAGGATGCGGGAGATCCGGTTTTGTTGGCTGAGAAATATAGTAACGAAGGTGCTGATGAGCTTGTTTTTTTGGATATTACAGCATCCGAACAACAACGGGAAACCATTAAAAGCCTTGTAAAAAAAGTAGCCCAAGTCATTGATATTCCGTTTACAGTAGGTGGTGGAGTTAAAACTCTACAAGATGCGCGGGATATTCTCCTTAGTGGAGCAGATAAGGTAGCCATCAATACAGGTGCTGTCAAGAATCCAGAAATAATTACTAAATTAATGGAAATATTTGGCAAACAATGTATTGTAATAGCCATGGATGTGAAACGAAATTATGAGATTAAGGAATCCAAGCACATCTTTAAACATGATTCGAAACAATTCTGGTTTGAAGTGTATATCTATGGCGGTAAAACGCCTACCGGTCTTGATGCAATAGATTGGGCCAAAGAAGTAGAAAGACTAGGTGCAGGTGAGATCCTACTTACCAGCATAGATATGGATGGGACAAAAGAAGGATATGATGTACAGCTCATTCAAGAAATAGTTAATGCAGTCAATATACCTGTAATAGCGTCTGGAGGATGTGGTATACCAAAACACATGCTTGATGTTTTTCTCCAAACCAACGTTGACGCTGCTTTAGCTGCATCAATATTTCATTATAAAACACATTCAGTAGATAGAGTAAAAGAGTATCTAAAAGAGAACGGAGTTCCTGTAAGAATATAAGGAAAACCTGATACGAATTAGTGTATTAAATATGAAAATGAAAATCAATGACATAGACTTTGCCAAGGGAGATGGACTTGTACCTGTTATTGTTCAAGATGTAAATTCAAAAGAAATACTGACACTTGCATATGCTAATAAAGAATCTCTGGAATTAACTCAAAAAACAGGAAATTCTTGGTTTTGGAGCAGATCTAGAAACAAACTATGGATGAAAGGCGAAGAATCAGGTAATACTCAAAAAGTCAAAGAAATTCTTGTTGACTGTGATTCAGATGCTATCATATATTTAGTGGAACCGTCAGGGCCAGCATGTCACACTGGAGAAAGGATCTGCTTTCATAATATGTTGGAAAAATAATATTTAGCAGGGGTCTAGTCCCTTTGGTACTGGCTTTATCTCTGCTTGTGCTCCGGGAATCCAATCATTTATGACTTTAAAGGGAATAGATTTGTAGGATACACCTTGAAATGCCAGAGTCCAATTTCCAACTAAACTTTCAGGTGTACACAGTGCCAATGTTCTCTGTGTGTTAGGTTTGAAAAACTGATTAAAGCTAGATTTCATTGTCCCGTTAAATGGTATGTGATCATAAACATCTCCTTTTGGATCAACTATGATTATGGATCCAACATCTGTAGGTTTGAGGCCTTGTACAGACATGAACACATACTCACCCAACTTGTATTCATTTTTGTTAATTGAAAACGGTCCTGAAGAAATCCACTGTTCTTGTTTAATCTTGTTTTGTTGTTCATAGTAATAATAAACACCTCCAGCTATTATGGCAGCTATTACAACTAGTGCAATTATAGCACCTAGTGGTTTTCTCTTCCTTCCAGCTCTTTTCTCTTTTCTCATTTTTGTGATAATTCCTTTGTACATCATTAATATCTCTTACAATTGTAAAAAATACAAAAAAACTTCAAATCAAACTAAATTTTATCTTGATCTACCTTTTCTATGCTGATCTTTCTGGTTTTGTATAGTTTTTTATATTAATCTTCACTAAATCTTATTAGGTAAGAAATTAAGTATTACTTAAATTAATATTAGGATTTTTTATGTACTATTTTACGAAGTCAGAACTATCTTGGGAAAGATAAAGCATCTACAGTGTAGAGAATGTAAAAAAGAATACCCGCCTACATTCAAGTACATTTGTGAAGAGTGTTTTGGACCACTTGATGTACATTATGATTTTCCACCAGTAACCAAAAATACATTCTCTAATCGTGAGCATACCTATTGGAGATATCATGAGCTTTTACCAATCGAATCAAAGTCAAACATAGTAAACATAGGAGCTGGTATGACGCCATTAATTAAAGCAGAAAAATTAGGAAAAGCTCTTGGACTCAATAATCTTTACATAAAAAATGATTCTATGAATCCTACTTTTTCATTCAAAGATAGACCAGCTGGAATAGCTGTGTCAAAGGCAAAAGAATTTGGTCTTTCTGC
Source organism: Nitrososphaerota archaeon (assembly GCA_021325595.1). Taxonomy (GTDB): domain Archaea; phylum Thermoproteota; class Nitrososphaeria; order Nitrososphaerales; family Nitrosopumilaceae; genus Nitrosotalea. The sequence goes on along the minus strand of JAJPGX010000031.1, from coordinate 20,045 downwards.
AGTTGGATGCGCATCTACTGGAAATCTTGCATCAGCTACTGCAGCACATGCAGCAAAAGGAGATTTTCCATGCTACATATTTGCACCAAGTGACATCGAACATGCAAAGATAACTCAAGCACTATCTTATGGTGCTAACTTTATTGCAGTTGATGGAACATATGATGATGCAAATCGAATAGCTGCACAGATTGGAGACAGTAAAGGAATTGGTATAGTGAATATTAACATGCGTTCGTATTATGTTGAAGGTTCAAAAACACTGGCATATGAAGTTGCAGAGCAGCTTGATTGGAAGGTACCGGATCAACTTATTGTACCTGTAGGAAGTGGAGCGATGTTAAATGCAATTTGCAAAGGATTTGAAGAATTGGAAAATCTATCCCTGCTTAACAGTGTATCAGGAATGCATATAATTGCAGCTCAGCCTCATGGATGTGCTCCTATAGTTGATGCTTTCAAGAAAAATATCACAGAAGTAACACCAGTAGAAAATCCAGATACTATAGCTAAAAGCCTAGCTATAGGTGATCCGGGAGATGGACAATATGTATTAAAAAGATTGAAACAGTATAACGGTTTTGCTGAAGAATCAAACAACAAGGAAATCTTGGATGCTATTTTATTACTAGCTAGAACAGAAGGAATTTTCACCGAACCCGCAGGAGGAGTATCTATAGCTGTACTAAAAAAGTTGGTTGAAGAAGGAAAGATCGATAAGAATGATTCTACCATATGTTATGTAACTGGTAACGGACTGAAAACAACAGAGGTTATGATGGAAGTTCTCCCTAAACCGCAGGTAATGCAAGCTGATGTTGCTAAAATTGCAGCACTGGTGAGATAATTGGCAAACATCAAATTTACAATTCCATCAGTCTTAAACAAAGGGGGAGGCGAAAAGAAAGTAGATCTATCTGCCACTACTCTCTCTGAAGCATTCACTAAAATTTCTGAACAATTAGGAGACGAATTCAAAAGACGAGTACTAAACCCAGATGGGTCTCCAAGATCTCTTATCAATATCTACATTAATGGAAAAAATATGCGATTTTCTGGGGGGATGGAAGCTTCCCTAAAAGATGGAGATGAAATCTACATACTTCCAGCAGTAGCAGGTGGTTCCGAACTTTCAAGCCGAGATCTTGAGAGATATTCAAGACAAGTTATGTTAGAAGAGATAGGTTATGAAGGACAAATCAAGTTAAAAAATGCCAAAGCCTGCGTGGTGGGAGTAGGAGGATTAGGAAACCCAATAGCAACTAGGCTTGTAGCTATGGGAATAGGTAAGATAAGAATCGTTGATAGGGATGTTATCGAACTTTCAAATTTACACAGGCAAACCATGTTTGATGAATCTGATATAGGACAAGTAAAGGTTGAGGTTGCCGCAAAAAAACTAAAAAAAATGAATCCAGATGTTGTGATTGAAGCATTACCTGTGTCTGTAAATGATTACACTGCTCTTGATATTGTTGAAGGATGCGATGTAGTGATTGATGCTCTTGATAGTGTCAACGCTAGGTATTCTCTTAACAAGGCATGTATAAAGAAAAACATACCATTTGTTACAGGTGCGGCAGTAGGAGTCTCAGGTCAAGTATTTACTATCATACCACATAGTACTGCATGTTATCACTGTGTCTTTCCAGCACTTGATGAAAACTCAATGCCCACTTGCAGTACAGAGGGTGTACATCCCTCAATTCTTTCTGTTGTAGGAGGTATCGAAGTAGCAGAGGCTGTAAAGATTATGATAGGTAGACCACCAACATTAGCAAACAAGCTGCTCTACATAGATCTTGATAATCTAGATTTTAATTCAACATCATTTCAAAAAGTTGAGGAATGTTCTGTTTGTGGAAAAGGTAAGAATGAAGAATCTCCAGCTCAAGAATTTATAATCGAAGAATTATGTGGACGTAATAGAGGCAAGCGTACTTTTTCTATTACTCCAACAAAAATGGTTGAGATCGATGTACCAAAAATTACTAATACTGCAGCGGGAAAAGGATTCAAAGTTCAAAATCAGGGAGAGCTAGGGTTATCACTGTCCACTAATGATATCCATGTAAGTTTCTTGAAGCGGGGCTCTGCTGTAATCGTTGGAGAAAAAGATGAGAACTCTGCAATAGAATTATACAAAAAACTAGTTAACGCGTAATGTGATTTGTATTTCAATTCATTTGTTGTATGGTTTTAGTTAATTTCAGATAGGGATCTTCCATTGTATTCAATACCTTTCTTGCTTTTTTCCTAATTGTTTCTTTTTCATTTAACATACATTCTATAACAGAAATGATTCTTTTTGGATTTGATTCTCTTCTAACAATTCCTATTTTTACTAAATAATCTTCAATATAATTTGGTACAGCATTGTATGATATTGTAGGAATACCCATTAAGGCAGATTCCGCAGTCATGGTACCACCTGAACCAATGAACAAGTCAGTAACAGAAAGTAAGGATTTTCCATCAACTACCTTTTCCATGACCTTGATCTTTTTACCAAATCTACTCTTAAGGTCTTTTTTTTGCATAGGATATCTGGCCAATACGATAATATTATAATCAGATGATTTTTTACAAATTTTTTCTATAATTTTATAACTTGACGTTTTTTCAACTGTATAGGATGCTTGCGATTCTTCAGGTCTGATTACAATTGTTCTTCTAGATTTGTCTGTATTCATTTTATGTTGACTAGACTTTTCTTTTACCATCACAGAAGCATCTATTGCTCTGTATTGAATGATGTTCTTTTCGGATATGCCATATTTTGTAAATTCATTTTTTGGGATAATCCAAGGAATGAGAAGTTTTTGAACCAAAGGTACGGAAAGTCTCATCACTGCTTCAGCGTGTGGAGAATCAGAAAAAGCAATATGTTTAATGCCCAATCCATATGAAATTCGTGAAACGTCAGGTGTACAAAAACTGATTGTCAAATCAGGAGAAAAATTGGATATTACTTTAGCCAATCTGGCCATTCTCTGTGTACTTGAAATTAGCTTGCCTTTCCTAGTTGCCCCACCATGTTTACCAATTACTAAAAGATTGATCTTTCTTAGTTTAGCTAAACCAATTACCTCTCTATAATTCCTAGAAGTACACAATACTCGGTGTTTTTTACTCATTTTTTGTATCATTGGGGCAAAAAACAACAATTGTTTAGGTGTTAAGATATCAAACCAAATTTTCAAACATTTTTGGATGGAAGTATGGATGGAAAAAGTTTTTCTTAGCCCATACTCATAGTTCGCATGATTTGGCTGCAACTAAAGTTGTTGTTTATGGGTTAAGTACTGAAGGATATTCTATTGCATGTCAAATGGCAATCAAAGGTGCAGACGTCTTCATTGTTGATGAATCGGCGCATATGGCCATATCGTTAAAAACTGAAATTGCTAAAACGTATCCTAATGTAACATCACTAAAAGAGGATGAACCATTATTGGGCGTGGAACCAATAGATGTAGCTATATCTCATTGCGAGTATCTTTTTTTTGCTCCAAGAATTCGAAAAACTGGTCAGGAAGCAAAGATGGAAATTCATTCTAAATTTAAAGATGCTACTACATCAATTAAAAAAGGAAGCTCTGTGATTTACAATCTTCCTACCGGTATAGGTGGAAATAATGAGACCATTTCTTTGCTTGAACATGTTACTGGCCTTGAGATGGGTAAAGGAATATCGTACTTTTATTATCCTCTATCCAAAAATAACATACCGGAAATAATTGGCTCCTTTAATGCCAAGCCAGATGATAAACTGGCAAAATTATTAGAGACGGACAAAAAAACTAAAAAATTTGTATCAATATCATCTGCCGAAATTTTGCATGCGATTAAAACTTTAATTCAGTTTTCTAATCTATCTAGCATTCTAGAAGTTTGCAAATTTGCTCAAGATGATGCAACCCGAAATGATCTGATGTCTACTGAATACAAGGATCTATTTCTTGATGATATGACTAGTGGATTATATGATCTTAGATCTCTTGGTACATCTGTTGAGGGTGCTGGAACCATGATGTATCTAGTAAATGGAAGCATTAAGGGAATAGAAGGATATGTAAAAAGATTGATAGATGAAATACGTTCCACTCTAAAGAAAAACGAACTAAAAGCAAGTCGTACTAAGGTAGTTTTAGTTTGGACTCAGGATGTATATGAAATGCGTGGTGATAAAGTAGATATGCTAAACTCGCTCATGACAAAACTACGTGATTATATTGGAGATGTTGAAATTCATCAGGGACCAAGTTTGGACCTTTTCCATAGTGACAAAACTACCATTATTGTCACTTGTTCAAAATTTGATTTTGACAAAATGATAAAAAATGGAAAAGATTCTGATGTAATAATAATAAAAACAAATCCGTTATGCGAGATATTGTAGTATCAAGATGGAGATGAATACTAGTGGCTGAAAATAATGAAGAAATTACTACCAATTCAGAATTAGATGCCGAAAAAACTGACAAAGATGCTGAATTTGCCGAATTAAAATCTCAACTAGAAACCGAAAAAGAAAAAGTTGTATCACTTGAAAAAAAAATACAATATTTGTTGGCAGATTTTGATAATCTAAAGAAAAGATCTGAAATTGATGTACAAAATAGAGTAAATTCTATTGTTGATGACATGATATTAAAATTTCTTGCAATTTATGATGACTTTATTCGTGCTAAAGATGCATTATTAAAGCAAGGTGCAAACATTCAAGGACTGGATGCAATAGTAAAAAACATGGACTTGTTTCTTGCGGACTATGGTGTAAAACCCATAGATTGTCTGGGTGAACTTTTTAACCCAAAACTGCATGAAGCAATTTCGATCAAAGAAGATCCATCTCTGGAAGATAATACAGTTACTGCTGAATTACGTAAAGGATATATTTTGAAGGACAGAATAATCAGACCTAGTTTAGTGGAAATCTCAAAAATACCCACTAGGGAGACAAACAATGGCTAAAATTATTGGAATAGATTTAGGAACAAGTAACTCTGCCGCTGCGGTTATGATGGGAGGAAAACCAACATTAATCCCGGCTGCAGAAGGAACAACTGTAGGTGGAAAGGCATTCCCATCAGTTGTTGCTATGACAAAAGACAATCAACTCTTAGTTGGTGAACCTGCCAGAAGGCAAGCAGTAACTAATCCAGAAGGTACTGTGGTAGCTGCAAAAAGAAAGATGGGAACTGATTATACTTTTAAAATGTATGGCAAAGAATACAAGCCACAACAAATCTCGGCCTTTATTCTCCAAAAAATAAAACGGGATGCAGAGGCATTTGTGGGAGAAACAGTAGAAAAAGCAGTAATTACGGTCCCTGCTTACTTTAATGATAACCAACGACAAGCAACCAAAGATGCTGGCCAGATAGCTGGTCTTGAGGTTGTACGAATAATTAATGAACCTACTGCTGCTGCACTTGCATTTGGTCTTGACAAGGCAAAACAAGACATGAAAATTATGGTATTTGATTTTGGTGGTGGAACACTAGATGTTACTATTATGGAAATGGGAGGAGGTGTATTTGAGGTAATGAGCACATCAGGTGATACACAATTGGGAGGAACCGATATGGACAAAGTGCTTATTGACTTTATCATAGATTCTTTTAGAAAAATATCTGGCATAGATATTTCAAAAGACAATGCTGCAATGGTAAGAGTACGAGAAGCTGCCGAAAAAGCAAAGATAGAGCTATCTTCCGTTTTTGAAACTGATGTAAACCTGCCATTTATAGCGTATGATCCTTCCTCAGGTCCTAAAAATTTAGAATTAAAAATAACAAGATCAAAGTTTGAAGAACTCATTAATCCTATAATCGAAAGATGTAAGCCCTCTATGTTAAAGGCATTAGAAGATGCCAAATTATCTCCTTCTGATGTAAGTAAGGTTATATTGGTTGGCGGTCCAACAAGGATACCTCTGGTAAGAAAATTTGTTGCAACCGTAATGGGAAAAGAACCTGAGGCAGGCGTTGATCCTATGGAAGCTGTCGCATTGGGAGCAGCTATTCAAGCAGGGATTATTGCAGGTGAAGTTACCAGTGATATAGTTTTACTTGACGTGACTCCACTCACATTAGGTGTTGAGGTGCTTGGTGGATTACGTGAACCTATCATAGACAGAAATACAACAATACCAACATCTAAAAGTAAAACCTTCACAACAGCTGCAGATAATCAGACTGCAGTTACTATTCATATTGTACAGGGTGAACGCCCTATGGCCGCAGACAATGTATCTCTAGGTTCTTTTAACCTATCTGGAATTCCACCCGCACCACGAGGCGTTCCACAAATTGAGGTTAAATTCGATATTGATGCAAATGGAATACTAAATGTAACAGCAAAGGATATGGCAACACAAAAAGAAGCTAAAATTACAATTAGCGCAAGTACCAAACTTTCTAAAGATGATATAGAAAAAATGAAGAAAGATGCTGAGGTGTATTCCGAACAAGACAAAAAGAAAAAAGAGGAAGTCGAAATTAAAAATGAAGCAGAAAGCTATATCTACACAACAGAGAAATTGATTAACCAAGATTTAAAAGATAAGATATCTCAAGAACAGGGAATTCAAGTAACAAATGCAATAAAAGACCTAAAAGACGTTCTTGAGAAAGGCGCAACTGAAATAAAACCAAAATTGGAATCATTAAAGAAACTAGTTAATGATATCAGCACGGAACTTTACAAAAATGTTACCCCTCCTCCAAATACTGGTCAACAAAAACAAGAAGAGCCAACTGGCCAGTCTACAAATAAAACGACAAACTGATGTATATAGAAGGGAACAATACATTATGATGATATTATGAGCACCAAACGTGATTATTATGAAGTTCTAGGTGTATCGAAAAATGCAACTGCTGACGAAATAAAATCTCAATATAGAAAACTTGCACTAAAATTTCATCCTGATAGAAACAAATCTCCTGATGCATCTGAATACTTTAAAGAAGTATCTGAGGCATACGCAATTTTGTCTGATCCAGAAAAAAGAAAAGTATACGATAATTATGGTCATGCTGGGGTAGATGGCAGATACAGCACTGAAGACATTTTCAGAGGCTCTAAGGTCAATTTTGAAGATATATTTGGAACTGGCTTTGATTCAATTTTTGAATCGCTTTTTGGAAGGGGTGGAGGATTTAGATTTGGCGGTTTTGATTTTGGCGGATATGGAAGAGAGAGAGGAGCAGATCTGGTCTATGATACTGCTATATCGCTAGAAGAAGTTTTGAAGGGTAAAAAAGAGGAAATTGAGCTTCCAAGGATGGTTGACTGTGATGCCTGCAAAGGTTCCGGCTGCTCTCCTGGCACATCTATGAGAACTTGTACTGTGTGTAACGGTCAAGGACAGGTAAGAACAACTCGTAGCAGTGGATTCTCAACATTTGTCACAGTCCAACCGTGTAACACATGTAAGGGGCAAGGAAGGATAATTGAAAGACCATGCTCAAAGTGTAAGGGAAACGGTAAACAAAAATCCATGCGGAATTTCTCATTTGATATTCCTCCCGGTGTTGAAAGTGGCGAATATAGAATACAAGGGGAGGGTGAAGCCATTCCTAATGGAATTAATGGTGACTTGATAGTCAGAATAAAGGTAAAACCACATGATAAGTTCAAGAGAGATGGACCGGACTTATTTTATGATGCAGATATTTCTATGATGGATGCTGCTTTGGGCAAGTCATTAATGGTTCCTACATTAGAAGGTACAGAAAAAATCGATGTCGAGGCAGGATCCCAACCTAATACTATTATCAAGCTAAAAGGAAAGGGGCTTCCAAGAGCTACAAGTAAAGGACGGGGGGATCAATATGTTAGACTTGTAGTAAAAATTCCAACCAAGTTGGACAAGCATCAGAAAAAATTACTAGAGGAACTACGTGATAGTTTCAACAAGTGATCTCATATGAAAATAGCGCTTGATGTAGATGGAGTACTTGCAGATGTAATCCATTCATGGATTTTATATAATAATAAGGTGCGAATGACAATACACAAATCAGATATATCTGAATGGGATTTTTGGAAAAAGCATAATATTCAAAAATTTGATTTTTACAATGAATTATCTTTATGTTGGAAATCATGGAAGGATATTCCTCCAACAGAAAATAACATAGCAGAAACTACTGGAAAACTTTCTGAATTAGGAACTGTAGATATTGTTACTGCCAGGGAAGAATCAACACACGAGTACGTAAAAAACTGGTTAAAACTTCATGGAGTTATTTTTAGAAATTATGTAGGTGTTATAGAAGGTGTAGAAAAAGCAAAACTTGATTATGATATATTCATAGATGACTCTCCATTAAATGCACATAGCATGTTAAATGTGGGAAAATCTGTGATTCTCTATACTCAGCCATGGAATACAAGTTTTAGGGATAATAGAGCAAAAAGAGTACAAAAATTAGAAAAAGCAATTTCTATTATAGATGAAATTTCCAAAACAAACACCATCGGTTTGAAGAACTAGTGTTTGTTCATTTCATGATAAAAAAGCACTTATTGTGGAGTTTTAATTCTCACGTTGCGGGGGTCGCCTAGCCTGGTCAACGGCGTAAGGCTCAGAACCTTATCTCTTAGGAGTTCGTGGGTTCGAATCCCACCTCCCGCATTACATTTCGGGTGGAAAGTCTATATATTTGGCCTCCGTATAGTATCCACTGAACCTGCAAGGCAAGTCAATTGACAATTTCATGAAGGGATTTCACAGTGATTCTACCAGAGAGTCATACTGCAAAAAGCTCTCGCAGTTTTTGGATTTTTGCAAGATGGAACCAGACGAACTTGCAGGCAAGACAAGAAAGAACCCCAAAGTATTCCAGGATCTGTTCATCGATTATATCGAAAATAGAAGAAAAGAGGTGAGCGGTTCCACGCTGCATCAGTTCCGTGATGCATTAAAGCATTTCTTTGAGATGAATGATATGGATGGCATCAACTGGTCCAAGATTGCAAAGATAATACCGCACGCAAAAAAGACTGGAAGCGACAGAGCACCTACCATTGAAGAGATCCGTACCATACTTGAGCTTGCAGATATCAGGACAAAGTGTATCGTACTGTTATGCTGCAGTTCCGGTATCAGGGTGGGGGCGTTTGACGGGCTGGTCTGGGGGAATATAGCTCCAATAACCCAGAAAGGAAGGATTGTTGCAGCAAAGCTTGTCGCATACCATGGCAATAGGGAGCAGTACTATACTTTTGTCACACCCGAATGCTACAATGCGTTGTTACAATACAGGAAGCTTCGCGAGTCTGCAGGCGAGAGGATAACGCCATCATCGCCTCTTATACGGGATACATGGGACAACAACAGGTACCGCAAGCAGAGAATGCAGGATCCAGGTATTGCAATACCACTTACTTCAAAATCTATTGCAAACCAGATGGGCGAGTTTCTCAAGAAGATGAAGCTGAGGGAGTCAAGGCTTGGCACAAACTACGAGTTCAAGCAGATACACGGGTTTCGCAAGTTCTTCAAGACTACAGCTGAGCGTGCCATGAAGACAATTGATGTTGAGAAACTGATGGGCCATGCAGAAAACTATTACAGGCCTCATGAACAGTACCTTCTTGAAGAGTACCTCAAGGCGGTACCATACCTTACAATATCTGAGGCAACGGAGCTTAAAGACAAGCTTGAACAGCAGATTACGGTATCAGACAAGAAAGTGGGTGAGCTTGAGCGTTATAACATAGTACTGCAGGACAGGCTTGAGCGGCTAGAGCGAAGCTATGGGGATCTCAAGGAGATGATCGCAGAAAGCCTTGATCATTCCAGTCCAAATAGAAGAATAGCAAAGATATCAAGATGACAAGAGATTTCCATATCTAGTAATTATGCACTTTTTTGTTTTATCACATTACTGCCGTGGTTCGGTCTTGATTGATATTATTGCTTATCGTTGTAGTGGCACATCATTTTGGCCAGATCTACTGCCCTATCCTAGATCCAAGCATGTATTCTTTTGTACCTAATTGCACAATAGTATAAAGAAGATTATCATTTGTTTGTGGAATTGTAAATGAATATGTAAAACCTCCATCCTTCATGGTTGTCATGTTACTCTCAGCAATCAAATGTCGATTTTCAGTTTCACATTTCAGTATCACGCAAGAATAAATTGTTAATGTTATGTTTGACTGAGATTCAAGTTTGCCTTTCACAGAAACAGTATTTTCAGAACTTGGGATTCCATCAAATTCCATGTATGGCCATGCAATTGAATATGAGGGATTAGTGCACTCGAATATCAACCTGTTTGTTGAGTTCAGTACCATTGTGGGATCTTCAGAGAACCCTTCTCCACGATTTGTAATGTTTTCATCATACCATAACATCTTGTTACTTCTTTTACTTTGATATATAATGCTACAATCATTGAACTTGTGAGGGCCCATGGCCGTTACACCTATGGTTGAATTGACAGGATCTAGGTACTTGGTGTAGTCTACTTGTACATAATCAAATCTTGATCCATTTTTCCCAAAGTCCTCTTTCATCATATAAGGTATGTAAGATGATCTTTCCTGAGTACTTATTGGTCGAGGACTGTAAATGTATGCTAGTGAACCTCCGATTAAAACTATTCCACAAATTGAAATGATTATCATTGTAGATGCCCTCATTTACTCAATACTCTTTGCAGATAATAAAAAAGATGTAGTAAAGTTATACTAACAGTGATGTTGCGCCATCTGTATCAGGTCCCAGTTGGCGGTGTTGCCGTTTATTAGATTCCCAGTAATGACGTTTTGATATCCTGGCAATCCACTGCATTCTATTACTGACTGTGCATCATTATCCCACTTTTGCCAATAGTTTCCACCAAAATCATGGAATTGTATTGTGTTTGCACTTACGGTTGTAGGACTAAAGTCGTTGTACCAACTTGTGCCAGTTTCATGATTTTCAAACCACACTGATGTATTAACATCGTTTTTCTTCATTGTGTTCTGAGCTACTGCATTTGGATTCTGATACCAAAAGTATTTGCCATTGCTCATGTCTTCTCCATAGATATTCCAATTGTATGTACCGCGAGTAACCCAGATTTCAAATAGGTAAGTTTTTCCTGGGTTATAATCTACACTATATTGTAGTACTGGATAACAATTACTGAGCGTATCGGCATATACTATGTGAGGATTGGATGCTCCCCAGTCCACGCCTCCTTGGGCAAAGTAGTTGTAATAATAGTAATTCGAGTTGCATGCGTAGGCTGGATCGTCGTTTGCGTTTAGTTCTATGCCGTTTAACAAATACGATACTTGTGGCAAAGTTGAAGCAGAAAATCCTGGCAGACTGGTTGGAAGATGACCTATCAGCCCATCTATATTATGTGTTCCAGTATAATCGTCTACGGCTCTTGCTGCTGATCCTGTTGTAAGTTTCGATCCATTTGCAGGTGGTACTGGACCAGCGAGTTTTTGTATCGAACCAATTTTAATATCAGTTATAGTGCCAGTTTCAAGATTTTCAACAACTGTAACTTCTGTTTTGTTGCTAATATTGAAATGAACTTCTGGATTTGCAATGCCCGTTACTATATTGCCCACATAGTCTGCTGCCATAAACCGATACGGCTTTCCCGCAATAATGTTTTGTACTGAATCATTTGACAGCGCTGTCTTCTGTAATGATTCTATTTGGCCTTTAGATAATGGTTTTGGAAGTAACTTCTCAATATCTGCTGGGGATTGTGGGATTTGTGTTGATATATTCATTTGTGCGTTAACATTTGGTATCACGGTAGTTGGCGATAACAATACCAGTCCAATTATAATTGCAGTCATGATAGTTGTTGCTGTTTTTGTCTTGTTGTTCTGTATTTTCATGTTATTGTACGGGATATAGTACATGTACTATAAATGGATTATTTTGATTCCCATTTGCGTATAATTGATGAGTAAATCTTATTTTCTCCATCATTTTCTACCTATGATTTATCAGTCGTACTATATATAATCAGTACAAGATGCCAAGAAGCGGATATCGCGTCATGTCAATCAAGGAAGAGACCTACCTCAAGTTCATCAGCGCCGCAGAAGAGGCACGAAAGATCTTCCCAGACATGAGCAACAGCAGGTTTCTTGAGCTTCTCTTGGAAGTGCGCAAAAAACCAAGATCAGTAAAATAAATTGCACACCCTTGTCCTCATTTCTCTCATCCAACAGTATGGCATAATCTGAGATTGTAACGAGTTTTTCATGAATTCAAATGATTTATCAAGTACTGGAACAAAAAAAGATTGCGCCACAGCAGAACTTCAAGACATTAACCATGCTCGTACCAAGATTATTAGATCTCGTGCTCAGATCGTGCAACACAGCAACGCAATCGATAGAGTGAAATTCTAACGATTTGTACATGTAACTATTTCCAAGAAAAGGATACAGTACCATTACTGTCAAGGCAGAGACCTTTCGTAGGTTTTACAAGACAAAACGAGAGGCAAGGAAGAAAGACTCTGGAATGACAGTCACGTACTCAGGGGCAGGGTCCAATGCTCTTGAGAGTGGTACAGTACTAGCCACATCAACAACTATATCGTATCCAGATGGCGTTACGCTGAATGATATGATAAAAGCCACTATTGTAGTCGTAGGTGGAGATAGTGGAGCAGCTATAGTCTCAGGTAGCTCGCTAGTTGGATTTCTGTCTGGTCACGATGCGAATAGTTATTCATACTATTCAAAAGAAAGTAATGTAAGGAGTAACATTTCAGGGCTGGCGTGGAAATTCACCTAACCCCCCCTTAACTCTTTTTTTAATTATTTTGACATCTATTACACCAGCCATATCTCAAATTTATGCTAAAGATGTAAAACAAATTGAAATAATTGTTCCGGAGATAATAAGGTAAGCAAAGATGAAACGTGGTTACATAATTTTGATCATCGGGATTTCTTTGGAAGGTTTTTCCATACTTGTTACTATAATTTCTATAGCTCTTAATCCACATTGCGGTTTTGATAGGTGTGGATTTACTTTTTTCATTCCTAATGTCGATGCTCTTTTTCATATTTTAGAGCTTCCTTTCTTCTTTTTAGAATTTATGGGAATAATTATTATGCTAATTGGAATAGGAATTCTGCTTTGGGATAGAAAGAAAAATGCTAAATCTGTAAAATCGTCATCTTAAAAGCGGAAATAATGTAACAAACTTCTACAATACAATAGCATAGATATCTAACTTTGTCAGGAAAAAGAATTCAAATACGCTAACTGTTCTGGGCAACCATCGAACCCGCACCCAAGTAAAGCGAGGAAACTAGAAAAGTTCAGCGACACATCTTGATTTTAGAAAAAGTGAAGGTACTGACAGCTAGCAAAATAGTAAATCTGCCACACCGGTCTACGTTGAACAATACGACAAAAACTCTACAACTATCATGACTGCAATTATAATTGGACTGGTATTGTTATCGCCAACTACCGTGATACCAAATGTTAACGCACAAATGAATATATCAACACAAATCCCACCTCCCGCATTTATAATAATATAAAGACTGAAAAATTTATAATCTATCATTAGTTCTTGGCTTCATGAAAAGAGTGGAGGCTGTAATATCTACCGAAAAATTATCTGCAGTTGTTGAAGCTCTTAAAAAAATTGGAGTTGGAGGCATTACTGTTTTTGATGCAAAAGGATGGGGTAGAGCAAGCCATGTTATCCAGTCAACCAAAAGTGATGACAAGGGTGCTTTTACTACAAAAAGCTATTTGCTTACAGTAGTTGATGATTCAATGGTAGACAGAATTGTAAGTACGATTCTTGATACGGCAAGTACGGGTTCGGTAGGAGACGGAAAAATATTTGTTGATACTATAGATACAGCAGTGGATATAGGAAGCAGACAAAAGGGAATTCATGCAATTTAATATTTTGTACTAGGTAATTTTTGTTTTAATCTTATTTTCTAGTAATTGATTTAATTTCTGACCATCTACTTTTCCCCTTAGGGATTTCATCGCTAATCCCATCAAGGGCCCAATGGCTCTGGCCCCTTGTTCCTTTATGATCATTATGTTTGATTCTATGATCTCGTCTAGTATTTTATTTAATTCATTATCGTTCAATACTCCTAACGCATTAACTTTTATGGCATCTGACATTGATTTTGCTTTTCCACTCATTATACTTTCAAAAATTATTTCTAGTGATTCTTTTGCAATGTTTCCATTTTTTAAAAGATTAAACGCTTCTGATATGTCCGTAACTCTTAGGGTCTTTGCATCTGGCATCTTTCTTTCTAAATTCGTGATGGTACCACAAAGAATTGAGGCTACAAAATTAGCAGGAATCTTCCTATCTTTGCATATATTTTCAAATAAATCCAAGTATTCTGAATCAAATATCTGAATTGCAAGTTGACTATTAAGATCGTATTGTTTCTGTAATGAAGATACCATGTCTTCCCAAGATCTTGGGACTTTTTTCTTTGCATCTTCGATTTCCTCATGACTTACTGTAATTGGTGGAATGTCTGTCTCTGGATACATTCTAGAAGCTCCAGGTCTAGGACGCAAAAACACAGTTTCGCCAGAAGGCGTTGCAGCTCTTGTTTCTGCAGGAACGCCTTTTTTGGAATCATTAATTCTATTTATCAAGGAATCAATGATCACATCCATTTTTTTCTCATCGCCTGCTAAAATTAAGAAAGCATCACTTGGTCCTATGTTTAGAATTTGTTTTAAATTCTCAATTTGTGAGTCCTCTATGCCGTATCCATGTAGATCTTCATCAGAATGAAATATTCCGCCTAATCCAAAGAATCTGACTAGCTCACCTAATTGTTTTCCTAATCTTATGCCTGGATATGGTTCATAACCAAATATTTTGGAAAAACCCGGAACCTTGATGATCTTTACAATTGATCCTTGCGTAAGAGCTTTCTGAATTATCTTTGAGCTACATTCCTTAAAAATATCTGTTACATCTCTTACATCTTTTGTTTTGTCGATACCGGTGTTTATTTTTTCTACTTTTTCTTTAATTTTTAATAGCCCATGTTGTCTTTTTGCTTCATATTCGATTACCTTCTCAAGCTGATCTAGCTTTTGAACCCCTTTTACTTCTACAACATTGCCTCCGCCTTCCACTGACACATTTACATCCTGTCTGATGGACCCAAGTCCTCTCTCAACGCGTTTTGTAGCACGAAGAAGTCTTCCAAGCGTAAGAGCAATCTTCTTAATTTCTTCTGGCTTTCCTGAAACAGGCTCTGTGGCTATCTCTACAAGCGGTATTCCCAATCTGTCAAGGCTGTATTCACGTACATTTTCAGAATCTTTTAGAAGTCTTGCGGCGTCTTCTTCAAGACAGATACTTTGTATTCCTATTTTTTTACCATCTACCTCTATGTTGCCATTTACAGAAACAAGCATTGTTCTCTGAAAACCTGAAGTATTTGAACCGTCAATTACAATTTTTCTCATCACATAAATTTCATTAAAAATTTTAGCGTGCAAGGAAGCAGAAATGATTAAAGTTGTTTCTTTGGCCACTTTGTCTAGATCATGGGGAGGCTCTTCGTCTTGTTCTACTAAACAACTACTCTGTGGATTTCCAAAATATACGATTGTTTTTTCTTTACTCTTTTCAAATATGGCGCTAGGATCAAGCTTTCCTAGCTCACTTTTTGTAATACGTAATTTTCTACTAAAATTAGTTAAATATTCTTCCGTTTCAATAGGCATACAATTACAAAATAATTTCTTTCCTGTAGCTAGTTGCTGATGTATCTCCAGTCCTACCTTTAACCCAATTTTATCAATTTGAAATTCTGACACTTGTAATTTTAATCTCGCACTTGCTTTAAAGCTTAGTCTGAGATTTCAAGAGATATGTTTTCAGTCATCAATTTATTTAATTCCACGCCGTTCTTGGAATTTGCCAATGCCCACATTGTTTTAACTAGTGCTGTTTCTGGAATCATGTTTCCTAACGGAACAACTCCTATGTTTAGTAGATCTCTTCCGCTTTCATATACTGTCATTCTTACCATCCCATCTATGCACTGTGAAGTCATTCCAACAAATATTCCATTCTTTATTGCAGTTTGAAGCGGCTCATACATGATTTTTCCCACATGACCAAGACCAGTTCCCTCTAAAATTATCGCCTTGTATCCAGATCTCACTAGATGATCAATAATTTCTGGTTTCATGCCAGGATAATATTTTAGTAACATGGCATTTGTATCAAAATTTATTCTAGGCGTGTATGGTTTTTGTTCGGGATTGAATATCTTGTTCCTTGTAATATTTTCACCTTTTACAATATATGCGGGCGTATCACCTACTGTTTGAAACGCATTTCTCTTGCTAGTATGATTTTTTCTGACCCGTGTAGCCCAGTGACAGGCAATCTCATCATCACTTGAAGTATTATGCATAACCACAAAGAAACCCGTTACCCGCTCTTTTACCAAAAAATTTGTGGCTGCAATTAAATTCAATGCCGCATCTGATGAGGGTCTATCTGAAGATCTCTGTGATCCAACTAGAGCTACTGGCTTTGGAAAACCAGATAGTGAAAATGCTAATGCAGATGCAGTATATTGCATAGTATCTGTACCATGTGCAACTATAATCCCAACGTACTCAGAATCTGCATACGAGTCAAGTTTTTTTGCAATCATCTTCCAATGTTCTGGAAGTAAGTTCTCGGAATATTCTGACAAAAGCACCTCAGTTTCAATATTTGCTATTTTGGAAAGTTCTGGTACGCTAGCATTAAGCTCCTCTGCGGTTAACGCAGGTTTTACAGCCCCTGTTCGATAATCTATTCTACTTGCAATTGTTCCGCCTGTTGAAATTAAAAGAATCTTTGGCAAATCTTTGTTAATTGTTGGTTGTATGATGACCTCATCTTTAGGTGACAATGTTTTTGATTCAATTTCGATTTTTTTTATCTTATCTACTTCCAGACCAATGTTGTAACCACTTTTTAATTTTATCACTATGTGGCTATCATCACTATGTTCGTATCTTGGCATTAAAACTCCTGTATAATCATAATCTGTATGATGGATTATTACCTCATTTCCAACTTCAACGTTGAATTCTTTGAGTTTGTTTAACGCTCTTCCTTTATACCCAAGATGTGACATTTGATAGGGTTAGAAAATTTATTTTATTAAAACTACCGAATTAGAACCTTACAAGGTTTGAATCTCACAAGACTAACCTTAGAACCGATTTCTTGAATTTTCAATTTATTAAACTAGATCAATCTAGTCTGATTGTATCTTATTTTAATATCAAAGACAAAACAATACCTGGTTCCTCTTCCGACCAAGGCTTGCCGGTTTAAAATTCACAAGCAATACAAAACAATGAATTGCCTGTCAGGAAGATCCGCATCATACTGTCCAAGCATTGTAGGACAAGAGCATTTGAGAGATTCGTGACAACGCAGGATATCTCAAATGTAATCAACGACCCTATCCAGACAATACTTGACAGCAAGAGGAAAAATTACAAAAGTTACAACAAGACAAAAAACCCGCCATATAAGGACCAGCCTTATCTGGTAGTTATCCATAACAAGATTAATACTTCTGTGACGGTTATCACTGTAATGTGGACAGACAAGGGAGGATTGAAGGTAATTGGTTTCAATAAAATTTGACAAAGATGCAGGAGCAATCTATGTGCGAGTACGCAAGGGCAAGGTTGCAAAGACAATACCTATGGGTGATGACAGGTTCATTGATGTCAACCAGACAGGCAAGATTGTGGGAATGGAGGTTCTTATACCTGCAGATGTGCCAGAGATAGATGAAGCAATAGCAAAATCTACAGATGTTATAGAACTGGAACAATAATCAAAACAAGTCACTTTGTATTTCTGAATCCTCTCCGATTCAAGTCAACCGACTTAGTATCCACTTCTACGCCACTTTTTTAAACCATATTTGTCCAGTACAACTATTAAATGAAAACTCTCTATCTTTTAGCTGTTTTTGTATTTTCATGTGTGATATTGTTTTCAAAAGCATACGCAGATGACACTCCTGACATGCTTCATCTAACTCCTCTTGAACAAAACAAGAAACCTTTTCTGAACTTTGCCGCAGATGGACCAGTAGACACGGTTAAAATTTCTGGAAACGATAGATATGTTGCCGCAGGAACACAAGCAGGCGACAAGAATGGTTCAGTCTACTTTTTTGATAATAACGGAACACTATTTTGGAAATACACTGCAGACAGGCAGATTCTACAAGTTGCGGTATCATCAGATGGAAAATATCTTGCAGCTGCAGGATCACAGTTTTACCACTATGGTACACACGGTCCTGCAGGCTGGAATAATGGTGAGGTCTACTATTTTGATAAAAAAGGAAATCTTCTTTGGAAATACGATGGAACAGGATCTGTTGCTGTTACAAACATAGTCATATCATCAGATGGTTCTTACGTGGCAGTAGGTTCAGACAAGGCAATTCTGTACTTTGATAAGAATGGCAATCTCCTGTGGACCTATCCAGTAACCCGTTCCAATGATCATACCGTTTCAATATCTCCTGACGGGTCCTATGTTGCAACCAAGGACGAGGCAGTAGTAGAGTTTCTTGACAACCATGGAAATAAGCTCTGGAGTTATACTGCAGGTCACGGCACTGAAGAAAATGTTTCTGCAGGAAGTTCATATCTTACAATGTCTCCTGACGGCAAGTATGTCATAACAAGTGATTATGCTGACGGCATACTGCTCTTTGATGACGCAGGAAAAATTGTTCTTGCAAAAAATACGGGCAAGCATTTCTTTTACCAATCAATCTCTTATGACGGATCTTTTATTGCGGCAAGCGCACAGCAGTGGGGCGAGTCTGACCCTGGAGCCACGTATCTTTTTGATAAAAACGGAACTGTTCTGTGGTCATATCCAGGTGATATGAAATCTGTGATTTCAGGGGATGGCAGGTATGTGCTTGGAGGTATATGGAATGGAGGACCAACACTTTTCTTTCTTGATGATAAGGGGAATCTGCTGTGGAACAGCAACGCAGGAATTGTCAACTCACTAGACGTGTCCTATGACGGCACACTTTCCGTAGCTGGAACGGGTTTTGGAAATGATAACGGACAGATTCTATTTTTCAATCAAAATAAGACAGATACCACAGAACTACAACCTATTACAGGTTATATGAAAAAAGAACTTGGCACGCCATTACAACAATTCAAGTCAGGTGTTACTACACAAAACATAACATGTAAGGAGGGATTTGTACTTGCAATAAAAAAACAAGGACACCGGCCAGCATGTGTAAGTCCTGATACCATACCAAAACTTGTACTCAGAGGATGGTCAGAAAATCCATTAAATGATCTGCTTTTAAGATATGGAAACCAAACACAAGCAAACCTTGTCTTCTATGATATAATGAATGAACAAAAAATAAGGGATTGGTCAATGAAAGGATGGAGATATAGTGATTATAGCTATGCATCAAACAGTGAAACTCACCAATCTTCTGCCACAATACATCTCTACCTGTCTTCTAACACTGGAAAGCATACTGAATGTGAAAATGGCTCATATGGACTTGTAGTGCTTAACCTAAATCCGATTGAAATCGAGCACAACTATACAGAGGCAGGCTGTGAGATAGTTACAACTACCGTAAATATGGAACCTGAATCAAATGGAAAATAAGGATTAGAAAATGAAAACTGCGTACATTGCAATTTTTAGTGGAGCTACAATTGCAGTCATGCTCTTTTTGTTCTTTGTTGTATATGGAATTCTAGTCTATAATTCATCTAAAAATGATATAACATCACAAGAACGAATCTATCTTCACACAGATGTCTTCGACAAATTTGGACCGTCATATTTTGTCAAGGTATCTGACATGGAGCCAAACAGCGTTGGTTTTTTCATGTACCCGTCTTCGTACAATTATTCCGATACTGCAAACGCATACCAAAGATTCATGCTAATTCGCTTGCCCTCATGGCTAGGGGGAGACAAGAATGACATTTC
>JAJPGX010000045.1 GCA_021325595.1 Nitrososphaerota archaeon | reverse complement strand
CGTGTCTCAGTACCCATCTCCGGGCTTCTCCTCTCAGAGCCCGTACCTGTTATAGCCTTGGTGGGCCATTACCTCACCAACAAGCTGATAGGCCGCAGTCCCATCCTGTGGCAGTAAACTGTTTCGACCATAAACCATTCCAGGTATAATGATCTATCGCGGTTTATTCTCAGTTTCCCGAGGTTATCCGCGTCCATAGGTTAGGTTGACTACGTGTTACTGAGCCGTCTGCCTAGTATTGCTACTATGACTCGCATGGCTTAGTACCAATCCGATAGCAGTCAGGTCCGGCAGGATCAACCGGATTCGTTTATCATCTTTGTCGAAGTATTATTTGCAAAGTTTAGACTAATTTTATTGGGAATTGGTGGATTCACACACTTTCTTCAAACTTCAGATAAGACCGTTGGGTCAAACCCACATATTGTATGCGTAACTGGAGGCCTGTGAATCATACAATGGTACATTACCAAACATCATCGCAAGCGCCGCCTTGCTGTTACGTATGCAAAAGAGGAGATCAGGACTAAATAATATAAACCATGCCTAAATCCGATTTTTCTGGCAACTTTTTTTCGATCACTAAATATTATTCCAAAGACCAACTTCTAGCATTGTCTTCTGCAGTTGAAATTTACAAGAAAAAGACCAAGAGATCTTCAGTGCTATTTGAAAAATCAAAAAAACTTCACGTCAATGGTGTAAGTCACAATATCAGATTTTTTGATCCATATCCATTTGTTACAAAGTCTGCAAAAGGCAAGATCCTAGTTGATATTGATGGGAACAGGTATACAGATTATTGGATGGGACATTGGAGTCTCATTTTAGGTCATGCCGCCCCACAAGTTTCAGGCCCTGTAAGAAAACAAGTCTCCTCATGTTGGATGCATGGCACAGTAAATGAAAATACAATAAACTTTTCTGAAATAATTCAAAAGGCAGTTCCGGTGGCTGAAAAGATTCGTTATGTATCATCTGGCACAGAGGCAACAATGTATGCAGTAAGAATTGCACGAGCACATACCCGAAAAAAAATCATTGCAAAAATCGATGGTGGCTGGCACGGATATACCACAGATTTGTTAAAGTCAGTAAACTATCCATTTGAGAAACCAGAAAGTGCTGGTCTGATAGATGACTCCCACATAATTTCTTTGCCATTCAATGACATAACAGCATCAATTCAGATATTGCAGAGGGTAAGAGATAACTTGGCAGGTGTAATAATTGAGCCAGTTTTAGGTGGAGGCGGATGCATTCCCGCAACAAAAGAATACATGATAGAAATACAACAGTTTGTCCATAGCATAAACTCACTTTTTATTTTAGATGAGATTGTTACAGGATTTAGATTCAGATATGGATGTCTTTATCCAACAATGAATTTGGATCCTGATATTGTAACACTTGGAAAAATAGTCGGTGGCGGATTTCCAATTGGTGTAATTTGTGGAAAAGATGAGATAATGAGAATTATTGACACAAGCACTCGTGGTAGAGATGATAGGTCATATGTTGGAGGAGGTACATTTTCTGCAAATCCAATGACAATGACTTCAGGTCGTGCCATGCTTGAACATTTGAAAAAACACTCTGTATCAGTTTACAAAAAAATTGGCGCCCTTGGAGAAAAAGCAAGAAAAGGTCTTGTAAAATCCTTTGATGGAAAAGCCGTAGTTACTGGCATAGGCTCTTTGTTTATGCCACACTTTTTGGCAAACGGCATAACCGAAGTCAAAAACGCATCAGATGCTTCCATGTGTGATACAAAACTGCTTCAGAGGTACCACTTTGAGATGATTGCAAAAGATAGTATATTTTTCCTTCCAGGAAAGCTAGGAGCTATATCATATGTCCATACAGATTCTGATATCAAGGATTTGATAGAAGCTTCAAGTAGATTCGCAGGTCAATTAAATCAATAATCAGATTTATTAACCAAAGATCCAAGAATTTGATTCGTGTACAAGTTAGCCATAATTGCATCAGTTCTTGCATTGGCAATTCCTTTGATTGCCTCATCATATGCTACTACAATTGACATTTCAATCCATACTGGATCATCAGACCCGAACCAGCACTTGACGTTTTATCCCCCTGCATCTACTGCCCATGCAGGAGACACCCTACAGATTGGCAATTCTGATACAGTAACGCATGAAATAGTCTCCGGAGTTCCAAACTCGCCTGATGGCAAGTTTGACAGCGGTGTAATTGGCCAGGGAAAGTATTTTGCATATCAAATAAAGAGCTCAGATATCGGTACACTAAATTTTTACGATAAGAACTATCCTTGGATGATAGGAACTATAGCAGTGCAGAGTACAAGTTCTGACTGGAGAATAATCCATAATGTCGGTGCAGATGTAGGAAATGGTACCAACATGTTTGATGTCCAGTATCAGTCTGTAAAAGATGTTATCAGTTCTGCTATAAAGACAAAGGAAAAGTCAGTCAATTTTGTACTTGTTGGCAAGGCAACGTCTAACAGCACACTTTCATTCAAGTTACCAAAAGGATTGATCACCGGTCCATTTATTGGAGTCTGGCTTGACAACCAAGCAATTACAGGTTATACAATAACTGACGAGGGTGACGACAACTTGGTCAGCATACCAATAACTCCCATGACAGAACAGGTAAGCATTGTTGGTACAACTGTTGTTCCAGAGTTTGGTTCTGTTGCAGCAATAATTCTTGCAGTGTCCATAGTTGCCATAGTTATTGCAACAAGGTTTAGAACAATTCCAAGATTTTAAAACATGGAATGCCCCAAATGTGGCTCACCAATGGACAAGACTGTAAAAGAGTCTGTTACAAAGTATACTTGCTTTTGCTGCAATCATACAATTACTGAGTAATAACACCAATTCACGTTTTGATTATATTGTTTGAGACAAGCCACTGAATCGCTTTTACAAATTCATCGTCGGATACCTGCCCTGATGCCCACCATTCAGCGTTATGTTTTACCCAAGACGGGATTTGCTGTGCTAAACCAGAACCATTCTGGGTCTGCGGAATTTTCATTATTCCATTTTGTATCATGTACTGGATTCCCTTGACAAAATCATAATCACTCAAGGAACCTTCTGACCACCATCTGGCATTATTTTTAATCCATGATGGAATTTCGGGTGGCACTTGCTGGGTTGAATTTTGCATTATAACCGATGATTGTAAAATTTGATTGCCGATAGTGAAACTTGCATAATCAAAATATCCAGACGGATGTATGAATTCAGCCCAATACTTGCCATCATTTTGATACCTATCATTAAGATACAGTGTTGAATTTAACTTTGAAACACTAAAGTAGTCCATTAGATGATTTTCAGAATCAATTACAATAACTGCCCCAACTGTTTGGTTGCCAAAGTTGTTAGTGTCAATTAACAATTTGACCCTATCAGATGGTTGGTAGTTTTGCTTGTCAGTATCCAGTATGTGTATACGTTGGTAACCAGTCTTTTCTGTCACTGGATGATCAAATCCACTATCACCGTAAATTGATTTCATCTCCCAAACATCCAAGGGTGTAATATCATAGTGTGTGACTCCCAAGACGGTAACAGTATCAATCATGATTGATGGCATGTCTTCAATACCCTTGATGATTAGCTGCAATTCTTGATATGGAACAATAAAATGACCAAGGCCTAGTGAGTGGCCTATTTCATGCCTTATTGTTGAATCAAGTTGGGTGCTTGTTGCTACAAAGCCGGTATACTTGGGTTTATTGACATAGCTATAGTAATCTTGATTGTTTTCTGTCCATTCTATTTTTTGCCAATTTGGTTGGATATCATAATAATAGATCTCAATGTTGGTCTTGTTTGTCTCAAAGTTTGGGATTGTTACTCCTGCAGCAACAAATTCAGTGTCTTTGTTTTCAGGCTTTGGCAGATAATGAATTGTGATATCGCATTTGTTATAATCAAATCCTTTTTGCTGTCCAAGGTACACTTTGATCAAATTAATGTTCCATACAGGATGTTTACCAAGACCCTGGTTTAGTTTCTGGTTCCAGTCCAGTACTGCATATTCAGTCTCCTCCAATAGTTGTTGCCCTACCTTTGGAAATTTAGAATCCTGCTGTGGCTCTATTGCACATATTGTCGGGGAGTGATGAACTCTGATTGGCATTTTCAGATAACCATATCCAGGCGCATAAGATTGTCCTATTGCCATAGGTGGAATAAAGATAATAGAAAAAACAAGTGCAAGTGCAAGTAAAGTTTTGATCATTTTATGATTTATCATATCATCATACATAAAGAAGATTCCAGATTCAATCTAGATGTATTTTTAGGATTTTGATTCTACTTGTTCTGCCATAATGTCAAGCTCCGACGTATCTCCAAATTTTTGGTAGGTCAGCTTTTCAAGGGTCTTGATAATGCTTTTTGCAGAACGATATTGTGGAATTTTTGGGTCATTTAGCTCAGCGTACAGCCCAATCCCTTGTATGCCATTCATTTTTGCAAATCCAAGTATTAGTCCATTAAACCCAGTAATGATAGACGCCTGTGGTGTCATCTCAATTCCAAGTTTTCTAACTTGTTCTGCTAACTCAGCTGATGTGGTAGTAACAAAGGTTCTAGGGTTTTTCTCAACTGGTCTTTGGGTGTGAAAACCTCCAAGCGTATAGATGAATCTAGTAGAATATTTTTTTGCCACATTTATCACATCTTGACACAGTACGTTAAGCTCTTCAGTAGATGATGGTTGACCTAGTCCACCTCCAAAGATCATCATATCTTTTGCATATCGATATTCCCACTTTTCCTCTGGGATGTCTATGTAACCACCATTATCAATTACGTATGCAGGATATGATGGAAACACTTCACGAAAGACAGATGTGTTGTGATGAGTATTGATAAAATCAATCACGATGCTCCCTACATCTCCCATGTCTTGCATTGCTGCAATCATCAGAGGTTTTTGGAGATCAGGTTCTTTTTCCTGAATAAACTTCACATTATTTATTGCATCTTTTATGATTAATACCTTAGCATTGTCTTGGAAAATTATAAAATTTCCAATTTTTCATGATCCATCATAACTATGTACATTTTATAGAACTAGTTTGAAGTGTAATTAAATGAAATATACCGTAACAGGACTCACATTACTTGCATCCTTGGCAGCTCTTGCGTTTCTTGTAATAACAAATTCTGGACTTGATTCATGGGATCTAAAATTGTTTGAAAAGATAAACAATCCACAAGGAAATATTCTTGACAAAATCATGGTCGCGCTTACAAAATATGGAAGAGAGTTTGTATGGATTGGAGTTATGGCTTTACTTTTCATATTAGGGAAAAAAGATGCAAGAAGAACTGCAGTATTACTTACCATAACATTTCTTATACTGATACCATCTGGAACAATACTAAAAGATGAGATAAACCGTCATAGGCCCTCAACCCCTGATGAGAAACTCTTGATAAAAGGTGAGAATGACCCTTCATTCCCATCCGGACATGCCACCATAGTTTCTGCAGGCGCGTTTGTTCTGCTTACTAGATTTAATCGAGGAAAGCAGATAATCTTCTCACTTGTCTTGGCAGCAGAGGCAATTCTTGTAATGTATTCTAGAATGTATGTTGGAAATCATTACCCACTTGATGTGCTTGGTGGAATATTTCTTGGGGCAGGTGTAGCGGCAATGGTAATTGCATCCAGCAAATACCTTGAACCGCTATTTTTAAGAATAGACAAGATAGGAATACGATAGTTACAAGATCTATTTGGACAATCTTTTTGACACTATGTTAAAATCATTTATTGGAACTATCTTTATTGTACTAATGGCTGATATGCCAACTGCAATACACAGATTCTCTATATCATGTGCGCTTTTTGCATCAATTATGATTATCCATTCATGTTCAAGCACTGACATGTAAAATCCAATGATTTTGTTCACATGGAATTTTTTTGTGTTTTCTTTGAGCTTCTTTTGTATGTCTAAAAAGATCTTTTTGCTGTTTCTATTGTTTAGTGGGCAAGATTCTGGTGCATGTATTGCAAATACTCCAAATAGCACGTATTAGGTCCCACATGACAATTTTATAAAACTTCACATTTCAAAAAATGCGAGTTATTCTTTATCTAGCTTTAGGGCACATGAGTTTATGCAATATCGTGTTCCTTTAGGTCCCGGACCATCGTCAAATACATGTCCAAGATGTGCGCCACATTTGTTACATGTTACCTCCGTTCTATGCATAAAGTGGCTATTGTCCTCATGCTCTGTCACATGAGAATCTACGGCAGGTTTTGTAAAACTTGGCCACCCAGTACCAGAATCAAACTTGTCGTCAGATTTGAAAAGGATATTCCCACAGCAAATACACTTGTATGTTCCATCATCTTTACAGTCCACATACTCTCCCGTAAAAGGTAACTCTGTGTCTTTTTTTCTTGTAACTCTATACTGCTCAGGGGTAAGCTGTTGTTTCCATTCCTCTTCACTTTTTGAGATTTTTTCTGTCATTTTCGAATTCTCCTTCCTAATTGTATATCTTTGTTCATAATATTATTTACTTTGCATAATTAGATTATTCCAAATCAATTCCAAATTGGCTAGATGAAGATCAATTTATCTCTCTCAAATCTAAATCCTTGGTTTCTGGATTAAATTTTAGACCAGCAAGCACCATAATGCAGCCAATCATTAGATTTAATCCAATTAGGATAGGTTGTGACCAGGATATTCTTGAAGAAATCTCTATTGCCATCAAAGGTGCCCAAGCACCAATAATTAATCCAGAGTTGAAAACAAAACCAGCTGAAGTATTGCGTATTTGAGTTGGAAATCTTTCTGATAAAAAGGCAGGCATTGTTCCAAATCCACTAGTTGCAATCATCACAAGAACCGCACCATAAAATATTCTTTCAATAGAATTAGATGTATGAAATAAACCAATCATCAATGGAATTGCGAGAATTAATGTGGAGGCTGAAAAGATCCCAATTGTTCGTATTCTCCCAATTTTTTGGCTAATCCATCCAGAAAAAATATACCCAATGATAGAAGAAAAGGTAACAGCAGTCATCATTGTTGCGATTTCATATTGATTAAGATGCACATATTCGGATAGAAGTGTTGGCATAAATCCAATTGATGCGTAATATGCATACATCAGTCCAGTT
Source organism: Nitrososphaerota archaeon (assembly GCA_021325595.1). Classification (GTDB taxonomy): domain Archaea; phylum Thermoproteota; class Nitrososphaeria; order Nitrososphaerales; family Nitrosopumilaceae; genus Nitrosotalea. The sequence goes on along the minus strand of JAJPGX010000045.1, from coordinate 3,892 downwards.
GTAATAATCAAAGCAAGTAAGAATGGTTTTCTGTGTTTTCCAGAAATAACTTTTTTCAGTGGTGTTTTTTCTATAGATTTTTGTTTTAGTTTTTCAGTCCATATCGCAGACTCGCTCATCTTAAGACGCAACAATAGTGCTAACAAGCTTGGTATTATGCCTGTGAAAAACATTATTCGCCATCCCGTTTGAATAAACCCCACATCATGATAGACAGAAGATACAAGCCAGTAAGTTAATGATGCGAGTAAAAATCCAAATGGGAATCCACTCTGGATAAAACCCGATGTAATTCCTCGTGATGGTTTTGGAACAGATTCCATAGATATTACTGCACCACTGCCCCACTCACCACCTGCAAAAAGTCCTTGTGAAATTCTCAAAGTGATCAAAAACATGGGAGCCAAGATTCCGACTGCCTGCCATGTGGGAAGTAGGCCTGTTACAAATGTAGCAATAGAAAATCCTATTATTGTAATTATCATGGCCATTCTTCTTCCAAATTTATCACCAAAAATTCCAAAGAGTGCACCTCCAAGTGGTCTTACTACAAGGGTTATCGCATAAGTTGCAAAGATGGCCAGCAGACTAAGTTTTTGATCTTCGGTTGGAAAAAATAATTGGCTTACCGATGAAATTACAAATAGCATTAAGACTAGATCATATCCATCAAGCGCCCAGCCAAGCCAAGATCCCAAGATAATCATTTTACTGGTTTTGACAGAATTAGTATAATTGCTCATAGTAATGATAAACTATGGATTGTCTTACTTTTAGTTAGATTATAAAATTATCAATAGTGATAATCTTGTCTAAAACCAAGATTTGTGCGTATTTGCTTTAATTTTTCCTTTTAGATCATCGGTTATGTCTTCTGGTTTCATACCATGATCTTTTGTTGCATGGGTTGCACATTGTGCAAATATATCGTCTTGTGTCTTTCCTTTTGCTACAAAGCCACAATCAAATCCAACATCTTTGCATTTGAATTTTAACATGATTTTACTTTCTAGTGCTTAACTATAAAGTTATGTAATATCTAAAACTTAGAATTAGGAATAGATTGTATGAACCTGAAGATTGTCACTGTTCAGTGACATATGAATTTCTGCAATTCGGTTCTTGTATGATGATAATTTTTTGCCGTCTGGTCTTATTGTGCACGTTACATAGAGAAATTTCAGATGTTTGAGCAGACTCAATCTTCGATATACTGTGCTAAGTGGAATACTACATTCTTTACAAATTTCTGTTGCAGTTTTTGAACAATCTTTTGTCACGTTTAGTATTGCTCTTGAATGTTTATCTAAAAGCGTTTGAAGGATCATCTCTTCTTTTGTATCAACTTTGATTCTTAGTGGTGAAAAAATCTGCACAATTATTTGTCTTTTCTAAATCTATTAAATTGGATAGTACACACTGCAATATATCGAAAAATCAATTAGGAATTTAATAAAAAGGAAAAAGGTTTTGGTGTCTAAGCACCAATGGTTTTAGCTAATTCTGCTGCTCTTTCGTCAGTACATAAACAGTGAAGCACTTCCTTTTGTGGAATACTGTTCTTTCCTAACGGAGGTACTGCATCAGATGGGTTTGGCATATCACCTGGTTTGTATCCCAAGTTAAATGGATCACCTGCGACAAAGACTGCACCCGCACCAGTAAATATTGCCGCATAGTCATGATTTACTGCAACATATACACCTGGATTGTCAAATACAACATCTACGGTTGCTCCTTGTGAGCCACCTATTAGCCAAGTTTCAGTTCCCTGGGCTTGTATTCTGTTACCTTGTACCACACGATCTAGTTGTTCACCAACTATGTGGAAGAAGACAGGCATCTGGCCCTCATTTTCTACAAAGAGTCTGTAGTGAACACCTGTATCAACAAACAGTGGATGTGATTGATACTGTTTCAAGTCAGGAGAGTTCCATGGTTGTGCAACAAAGATGTTCTTGTTGGGATCACCTTTGATCAGCTTGTTTATGTCTGCATTTGGTACATATCCGAATGCAAATCCGTTGATGGTTGTTTGTGTTGTATTGTGTAAGAACATTGCAGTTTCGTCAAAGCTACCATCTGCAGTCAAATACAGTTGGTTGAATTCTAACACAAACTCCTTTGCGTCTGGTTCATATCGTAAGTGTTTAACTACGACTTGACCATTTACCGTATCAGTTTTCTGAGTAACAAATGGCGTATAACCATTTAATGGATCAACGATTGTTAATCCATACATGCCAGAAAAGACATGTTGATCCATGCTTGCTACATTAACACCTTCACAATGATACTTGAATTGTCCTGGAGTTTCAGCAATGAATGCAAATGTTTCACTTTGGCCGGGTTTTACGGCACCAAAGTTGGTGGCTGATATTTGTGAAGCATGCAAATCAACGCTGTGTGCAGTAGCCTCAGTCGATGGTACGGTCAATGTGACCTTGATTATATCTCCCTGAGTAACTCGTATAGTAGGTCCTGGTACTTGGCCATTGAAGGTCAATGCGTGGTACTTACCACCTCCCATTATTGGTAAGTCTGCAGCTTGTGCCACAAGGTTTACTTCAACGATTTTTCTTCCTTGAGCTTTCATAGAGTCAAGCTGATCTAGTGGTACTTGAGCAAATGCACCTGAGAATAATGGTACTAAACCTCCAACATCATCAACCTGTTTTATCAGATCAGTACTAAGCTGATTTGGTGTAGACTTGATTGATTCTGTTGCAACAGGACTTTGAGGTACGGTTGCACTAAGCAGAATTACAGCAACTATTGCTGGGATAGCTACGGCCAGCATACTGTATTTCTTCTTCATTGTACGCAAATCTTGCACAAATAGATATAACTCCTGTTCAGATTCTCATCTCGTGAGAAAAACGCTTTTTTGTGTTATTTTTATTTCGTGAGAATCGTATCGCATTTTAAATTAGCATTTTTTGAATACAGTATACTGTGAAGAGGGACTGGCGGATATTGTAATCGTCTGTTCATCATGATTATAATTAACCGCCTCTTCACAAAATCATACTTTAATTCTACGATTTTGAATATTTTTATACAATCTGTCTTTTGAAATGATCATTGGATGCATATCTTGAAGAAGAATTAATTGATCTTCTAACTTTCTGCTTGCAAAACCCTACATCGTCATATATTGACAGCAAAAAACAAAGAGTGCAGGAAATAGGTCATGAACTTTTTTCTGATGGCGGAGTGGACACCATGGAAAACATGTATTTTGTTATAGAGCACAGAATAAAAGAAGAAATTCAAAAAGATCCCAGATCATATCGCTCATGGTGGAACGGTATCTCTGATGAGTGGAAGTATTAGTTATTGAGTTATTGCAACCATTGGTTCTTCTTTTACTGGTTCTTGTAGTTCTTTTCTTGCCCTTGCCAGCACCATCCGCAAGTATTCAATTTCTATCTCATCCATCATTTCACACATGACTTGTGATACCAGATTCTGATACTTAGAGATTACGTATCTTCTGAATCGTTTTTCGGTTTTGGTTTTTTGTTATCAGGGGACCATAGCCTGGCAACTGCCCCCATCATAAAGCCGCCTACAACTACAATAGCAATACCACTCATTATAAGAGCAAATGCCTTTGCAACTGACTTGAGTGTGGCCACATAATGATAATGTAGTACTGTTAATTATGGATTAGCCACAGATGTCGGTCTGCGATTCTCTGTCAATTTTACCTTCTCTGATGATATTAGAAGCAATTCACCTGCCTTAGTGTTTGCAATCTAGCTATTTTCCTGTCATGAATGGATCTTGAACTGCGGTATACTTTATTTTCAAGAACACATCTGATGCGGCTTCAGCATGTGGTACCAGATCCTTTTGTGAAACAACCTCTACCTTCCACTTTCCTACT
>JAJPGX010000034.1 GCA_021325595.1 Nitrososphaerota archaeon | reverse complement strand
TTTTGAACTGAACCTCTCGTTAATTTGACATCAACTAAAGGAACTACAATAAGATTTGGGGAATATGCTCTAGTTGCAGATACATTGATCTTTGGTACACATGTGTAGACCAGATCAGTTCCAGATCTGAGTGCAGCCAAAGATGACAGAATTGGGGCGCCGTGATAAAGATAACTCCCTCCAATAACTAGGACCTTACCGTTCTCACCTTTCCTGGATAGATTACGTCTTGCAGGAATGAATGATTTTACTATTGTAGGCGTAAGAACTTTTGCCAACAACTTTCTTATTTTTTAACTCTGGATAAACTTTCGTCTTCGTTTGATTCATTATCTTCTTCCACGCTATCTGTTGGTTCAACTCTTGAATCCCTACGCATGCTAGATGGCGTGGTTACTTTCCTTGCAAATGCAACATATGTGGTATGCCCTATACCTCTAAACGAATGTCTAGTTTTTCCTTCCCGTGCCTCTATAGTTCTAACTATTTGTTCCGTACATTCTATATCAAAAAAGTCATTTTGTCTCAGCGCCGAAACTAATTTTTCAAGTTGATTCATGGTTGGACATATAGATACAAATGCGCCACTTCCCTTTAGCATCTTTCTTGCTTGTGGTACAACTGTCCATGGATCACCTAGATCAACGACTACTACATCCGCATCTTTTTGTGGCATTTTTTTGGAATTTTTGATATCAAATTTTTCCATTGTCACGTATTTTGATACACCTGCTTTTTCTATGTTTTTTCTTGCTATCTGCATAAAATTTTCATCTACATCATATGTGAATACGTGTCCCTTTGGTTTAACAATACTTGCAAGAAAAGTTGTGAGTGAACCACTTCCTGTTCCAATTTCAACTATTTTTTGACCACTCTGCAAACCTATCCTGGCAGCAATATATCCAAGATCTTTCGGGTAAACAATTTGCGTGCTTCGTTGGCTTTTCATCACATAATCATGAATAGTAGGTTCAAGTAGATAGATTATCTTGCCTTTGTTAGTTTTGATTGCTGCGCCATATTGTTTGCCTATGACTTTTTTATGATCAATCACACCTACGTGTGTATGGAATTGTTGATTTTTTGCTATCTTCATTAACCATTTTTTGGTATCATTATAAAAGAATAGAACATTATCATTTTGTTTTATTTTCTTCACAAAAGACCCTTAACTATTATAGATAATAGTATTTCCAAACAAAGTACAGGTATTTGATATAATACCTTAATTTTTTGGCATGATTTTTTTCTTAATCAGTTTACCAGTTACAACAGATGCAATCCAGAAAGCAATTCCTATCATTGTTTTATCAAGCGATGTTGTGAACATTCCTACAACTGTAAAAACAAGTCCGATGGCAGCAAGAACCACGGTTATAATTGATGCTTTTTTTGGAGTCAATAGAACCAATTCCTACATCCTGTCAGGTGCCTCTATTCCAAGTAGGTGTAATGCTTTACTAATAGTCTCTTTAAAAGAATAAACAAGACACAATCTAGTGTTTTTTAGTGATTCAGATTCTGCGGTAAGTACTTTTACGTGTTCATAAAATGCATTAAATGAAACTGCCATTTTATAACAATATTTTGCGATTGTTTTTGGTGAAAGATTTTTTGCTGCATCCTCTATTTGCATATCGAATTTACCAATTGTCTTAATTAGTTCTTTTTCATGTGATGTTAATTGATCAAATACAACATCGAATTTTGGCATTATCTCAGCTTTTTCCAATATTCTCATTGCTCGTGCATATGCATATTGTATATACGGACCAGTATCTCCTTCAAGACTCAGTGATTCCGTCATATCAAAAGTAATTAATTTATCAAGATCTTGTTTTATCATAGCATATCGTAATGCGCCAATCGCTACTTGTTCAGATATTTGTAATAGTCTAATTTCATCCAAATCGGGATTTCGTTTCTTTGCTTCCTCATAGGTCTTTGCACTCAAGATATCAAGTACGTAGTCAGCGTTAACGTATATTCCCTTTCGACCAGACATTTGAATAGATTTTCCACCAGTATCAAGATTAAGTGACTTTGCAGTATCTGCACTCAGTGTTACTGACTCATAACCAAGATGAATATACGAGTTTTCTTTTGATTTGAAATCATTCATTATTTTTTTAATTATGTTTTGCAACCGTGATTGTCTAGAATCAATTACTGTGATTACTCTCTCTCCTGAAAACTTTAGCTTTGCGTCTTTATTATCAAGAGTAGTTTCCCATAGAATTCTATTGTTTTTTTGAATTGCATATTGTTTATAGAAAAATGGATCGTCCAATATTCCAAGCTTCCAAGCTGCATAAGGAATATCTTTTGCAATATAAGTAGCTACACCATTGCTTCTCACCAATACTTTGTCATCTTCAGATTCGCCTTTTATTATCCAGCAGCCGGCGTTTTTTCCTTCTCTTTCCAATTCTATAATGTTCATAGATTTCATTTTTTCAAATATAGTGTTCCACAGATTAGATTGAATTATCTGTGATTCAAAATTAAGACAATCGTATGTTGCTCCAAGACGCCAACATGTTTTTAGTTGTTCTTCAAGAACTCGTCTAGTTATTGCATCACCAAACTTTGCAATGTCAGATTTTCCTTCCTCTAGTTCTTTAAGTATAAGCGTTCTTTTTTCTGCAAGTGATTTGTCATTTTCATATCTTTCTGTAATATTTACATAAACAATATCACCACAATAATGATCAAACTTCTGTCCTTCTGGAGGTTTATCAGAATATCCACCATACTTGAAGCCCACGATTATGTCTGCTACTTGTAGGCCAGAATCATCAACATAATTTAATACGCTTACATCATAGGATGCTTTTTGAAGAATTCTGGATACCACATCACCTATTATGATATTTCGTACATGTCCAACATGAAGTGCCTTGTTTGGATTTACACTGGTGTGTTCTACTACAATTTTAGAATTTTTCCCAAGATCAATTTTTCCATAATCAGAATTAATTGAGTCTGTAATTATGTGACCAGCTAAGGCAGAATAATTTGCAGTAAAATTCAGATATCCAGAATCATGAGCAGATACACCTAATACGAATTTTCCTTTAATTTTGTTGTATTCGCTAGAAATTATTTCTGCAATATCAAATGGTCTTTTTTTTAATGATCTTGCAAGCAAAAAACCAATATTACAACTCGCATCACCAAATTCTGGCCTTGATGTCTCGGTTATATCAAAATCAGTCGGTGCATAACCCAGTTTGTTGCAGATTTCTGCCACATTTGACCTGATTTCATCAAAAAATAATCTTAATGTCATTGTTATATTACACCAACAATTTTAATTCAATAGATTCTAATGCTTCAATAACACCATCACCTGCATGACCTTTTACTGCAAGCGTGGCTTCTGCCCTTACATAATCAGGTGCATTTCCTAGTGCTACACTTGTACCAGATAGTTTGAAAAGTGGAACATCAGTTTCGCTATCACCAATAGATATTATATCATCTTTATCAGCTGAAAACATTTTCATAACCTCAAGAAATCCATTGGCCTTATTGACTCCTTTGGAATTAATATGATAGGCATATTGACTGTCTGATAATTGTACATCAAAATTATTTTCAGCGAGGATTTTTTTCCCCAAATTAAGATCAAAGTTTCTTTCTAACACAACCTCAGTCATACGTGGAAATACTGGTTTTTCTACAACTTCTGGGATTTTGGTTTTGAGAAATTCAAAGGCTTTGAGACATTCTCTTTTATTTCCTATTAGATTGTGTTCATTTGGTCCTGACGTTACTATGCCACCATTTTCTCCTACTGCTATTCTTGTTGTTCCACCAAATACAGATAGAACATAAGCCTCAATAGACGATCTACCTGTCACGTAAATTACTTTGTGCCCAAGTTTAACCAGATAACGCAGTGCGGCCAGTGCGTCAAGATCTACTCTACCACCCTTGTTATCGGTAATAGTACCATCAATATCCACTGCAAAGATCTTGGGTTTCATTTAGATCACGTGTAATAACGGAGATAATAACTGCTAGCTAAAATAGTTTCAAGATAAAAAGGAGGCATGGTTAGAAAAGGCAAGATTTCTGAAATATTTAGCAGAGCAATTCATAGCGACAACCCAGAATTGTATTCAATAGGATACATAGATTTTGGCAAGATAAAGGAAGTCCCAATCACGGAATTTCTCAAATTATCTGAAAATTTTGAAATCATACCTGCGTCAAGAATATCATACATAAAAAGAGAAAACACAATCTTGTACTCAAAATTTCATGCTGAGGAAGATTCTGCAGTTAGTTTCTCATAGCTAAATTCTAATATTGGATATAATGCAGATATTTTGCGTTAATTGATTTTTTAAAACATACTTGAGAATCCATTCTTTGTAAAATATGGATTAGCCTTTTTTCAAACTCTGTCTTTGCAGCAGTCTATTTTGGTAAAATGTTCCTACAAGATTTCAATTATTTCAAATTTTAGCTAAATCCATCTCATGACAATTGGTAAGATTTTATTCGGCAACACAGGTAGACAAGTCATGGGAATTCCTGAGAAGATTCAAGCAATCAAAGATGAGATGGCCAAGACACAGATCAATAAAGCCACTGAACATCATGTTGGTCTGCTAAAAGCCAAGCTTGCTAAACTTCGAAGAGAACAAGATGAACAGAAATCAAAATCGTCCGGCAGCTCGGTAGGTTTTGACGTAAAAAGAACAGGAGATGCAACCGTAGTTTTAATCGGTTTGCCAAGTGTTGGAAAATCGACATTACTAAATAGGTTAACGGGAGCAAAATCTACAGTAGGTGCATTTCAATTCACTACAACAACGGTAGTACCTGGAATGATGGAATACAGAGGAGCTAAAATTCAGGTACTGGACCTACCAGGAATTATCAAAGGTGCGTCCACCGGAAAAGGTCTTGGCAAAAGAGTACTAGCTGTAGCAAAAAGCGCAGACTTGGTCTTGATTATACTTGATGTGTTTCAGCCATATCATGAAGAAGTAATCAGAACTGAGCTTGGAAATATTGGAATAAGATTAGATCAAAACCCACCAGACATAGTAATAGAAAAAACTGGCGATGGTGGAATTTCGGTCAGTCAACAAGTACCACTGACTAAAATGTCAATCAGTTTAATGAAGGATATTCTCAGGGTTTATGGGATAAATAATGGCAGAGTCCTGGTTCGCGAAGACATCGATTCGGAACAATTAATTGATTTTGTATCAGGTAACAAATTTTATGTTCAATCTTTAACCATAATGAACAAAATCGATCTTGTAAATCAGGGATTCTTAAATGAGTTACAAGAAAAAGCTAAATCAAAATTGGTTCCAATATCAGCAGATTCGGATATCAACATAAATGCGCTCAAAGATGCAATATATGAAAAACTTGATTTTATACGAATTTACATGAGACCCAAAGGTGGAGAAACAGATTACAAGGAACCTCTCATAGTAAGAAATGGTTCAACAATATTGGATGTGTGTAACAAATTACATCGAGATTTGAAAAAAGAATTCAGGTTTGCGTTAGTCTGGGGAAAAAGTGTAAAGTTTGGAGGTCAGAGAGTTGGAATTAATCACAAATTACAAGATGAAGATGTATTAACTATTGTAAAAAACAAATAGCAAATGCTTCAAATATAAGAAAAATAGATCTCGTATGGAACATGAAACAGAGTATGTTGTTGCAAAAAATGTCTTTTAAAAACAAAATAATCTCTTGTTTTTATGCCAGAGATTACAACATACAAACAACAGAGATAATACAAATGTATGCAGGTTGTCAGATCTCGTGGTTGCAAGGCAGACGTCCTTCAGCTGAATCCGTTTACTAAATTGCGATCAAATTTTTTAATTTTGATTAAAAATTTGTTTATACATTATCATCATTTAGTGTAATTTTATTAAGTGTCACGATAGAAAAACAAGTAATTCTACAAAATGTTAATGGCAAAAAAACGATCAAAGAAAGCTGCAAAGCGATCTGCACCAAAACGTAGATCAACTCCAAAAAGAAAAGCAGCTTCTAGAAGAAAAACGGCTGGAAAGAAAGCTAAAAGATCAGCTAAAAGAAAAACTTCAAGAAGAAGATAAAAAATCAACCAGTTATCGCTTCTAGTAAGCGATAATTTGGAATATTTTAGCTGAACATTTGGCCTGGAGGCGCAGTTTGTTTATTTTTAATTGAATCAGGTTCTACGAAAAATTTTCTTTCATTTGGTATTATTGATAGTTTTAGCGATGCATTAACTGCATAATGAGGCGTACCATCAGGATTTTTGTAGTTTGTAGCAACGCCAACTCTATCAAGATCAACTTTGACTTTTACTATAGTTCCATCATCCAATTTGAAAGTAACATGTTCATCACCTACTCTCTGGTGGTCTAGCATCTTGAATTCAATTTTGTCTTTTGGCATACTCATACATGTTAAACTCCACAAGAAGCATATGAAGGTTAATTACAGTTACAGACACATTAGCACTATCTCACTGTATTTTATATGGTTTATTGTGAGGTAAGAAAACAATCGGACAGTGCTATTTATTTGTCCATAATTTTATGGTCGTATTTTATAAAAAATCCTATAATCAAAATCTCATCAACAACTAAACGTAAGTCAATTTCTGAAAATCTTTTTCCTATTACAACCGTCATGATACCACCAATCATAAAAAGTATTGAATTTACAAATACATCAAATTTAACCAAACTAATTCTTTCTTTCAATATGATCACTTTGAATCAATATCTTAATAACATAAAAATTCAATTTCACTGATCTTCCATAATTCAAAATAATTCAATTTTTAATTACTGGTTTTTCATATCAATTTTATTGACAGATGAAATTATGTTCATATGACCTGTTTAGTTGTTGAATTATTCTCATACTAATGCCTATAGATTTTTTTACATTTAATGTACATTGGCATTGCTGATACAATTGAAAATAGAATAAACAAAAATTCCTGTGATCAGTCTAAAAAGAAATTTAAGAAAAAAATCAATAAAGGAAGCTCATCAGTTTTATCTGCTGTTCTGTAGTGATTAGATTTTTTGATGCCAATATCTCAAGTAATTGAGTTATCAATGCTCGCTCCTGTTCTGAAAAGCCGGTAGGACCCTTGTCGCCAGGTGGACCTGGTGGACCTCGAGGACCAGGATCACCTATTGGACCTTGTGGACCCTGTGGACCTTTTTCGCCAGGTGGACCTTGTGGGCCGGTTAGACCTTTGTCACCTTGTGGACCTTGTATGCCCTGTGGACCTTTTTCGCCAGGTGGACCTTGTGGGCCGGTTAGACCTTTGTCACCTTGTGGACCTTGTACTCCTTGTGGACCTGGAGGACCTTGTTGACCAGGTGGACCTCTAGGACCCGGATCACCAGTGGGTCCAGCTAAACCTCTTGGACCTTTATCACCTTGCAGTCCCGGAATTCCTGTAAGACCTTTTTCACCTGCTGGACCTTGTGGACCCTGTGGACCTTTTTCGCCAGGTGGACCTTGTGGGCCGGTTAGACCTTTTTCTCCAGTAGGACCTTGTGGACCGATAGGACCTTTGTCACCTTGTGGACCCGGAGGACCTTTTGGTCCTTGTTCACCAGGTGGACCAATTATTCCCTTGTCACCTTGTGGACCAGGAGGACCAGTTGGACCTTTTTCACCTTGTGGACCTATCTCTCCTGTTATTCCCTTATCGCCTTTATCGCCTTTATCGCCCTTGTCACCTTTTTCACCTGGAAGACCTTTGTCACCTCTAGGACCTTTGTCACCTTGTGGACCCTTGTCACCGGTTATTCCTTTTTCTCCAGTAGGACCCTTGTCACCTTTATCTCCCCTGTCACCCTTGTCACCTTGAGGACCAGGTGGACCTTTTTCACCCTTGTCTCCCGGAGGACCCATAGGACCTTTGTCACCAGGTGGACCCATAGGACCAGTTGGACCTTTTTCACCTTGTGGACCTGGAGGACCAGGTGGACCCATAGGACCAGTTGGACCTTTTTCACCTTGTGGACCTCTAGTACCACGCTCACTGGGATAATGACGTTCAGTTGAAATTGGTTTTGGCACTTTTGTTTCTGGTTCACTTTGTGTAGGTGTACCAGCATATTCTTGCTCATATTGTGGAATTGAAATTTGGAATACATTGTGAATGGATGAAAATTGATCAATGATCACAACCCATGCAGTATCTCTTTGAAATACAGAATCAGGTAAAGGATTACGTGCGGAACCAACAAGTTGTGTAAATTTTTTGTCTTTCACTCTAAGATGAAAATTATCCTTCCATAACGAAGCAAAATTCTTTCTTTTTATCTCTTCCATAGTTGGTGGTGAGTCACAAATCGCAATTTGTACCTCAAAGACCCCAGATTGAAGCTTAAACGGGGATTCGCCATTAATCTCAATAGTTCTATCTTTTGAAGACATATCCTACGTGTGATACCTAAGTATTTTTGTATTTTCCATGTATTATAAAGGTCCTTTGCGAATAAAATTGATTTTTAAGTGATGCATAGAGTTAGGGTAATTGGTGAGTAGGGTGATTTTTTGTCATTTTGCCACAAAATAGGCAAGTCAGATACACTGTAAAGGAATATCGAAATGGATTTGTTGGTAATAGTATTTATCTACGGTAAATCCATATTTTACTGTGAAAAAGATATTTGGAGACAAATCCAGCACCAAGTCAGAAACACCAGATCCAGAGCTGTCAGTAAAAGTTTCCAAAGACACAAAATTAGCAGACCCAAATTATTCTAGAAACAAGTATTACAAAAAAGGAGTTTCTCTTATGGCAGATGAGAAAATGGAAGATGCAGTTCGTGCATTCGAAGATGCTTTGAGAATAGATCCAGGTCATGTTGACTCCATGCTCAAGTTAGGCTACACTCGTTTTCACATGGGTGATCTTGCAGGGGCAATGGATGCTTACAATAAGGTCCATGAAATCGATGTTACAAATGCAGATGCATGGAATCTTAAAGGTTTGATTTACTATAGACAAAAAAATTATGAAAAAGCTTTAGAATGTGTTGAAAAAGCAATCGAATCAGATCCTACAGATAATATGTCTTGGTATAACAAAGCATGTTATCATTCACTTTTAAATCACATACCAGAATCTATAGAAGCACTAAAGCGTTCAATTGAAATCGATGTAAAAAATGCGAAAAGAGCTGTAAAAGATAAAGATTTTGAAAATATCAAGGCTGATGAGGGTTATAGAAGAGTAGTAGAAGTAGTTGTTCTTGAATCAATCAGACAAGGATATCATAAAGTTGGACAAATTGTATGGACTACAATGTTAGGCAAGAATGAAGTAGAGGATGCGGCAAGAAAATTAGTAGAAAAAGGTCTCATTACAAAAATCGAAAAGAGTTTCGGATTACAAAAAACAGAAGAATATGAAATTGTTCCAGAATTGGCAGAAAAGATAGGAGTTGAGAAAAAGGGACTTTTCGGGGTAACTAGAAAGGCGCAACCTGTCGTAATACAACATCTAAAAGAGATTAGCGAGTCATTACAGAATACAAAAACTGCAATAGAAAAAAATGATGTTAAAGAAGTAATTGCGTGTCTTGATGTGTTCATTGATCCTGCAAAAAGAGGAGGCCAAATGATCGAATATTTCTTCGAAGAACATAGAGAGATGAGACTCTATAAAGCAAGATTGGTAGACAAGGGGGTAGATTACCTTCAGGCAAACAAAAACAAAATGATTGAACTTTTAGATCATATTGAAATGGAAGTAACTAAACGACTAAGAAGCGCAGCAGCACAAAACAGCTATTATTCTGCGGATAAATCCCAATAATTTGCGTCCTGTTGCTTTTCAATTGGTTTTTCAAGCGATTTCCATTCTTTGAATGAACGAACGTATAGTTTTACATTCTCGATTCCTATTGATTTTAATGCATAATATCCAAGTCCAGATAAAGTGCCTACACTCCCACAGTAGGTGATAATCGCAGAATTGGGTTTGATGTTTCTATTTCCCATTAGTCTTTTGAGATCTTCTTTTGGTCTCAAGATGTTTTGCCCTGACGAAAGCATTCTGTATGGAATGTTGATTGCCCCCGGAATGTGTTGTTCAAGGAAATTAAGACGCTCTCTATTGTCAATCAGTATAGCACCCTGTTCTTTTGCAGGTAGCAGATAATCCGACGTAGCAAGAATTTGCGGTTGAAGTTTAAGTGAATGGTTGCTTTTTACAACAGATGGAGATTCTTTATCAGATTCCAGTCCCAGCTTTTTCCATGTACTATATGTAATATCCAAAAGTGTGACATCTTTGTGTCCTATGTATTCCAGAGTCCATGCAACACGAGATGCCAATGCACCAAATGTGTCATCATATACAACAACTGGAGTCTCATCTCCTATTCCAAATGATTGTGCAAACTGGAGAACTTTTTCAGGACTATCATCGGCAAGCAGTGTTGCAAGCGGGAGATTTATTGCACCTGGAATGTGTCCTTGTTTGTAGTCTTCTTCTTTTCTGATATCTAAAACTCTGACACTCTTATCTCGTATCTCAGAACGAAGTTTATCTGCATCTATAGTTATTTTCTCTTTGCTCAAGCAGCACATTCTCCCCTTCCTGTCTTTGTATGATAGCTGCCATCGCTTCCATAATCTGCGTAAAAGTCTTCATCTTGTTCCTTCAGGGGAGGAGCTATTGTAGATTGTAACAGGTCTTTAATGTCATTTACTGATTTTACCTTGGGACCACCATTTCCTTGAATAATACGGTCTATCCATTGATCTAATTTTTCACCAGGTCTTTTTTCACCTTTGAATATCTCTACAATTTTTAGTATAGTTGGAATTACTCTTTTTGCAGGAACCTTGGTGCAAGTGTGACCAAGCATTGTATTTTGATCAGAGCGTCCTCCAAGTAACATTGTGTATAATGGATACATGTCTTTGCCCATTCTTCCTCCTCCTCCAAAGAATCCAATTGTTGCAATTTCATGTTGACCACAAGAGTTTGGACATCCACTAATCTTGATAGTTGAATTTCTCAAGTCATCGTCTTCGTCAATTTTTAATTCAATGAGCTTTCTTTGTACTTCTTTTGCAAGTCTGTGAGAGTTTGTAAGTGCCAAGTTACATGATGTTGTTCCAGAGCATCCAACTACAGATGCCATGGTAAGGGCTCCAGGGTTTGCAAGACCAACTTCTAAAAGCTTGGCATACAGTCTTGGAAGGTCTTCATTTCTTACCCATCTAAACACAATATCCTGAGTAAAGCCGTTTCTTATCTGTCCATCTGCAGCAAATTCACGAGCCATCTCTGCAATTGCTCTGAGTTGATTTGATGTTATATCTCCTGCCTCTAGTGTGAGAAATACTGAACTGAATCCTTCTTGTTTTTGCTTTACGGTGTTGGATTTTAACCATCTGGAGTATCCTTGTGGAATAGATGACATCTCCGAAGTGATCGATATCTTTCTTGGAACGTTTGGTGTAGTGTCAACTTCTAGTTTTATCAATAATGAAAGAACCATCTTGAGCATAGTACGCTCTTTTAGAACCAAGTTTTGGAATTTTTCCCATCCCATTTCATTTACTAGATAACGCATTCTTGCTCGTGCCATGTTTTCTCTGTTTCCTAGTCTGTCAAAGATTCTAATTGTTGCAACAATGGTATACAACAATTCTTCTTCTGGAGTAAACTCTTCAAGTTGGTGTCCTACATATGATTGTGCACCAAGACCTCCACCCAAGAATACTTTGAAACCTCGTTGTTGTTTTCCGTTAATTTCTGCAAATTGTGGAATAAGTCCAATGTCCACCATTCTTGCCATGCCATGCTTTTCACAGCATGTGAAATTGATCTTGAATTTTCTTGGAAGTGATTGGCTCATTGGATTTCTTAACAAGAATTTGGTTGCAGCTACTGCATATGGAGTAGGATCAAAGACTTCATCTGGACAAACGCCAGCAAGTGGACTGCACATTATACTTCTTACAGAGTTTCCACATGCTTCTCTTGTAGTAATTCCTACTTCTGCTAAACCTCTTAGAACTTCAGAGACATCCTCCAAGGCAACCCAGTGAAGCTGGAAGTTTTGTCTTGTGGATACATGCGCACTTCCTATAGAAAATTGATCACTCAAATCTGCAATCTTTTCTAACTGCTCAGGATAGACTTCTCCTGCAGGTAGCTTTAGTCTTATCATGCTATAATCATCAGTCATCCTACTTCCATAGGCGCCGTGCTGTAAACGGAATCTTCTAAAATCATCACGTTGAATATTTCCCTGTCTGAACAACTTGGTCATTTCTGCAAATCGTTCAGCTTCCTCTAGTCTTCCCCAATTGATCTTGTGTGTTGGAGCATTATCTGGCTTTGATTGGCTCAGGTTGGTATTACTCAATTATTTAGCTAGCCGTCAGAAAGGATATAAATTTTATAATATGGGAATTTTCTCCAAATCTCGTACATTTATGGCAAAAGTTGCACATTGGACATATATTCGCAAAATGAATGTCAGATCGTAGAGTGAACCAGAAAAGAGTTAAATGATGACCGCCAAGAAAAATCCTCGTGTCAGACAAAATCAAAGTTGCTCTTGTAGGATTTGGAAATGTATCTTCCACACTTATCAAGGGTCTTGAATTTTACAAAACCTCGACGGAAGGACTATGGCATCCAAATGTTGCTGGTTATACTTTAAACGACATTACAATATCTGCAGTTTATGATGTTGATGCGCAAAAAGTCGGCAAGAAAATTAGTGACATGGTAGAAAATCAAAAAACAGATTTTGGAAATTTAATAATTCAATCGGGAATTTTGGAAGACACGATACCACAACACATAGCACAAAATGGTCAACCTAAGACTATGAGTTATGCCGCATTTGTAGAATCGCTTAAAAAAAGCAAGCCAGATTTTGTAATAAATTTAATTTCATCTGGGATGGAAAGAAGTAGTGAAAAATACGCAAATGCCGCACTTGATTCAGGGTGTTCTTTCTTTAATGCAACTTCGGCAAAAACTACAACAGAACATATGAAAAAAACATTTGAAGCAAATGGATTGATGATCCTAGGAGATGATTTGATGAGCCAATTTGGTGGTACCGCGTTTCATAGGGGCATGATAGATTTTATGACAAGTCGAGGAATCAGAGTACAAAAAGCATACCAACTAGATGTAGGAGGAAACAACGATACCAAGACTACCATGGCAGAAGAGGTAAGAGAAAGAAAACGTCAAATCAAAACCGAATCAATATCGATAGAATCACCAACTCCATTTAGATCAACTGCAGGTACAACAGAATATGCTGAGCAATTAGGCGACTCAAGAGTAAGCTATTACTGGATGGAAGCAAAGGGATTCCTTAATTCACCTATAGAAATGGATCTTTCACTTCGTACTAATGATAGTACTAATGGTTGCAATGTTATAGTCGATTGCATAAGAGCGGCTAGCAAATCTATTTCAAACAAAGAACTTTCAAAAGCAGACATAATCTCA
The DNA here is from genome assembly GCA_021325595.1 of Nitrososphaerota archaeon. Lineage (GTDB taxonomy): Archaea > Thermoproteota > Nitrososphaeria > Nitrososphaerales > Nitrosopumilaceae > Nitrosotalea. The sequence continues at coordinate 98,339 of JAJPGX010000034.1, read as the reverse complement.
TCTTACGCCTTCAAAAATCCTCCAAAAAAATCACATATTAGAGAAGGTAATAAAACATTTGAAGAAGTATTTGTGAAGTGAGCAAACTATTAATTTACTCAAATAGGATACTGTCTCATGCAGAAAATGTCACAAAACTATGAAGCACCAAAAATTTTTGCCGATGTAAGAGAAGTAGACATTACAAGAGCAATTGCTGATGAGTTTCATTCTGTTTTAGTAGACAGAGCAGAGTCGGATGTAATAATTATAGGTGCAGGTCCTGCTGGATTAACTGCCAGCAGAGAATTAGCATTGATGGGATTTAAAACTCTAGTAATTGAACAAAATAACTACCTTGGTGGTGGTTACTGGTTAGGTGGTTATATGATGAACCCAGTAACAGTAAGAGCACCTGCACAAAAAATCTGGGATGAGTTGGGGATTCCATACAAAAAAGTTTCGGAAGGACTTTATCTCACACCAGGGCCACATGCAGTATCCAAACTAATTGCTGCAGCATGTGATGCAGGAGTGAAATTTCTAAATCTTACAAAATTTGATGATCTAGTTTTGAAGAAAGGCAGAGTTAGCGGAGTTGTAGTAAATTGGATGCCAGTGTCTGCTTTGCCACGAAACATAACATGTGTGGATCCGGTAGCATTAGAATCAAAGATAGTAATCGATGCATCAGGACACGATTCAGTTGCAGTAAAGAGATTAGTTGATAGAAAATTGATAGAATGGAAAGGAATGGATCCAATGTGGGTAGATGATGGGGAGAACAAAGTGGTATACAGAACAGGTGAGGTATATCCAGGACTTGTAGTTGCAGGCATGTCAGTAACAGAGACATATGGTATTGCCAGAATGGGTCCGACCTATGGTTCAATGTTACTTTCAGGTAAGAAGGCTGCAGAGGTTACTGCCTCTAAGATAAAAGAACTAAGAAGATAAATCAAGAGTAAAACTACACATAATTGTTTGGGAATATCAGAGATTTTTTTATACGATGAACCATCTGTTCCTGAAATCAAGATAAAAGAATTAGCTAAATTTATAGAAAAATTAGCTAACGTCAAAGTGTCAGTAAGAAAAAACATTTTTAATCATTTTAATTTAGACAGGAAAAAAGCCTTTGACTTGGCGTCACTTAGAATATTCAACATCTACACACCATTTGAAAGACATACACCAACCTTAGAAGAAGTAAATTTTGAAGAAAGATCATTTATGGATAGTTCTATTCATAATAATATAATATTGTATGATGGATTCGAACTTCAGAAATTTTTAACAGACATCATCCCAGAAGAGGAATCAAACTCGAACAAATTTCATTTAGCTTTAACATCAAGACTTGTCTGTACTTATGATTACGATGATTATAGATACCACGGACGAGCAGTGATATGCTCCAACCCCTCAATCATTTCAACTACAGGTGTGATAGAGGCTCCTGCAAAACCTCGTGAGTTTTATCTAAATTTGCATCGATACATAAACGAAGGTCTTAACCTAGAAGTACTAAAGAACCAATTTAGTGAAAAGTTCTTAGATTACCATGATGTCAAGATTGGAAAAGCTATTCAGGGATATGCAATGCAAACAATATTTTATTATCTTACTTCTGAACCTTTTTGCCAAAATCCTGATTGTATTTTGTATAATGCGCATTGGCAGGAAGAACTTTTGCATTCACAAATAGAAATTGGCAGTTTGTGTGAAAGGCACCAAAAAATCATTGACAAAAACCAAAAGTATGCATAATTTAAATATGAACTGTCGGTGAAATCTTTCTGTGCAAGCAGAAATAAAAGCCGAGAGTAAAAAACCAGAAACAAAAAGAAAATACAATGTCATAATAATCGGGGCAGGCCCAGCTGGATACACTGCAGCAATATACACATCAAGAGCCAAACGAGACACATTGATAATTTCTGGCAACTTGCCAGGGGGCCAGTTAATGCTTACTACCGAAGTTGAAAATTTCCCAGGATTTGCTCAGAGCATACTGGGGCCAGATTTAATGACTGCCATGAGACAGCAAGCCGAAAGGATGGGAACTACCATTATTGATGACGAGGTCGTTAATGTAGATTTCAAACACAGACCGTTTAAGATTTTAACTTATTCTGAAGAATATGAAGCTGATGCAGTCATAATTGCCACCGGTGCAAGCCCAAGAAAAATTGGTGCCAAAGGCGAACAAGAGTTCAGTGCACGTGGAGTTTCATATTGTGCTACATGTGATGGACCGTTCTTTAAAAATCAAGATCTAATAGTTGCAGGAGGGGGAGATTCTGCCATGGAAGAAGCAATATTTCTCACCAAGTTTGCAAACAAAGTCCATGTAGTACACAGACGTGACAAATTATCTGCAAGCAAAATAATGCAGGACAGAGCTTTTGAGAATATAAAAATCAAATTCCATTGGAATAGAGTAATAGATGAGATAAAGGGAGAACAAAAAGTAAAACAGATCACATTAAGAGATACCAAAAATGGACAAACTGAAACATTGGATGTAGGAGGTCTTTTTGTAGCCATAGGTCACGAACCCAACACGAAGCTATTCAAGGATCAAATTGAATTAGACGAAGTAGGTTACATTGTTTTGAAAAACCACACACGGACAAGTGTAGATGGCGTTTTTGCAGCAGGTGACGTACACGATCACAGGTACAGACAGGCTATAACAGCTGCAGCGTTTGGTTGCATGGCAGCCATAGATGTTGATAGATATCTATCTGAACACTCTAGTTAATTTAGAGAACAACTGCATTTGATAGGTATTTGGCTTCTTTTAGAGTACTATCGAATTCATCAGGTGTGAAAATACCTTGTTGGGCATAAAGGCTCTTGAATTTTCGCCCATCATCGGCAAAAATACCAACTACAAGACCAGTATCCACATAGTATTTTTTCATGGCTGCATAAACAGTAGCGGATGAGGGACTAACTAGCATTTTCTCTTTTTGAAATATTTCCTTTACAGCTGCAAATGCTTCAGCATTGTTGATTGTTATCCAGTCATCTATTACATTCTCACGTTTGAGGAACAAGTCTGGTTTTGCCGATTCTTCAAAATTTCGTAGTCCTTGTATCAAGTGGTTCTGTTGTGGTTGTACTGCGATAATCTTTATTAGAGGGTTTTTTTCTTTGAGGTACGCCCCAATTCCTGTGATTGTTCCTCCTGTTCCTACACCTGCAAAAAAGTGAGTGATTTTACCTCTTGTTTGTTCCCATATTTCTGGGCCTGTTCCTTTGTAATGACCCATAAAGTTGGCTTCATTTGCATATTGATTAGGAGAATAATATTTGTCAGGTCTTGCTGAAGCAATAGATCTTGCCAAAGCTATGCTTTGATCTGTTCCAGTCCCGACTTTAGGGCACAAGTCATCACTTGTTTGATATAAAGTAGCCCCTAATGATTCAATAATTTTTTTGGTTTCATCACTTGCTTTTTCAGGTATGACTACCTCAACTTTGTAGCCTAATAATTTGGCAATACCAGCTAATGCAATACCTGTGTTTCCTGATGTGGGCTCTATTATTACACTGTGTCCTCTTTTTATCAAACCTTGTTCTTCGGCAGTTTTTACCATCCAATACGCCGCCCTATCTTTTACAGAACCAAATGGATTATGAGATTCTAGTTTTGCGTAAAATTCTTTTTTTTCATCAGAGATTGATAATAATTTTACAAGAGGTGTATTACCGATTTTTTTCAAAAGAGTTTCGGCAGCACTTAATGCCTTTGTTGCCATTTTATTTCACCTTTTTTATGGTAAATTCCAGATCTTTATCAGATTTCTTAAGTTCAAGTAATTGATGACCGTTTCTATTTACCCATCTTGAGATATCATCCTCAGATGCAGGATCATCTGCGATTACTTTCAGAATATTTCCCACTACCATTCTTTCCATCTCAATTTTTGTTCTAAATACTGGTTCTGGGCAGAACATGCCTCGCACGTCAATCGTCTTAGTTGGAGTTAATTCTGAAATTTTAAATCGCCTGTAAACACAAAACCTTGAACGAGATATTAAAATCTATTCATGTACGCAAAAATGAATATTTATTTTAAAAGCATTGGCAAGATGGCTTTCAGATTGCGTTCATATAATATATTATAATCATGATTCTTGAAATTTATTTTATTTGAAAGTTTTGTTATTATTCTTATTGCAATTCCATAAGCTGCAGTCCATATGATACTATTTGGATTTGATTCAAAGGCGTTCATTAGAAGGTAACAAACTTGTTTTAAATGTGGATGATTCTTTTCAAGATATAATAGAATATCATCTTTAGAATTTTCTATCTTGTACTTTGCATGTTCCATCATTTCGTTTCTTGTTACATAACCAGTTTTTTGAATTATTATCTTCCTGTGTTTAAGCGATAGTAGAATATCATCTAATCTATTCTCAGACTCTAACAAATTCACACATCTTCCCATGGTTGATGCAACATGAGAGTCACTTCCAGCAACTTCAATCATGTTATTTGCTTTGGAAAAGTAGGATGCTCGGATGTTTGAATACCTATCCACATTATTACTATTGAAAACTTCTATAAGATCACATAGGATAGATTTTTCGCGTAAACCGTTACTTAATGCAAATGGATGAGGAGCGCATGATACAGCATCCTGTTGCTTGACAACATCCAGAATTTCTTCTATACTTTGTCCTGGTTTGATTTCTTTATTTAGACCAAATACCAGTACATGCATTCCCTTGTTAGTAGTTACCTCCTCTCCAGGATAGATTTCTATGTGCTTGTACTTTTCATGGTTTTTCTTGTATTCCAGTAATGATCTATAACCATTCAAGGTGTTATGATTAGTGATAAAAAAGAAATCCAGGCCAATTTTATATGCCATTTCAAGTTGGTCTTTTATTGTTACTCCACAATCATATGGGGTCTCTTTTGGGCCTAATTGAAAATTTGAAAAATGGTTATGGCAATGCAACTCTGCTTTAAGAAATTCCAACTTTATCGGTTTTCACCAAGCTGTGAATATAATCTTTATTGACAAATCATCTAAATAGATCATTTGCTTTTATCCGTAACAGATCAGATAGTTTTCTTTCTTTATTTTTGAATTTATAGTTTCGAACTATAGCAATAGGTGTTTGATCTGATTTACCTCTAACTAATTCACTTGCTGCACATATTTCATCCACTATCGCAATTGCAGTTACATGGAGTTTTTTCCCAAAACTATCTCTGGTTCCAGCATAATCAAGTATAGGTAAAATACCGGAATACCCAATGGCAACATCTATTTGTCCCTCCCTGAAAGGTCTTCCAAAAGTATCAGATATTATTACTGCAACATCTTTACCGGTTTTCTTTTTTATTTCTCGTTTTAATTTGGCTGCAGATCTTTGTGGATTTTTTGGAAGTACGCTAGCATATCCACTTTCTATGTTGCTCTCGTCTACACCAGCATTAGCACAAACAAAACCAAGCCTCGTTTCAGATATTATTATACCATTTTTCATACGGATTATTCTTTTTGATTCATCAAGTATTATCTGAATTATTCGTGGATCTTTTGCATAGGCACTTGCAATTCCTATTGCTAGCAAGCTTGGTTTTATTTTTGATAATTTAATTATTTGACCTTCTTGTTTTGATATTATTTTTTGAGTGAATACAAGTATATCTCCATCCAATAATCCAGCATATGACTTTGAATCAAGGATTTTACTTATCAGATCATCTCCTTTTTTTATTTCCCCATCCAATGAAATTGGAATTACGCTAATTTTCAACTATTAAGATATGTTGTTGCCAGATTATATCCTATTTTATGCAATTGTTTGTAATTGAATCTGCAAGCCGTAATGTTTGTTAATTATGTCAATCAATTTTGAGAGGTCTTTTTCCTCTAGTGTTACAGTAGCCAGATCTTTTACTACATCTTGCGCTCTAAATGCCACGCCAAGTCCACATATGTCAAATAATTTAACATCATTTGCACCATCCACAACTACTACAATGTTTTTCTTCTCTTCTTTCCATTCTTTAATTTTGATAATGGCTGATTTGGCCTTGTCAGAATCAACATGGATTTTAACACCATCAAGTTTTCCATTTTTGAAAATTAACTCGTTTGAATACACATAATCAAGGTCTAGTTCTTTTCGTAATCTATCAGTCATTATTGTAAATCCACCTGAGACTGCCATTATTTTCCATCCTGCAGATTTTAACGCGTGGCATGCCTCTTTTGCACCTGTCATGATTTTTAATGAATCAGATACTTCTTTACACGTATCAAAATCAATTCCCCGGAGAAGATCAATTCTTTTTTTAAGTCCATCCTCCCAGTTGATTACCCCCTCTATTCCTTTTCTTGTTATTTCCCAGATTTCGTCTTGCCTGTTAACTTTTTCTGCAAGTATAGGAAGAAATTCAGCATCAAGTAAAACACCTTCTACATCAAAAATTGCTAACATCAGTTTCTGTTTTCAGACCTAAATCAGATTATATTAATCTTAAGCGATCATTTTTGATTAAACCATTAGTAATATATTCAAGTTTACTAGGATCAGTTACATGAGTGAGCTTCCTCACAAATATGAAGTGTCAGTAAAGATAGTTGCAACTGCGTTAAAGTTATCTGATGAAACAAAAAATGAGCTTAAAGCATCAGGCATGATGGACGATAAAGGAAAACTAAAACTCAAAGGTGTAAGTCCAAAAATGCTCAAGCGAATGAAGGAGGAATCAGTAGATTGTCCAGTTTTAAAAAAGGAAGTTCCATTCATACAATGTTTTGTGTGCCCCAACTTTCAAAGCAGAATATCTGGCAAAGTACTTTGTAAAGGGGATTCTCTCTAAAACCAGAACGCTCATTAACATTAACATCAAATGAATGTAAAATGAGCAAAGAGATAGGAATAACAGTAAAGAAGGATGAGAATTTTAGCGAATGGTATACTCAGGTTGTATTGAAGGGACAGCTTGCAGACTATGCTCCTGTCAAAGGACTAATTGTTTTACGCCCATATGGTTATTCAATATGGGAATCTCTAAAATCTTCACTTGATGAGAAATTAAAATCATTAGGCCATGAGAATGGATTTTTGCCAGTACTTATTCCGCAGTCATTACTTAGTAAAGAATCAGATCATTTCGCAGGTTTTACACCAGAAGTTTTTTGGGTCACTCATTCAGGAGATACGGAGGTAGGCGATAGATTAGCACTTAGGCCAACCTCTGAAACACTTGCCTATTCCATGTATTCAAAATGGATAAAAAGCTGGAGGGACCTTCCATTGAAAATAAATTTTTGGAATACTGCTTTAAGAGCAGAAATAAAAGCCACTAAACCATTTTTACGAACCTCAGAATTTCTTTGGCAAGAAGGCCATACAGTTCATTCATCAAAAGAAGAAGCTGAAGAAGAAGTGTTCACAATACTTGAAACATACAGAAAGATTGTCGAAGAAGAACTAGCCATACCTGTAATCAAAGGGAAGAAAAGCGAGAAAGAAAAGTTTGTTGGTGCAGTATATACCACTACAATAGAAGCCATTATGCCAGACGGAAAGGCACTGCAAATGGGTACCTCACATTTTTTGGGACAAAACTTTTCCAAGCCATTTGATGTAAAATTTCTTGATAAGCAAAATGTAGAAACTTTTGCCTGGCAAACTTCATGGGGGGTATCATGGAGATTAATAGGCGCATTGATAATGGTCCACGGCGATGACAAAGGGCTAGTTTTACCTCCACGTGTGGCTCCTATACAAGTAGTCATAGTTCCAATATACTATTCCCCACAAGACAGGGAATCAGTCTTAGGAAAATCCAATGTAATAAAAGAAATTCTGCAGAAAAAAAATCTCCGAGTACATATTGACTCAAGAGATGAGTTCACACCTGGATACAAATTCAACAATTGGGAAATGAAAGGAGTTCCAGTACGCATTGAGATTGGACCAAAGGACTTGGCAAAAGGAAAGATGGTTGTTGTAAGACGAGATAACCAGAAAAAAATGGACTTGTCATTTGAGAATACAGAAACGGGCATATTAGACATACTTGGTGAAGTACAACTGGGATTATTTGAAAGGGCAAAACAATTTTTAACTGAAAAAATCATAGAGGTAACAGATTTTGAGAAATTCAAATCTGAGATAGAAAAAGGTGGGTTCTTGCATTCACCATGGTGTGGAGACACAAAATGCGAAGAAAAAATAAAGGAATTAACAGGGGCAGATATCAGAGTAATACCATTTGATGGTAAGAGGTCAAATGCACCATGTCTTATCTGCAAGAATCTGAGTAAAACAGATGCCATATTTGCAAGGGGATACTAGTCTTATCAACACACCATGTCCAATAAATTTAGACATATGGATATATTGACATCACAACAGAGCAGGTATAGATGCTAGGCCCCAGTTCCTATCGTGATCGAATTTACATAATAAAGGATATAATATTGATGTTGGCTCAATATGGAGAATTGAATCAGACAGCGTTAGTTAGCTTTTGTGGACTAAATTTGAAAAAACATAAACCAATTCTTGACGAGCTGGAGAAAAACAATCTAATCACAAGTGGTGAAAAGCCGCTTGGAAAAAGAATTATTACTATTTACAAACCAACCCCAAAAGGAATGGAATTTTGTAGAACTATTTTAGAACCTTACGAAAAACTCTTTCCACGAAAAAAGAACGTTTCCAAAGAAGTAACTTCTTAATCCTGTTCTAAGCCGTATTCTGAAGCAATTTTTTTATTGATTTCGTCTTTTTGGGCTACGTATTCTTGGTACTGTTTGTTCCAAGATTTTAATGCAAGATGCTGCCTTATTCCAGTTATCATCCATACTACTGAAACAGAAATAATCACGCTCAATAATACAGCGAGAACTACACCAAACTCATCTTCTCTTTCAAGTACAATGAAGAAACGTGGATGAGTAATCAGAAAGATTGAGAGCCCCACTGCTATAGGTGCAAGTATTAATCCAGTTACAGATACACCTAAAAGTAAACGTCTTATTTCCAGAATCTTCTCGATGAAACTATCCATCATCTCAAGCAGGTCAGTACGAGAAAATTGATGTTCGTTTTCATCTGACATTTTGATTGTCACTCCATCCAGAAGAACAAAGTTTTTGCCTGCTTATGATTCATTTATGGATCCACCGTTATGCTTCCTTTCATTTCAGGATGAATAGTAGAATAGTATGGAAAAGTGCCCACCTTATCTGCAAGAAAGTTTATTGTTTGTGCTTCAAAATACTTCAAGTGTTTAGTATGAACATTAAATGCATCGATGTTTAGATCTTGATCAGAGCCGGTATCTTTGTCTTCGTTTATTACATGTAACGATACCAATGTTCCTTGTGGAACATGAATAGATGGATCAATATTTTCTCCAGATAGAGCCCTTTTTCCCGTTCTTGTAGATTGTTCATCATATGCGTATCCTTGATCAGTATGAATAGCTTTAATGTAAATATTAGAAGGAGCTGCAAAAACTGGTGTGTTGCTGTTCACAGGTATTGCCGATGTCCACAAATATGCGCCTCCACCAATCGCGGCTGCAGAAATTATTGCAATTCCAATTATGGTGCCTTTTGGAAAAGATTTACTCTTGGTGTTATTTTTCTGCTTTTTTACCACAGAGAAACTAGTATCTTGTGTGTATATTTAGGTAATGATTAACAAAGCTCAGTAAAGAATATTATTTCGAATTGAACTAATTCCAAGTGTTTCATGAGGAAGACCGAAGTTGTTCTAGTTGGCATTATCATAGCTTTGTCAGCTACAACAATCATTCAATATACTAATGGGCGTGTATTAAGTGACATATCACAAGCGACTGTTCAAGGCCCTCCCGGTCCACCAGGTCCGCCAGGACCTCCAGGTCCGCCAGGAATTTCAGGTCAGCCAGGAACAGGGAACCAAGATATCATATTGACCCAGATCTTTAAGCGAGTTCAAAATTCAGTAGTACAGATTACAAGTAAGGTATCCACCACAGATAATGGAATAATTATCAATGGACAACCTCTTGAAAGCCAATCAACCAGATTGGGGTCAGGTTTTGTATATGACAAAGAAGGCAGAATAATTACAAACAATCATGTGGTAGAAGGCTCAAAAACTGTCAATGTTACGTTTGTTGACGGTAACACATACACAGCCAAAGTAGTAGGAACTGATCCAGATAATGATATAGCTGTAATTCAAATCATTGATAATTTTTCAGATGAACAACTAGTCCCTCTAACATTTGGAAATTCTTCTGGGCTTGAAGTGGGTCAGCAAGTTATTGCCATTGGCAATCCCTTTGGTCTGAGCGATACAATGACCAGTGGAATAATCAGTCAGGTAGGAAGATTACTCCCCAATGAAAACGTGGGATTTTCCATACCAGATGTGATTCAAGTTGACGCTGCAATCAATCCAGGTAATTCTGGTGGGCCTCTCCTTGATATGGATGGAAAAGTAATTGGCATGAATACTGCAATTACAACAAACACTGGAGATTTTGCTGGAATAGGATTTGCAATACCAGTAAATTCCATAACAAAGATAGCTCCCATACTAATTAAGAACGGAAGTTATGCTCATCCTTATCTTGGGATAGCAGGAAGAAGTCTGGACCCAGATATTTCACTTGCCAATGGTCTTCCAAGAAACTTCAAGGGTGTCATAATTGAGAAAGTTGTAAAAGGAGGACCTGCAGACAAGGCAGGAATAATTGCCGCTACACTTGATCAGAACAACATTCCACATGGTGGCGACATCATAACTGCAATAGATGGCCACCCTGTAAAGACAATCTATGACATCATTGCATATCTAGATGAACAGAAAAATGTTGGGGATAAAACAACACTAACAATAAGCCGACTAGGAAAATCCATGGATGTTAGTACTACCCTTGAATCAAGACCTAGTTCATCATCTTAAATCAAGAAACAAAAATCCTAAAGTTCCATAGTTTGTCTGTTGCTTTTTTTATTCCAATTCTAGGTCTTGATGCGATAGTAAAATCATCTGTTTTTTGCGTTTCAATAATGTATAGTTGAGATTTCTTTGTCAGATCTGTACCATATTGTTCCTTTGTTATTTTCAATGCCTGAGTAAGTTTTGCAGGGCCGTTTGTCAGATTTGAAATTTGATTTGTTTTTCTCTGTTTCATCATAAATTCAATCCCTTCATTTGGTACAAGTGATCTTATTAGTACAGCCCCAGATTCTGCACTAAAATCTCTGGCAACGGCATTTACACAATAATGCATGCCATATGTAAAATAGACATAGGCACTTCCGACCTTTTCAAACATTGCCCTGTTTCTATCAGTCTTCCCCCCAAACGCATGACTTGCAGGATCTTCTTTGTATTTGTAAGCCTCTGTTTCAACAATCATGCCAGACACAATTTTGCCATCAATCTCTCGTACCAATATCTTACCAAGGAGATCTCTTGCAACCGTAACAGTATCTCGCGCGTAAAAACTCCTAGGCATGATTTTCATATCAGATCTATGATATTTTGGATTCTAGTTTCTGCGCAAGAACCTTTAGATCGTCTTTTAGAACTTGTTTTAGTTCAGGATTGTAGATTACAGCTGCTGGATGTATAGTTATAAAATACCACTGATCTCCACGTTTTATCATTTTACCGCGATTCTTTGTTATTTCATTTCCATCTAGCAGAGATCCATAAGCAGTATTGCCCAGAATACAAATTATCTTAGGTTTAATTATCTCAAATTCTTTTTTTAGATAATTACTGCATGACTCTTTTTCCTCTTTTGAAGGTCGTCTGTTATTAGGAGGCCTACATTTTACTACATTTGTGATATAGACCGATGATCTATCCAGTCCTGCAAACTCTAGTGCTTCTGAGAGTATTTTGCCTGCAGTTCCCACAAATGGTTTTCCTTCCTCATCCTCAGTTCTTCCAGGTGCCTCTCCAACAAAAATCACTTCAGAGTCAAATGGACCCATGCCAGGTACTGCTTTTTTTCTAGTAGATGACAAATTACATTTGTGGCATGCTGTAACTTCTAAACTAAGATTTGAAAGGTCATTCATCACAAATTCACGCTTTTTACAGTGGCTTCAGCGCGCATATGTGGGCCACCATTACCCATTCTCATAATCTGCATCGGATCACCTTTTCCACAATTTGTTATTGGTCTTACAGTAAAATCATTTCCTCTTGCATCTATTGAATTAAAAAATTCTGGAGAAACGCCAGTTACAATAACATCTCGGAGCAATTCCATTGTCTCTCCATTTTTTATTTTATAAGCATACTGACATGATATATTCCAGTTATATCTCATCATATCAATAGACGGCACCTTCATGTCACAGATAAGATATCCGTCCTTTACATCCCTAATCATCTCATCTGGATTCCAATCCCCAGATGTAATACAAGTACAGGCCATCCTGATTAATGGCATAAATGAATAGTTCGTAGCACGCATAGATGAATTTGGTTCGGTGGTAAACTGTGCAGCTGTTTCCCTGCTATGCATATGAGCGGACAAGAATCCATCTTGTATCAGTGTTTTTTTATTGGATACGATTCCTTCATCATCATATTTGTACCATCCAAGACTGGAAGAAATTGTTGGATCATCAATTACATTTAATTCTGTAGAACCTATTTTTGTTCCCAACTTTCCAGCCCACCAGGCACCTCCAGCCCATGCCATTTCCTTACCAAGCACCCTATCTGCTTCTGATGGATGTCCCAGTATCTCATGAGTTAGTAGCGCTACAAAATCAGGATTCATTACTATTTTTGTTTTTTCTTCCTTTGCAGTTTTTGCATCAAGTAACAAATCTGCCTTTTCAGAAATTCTCTTTGATGCATGTATCAAATTATTTTTTTCGGTAATCATCTCCATACCACCTCGACCTCCCTCAGTAGTGCTAACTGATTCTGCAAGTCCAGATTCATATGCAGTTGCAGAAATTGTTGCAATTACATCATTGAAACTTTGTGATATTTGTGAACCGTCACTATTTGTGAAATGTTTTATGAGATAATCATGATAAATTGCAACCGCTGATTTTTTTATTCTTTTTTTCTCTCGAATTATTTTATCACATTCCATTCCCAATTGTATCATTTCATCAATGTGTGGTTCTTTGTGAGTTGGAAGAATCACATTTTCTTTGAAAGAACGAGTTTCAGCAAGATTTACCTTTTGTTTTTTAAAAGTTGAAAAGTAAAGCGCCGTCTTTACAGACCGAATAACTTTGGCGCGCAAATCATCTATCGAAATAGGTTCAGACATAGAACAGAATCCCCACGCTCCGTCTGCAAGTATTCTTATTCCAATGCCCTTATCGCTTTCAGAGATGCTATGTTGTATTTCACCATTTTCTATTAAAAATCCATTTCTACAAACAGATTCCTCTCTTACATCACAGTACTGTGCACCATTATCAAGTGCAAATTGAATTACTTTACCAGCACAATCTTCCATGAATACATCAACTACAGTCAGACATTTTTGTTTTATATTGGACTCTTTGTAACTTCATTCTTTGGAATGGTAAACGAGAAAATCGATCCTTTTGATGGTTCACTTGTAGCCCAGATTTTACCACCATGCGTTTCGACAATACCCTTACAAATTGATAAACCTAAACCGCTTCCGCCTTTTTCCCTTGTACTGGATGTGTCAACTTGATAGAATTTTTTGAACAGGTCATTTATCGCATTTTTTGGTACTCCTTTTCCGTTATCTTTTACTGATATTATTACTTCGTCGGGTTTTTCTTCTAATGATATTTCGATCTTACCGGTCTTTGGAGACACTGCTCTTATGCTGTTTTTTATTAGATTTGTAAGTACTTGTTGAATTCTATCCTCATCATATAACGCATAGATATCATGTTGGATATTGTGTGTTAGAGATATTTTATCAGATAACGCTTGTGGTTCCATAGATAGGATGGTTTTTTCTACGGTTTGTTTCAAATTTTGATTTGATTTTTTAATTTTAAGTTGTCCTAGTTCTAACTTTTGTGCGTCAAGCAAATCAGAAATTAATTGTAGTAATGTTTTGGCACTAGAGCGAATAATTTCTAATCTTTCTTTTTGATTCTTATTTAATGAACCGATATGTTCTCCTAACAGTATATCGGCGTATCCCTGTATAGGAACCAATGGCGTTTTTAGTTCATGTGTAACCATGGCAAGAAATTCGTCCTTTGCTACTTCTATTTTTTTTGCCTCGCTTTCTTTTTGTTGAATTGTTGCAGACATTGAATTAATTGTAGATGCCAGTTCTCCAACTTCATCATTAGCTGAATATGATATTCTTTCACCATAGAACCCTTCTTTGATTCTTGAAATTGCTTTTGTAAGCAATTCTAGAGGCCCCAGTGATTTTCGAATAGTGGTGATTACAATTGCAAATATGACAATATCAACTATGATTAGTACTTGAATTGTAACAACTTTATCGTGTAGTACAGCATCAACCTCGTTGTTCCATTGATTAACAAAGTTTGTTGTAGAATCAAGCAGCATTCCTCTTTGGTTATTTAGATTTGTCAATGAGGTGCCAAACGCCTTAGAAAATAGTGTATTTGTTTCTATAAATTGTAATTTGGAGCCAACTGCCTCCCACAAGGGATCTAACTGTCGTAGTAGATCAGAATTTTCCCTTGGAATTGGTTGCAAAGTTTCTTGTTGGATTCCATATAGATTTAATTCATCGTTAGTTAATGGAATTCCTTCTAGTTTTTGCAGATCAGCAGTAAAGATCACCCTATCACGTTTTATTGAGGCTGTTACGTTGCCTCCCTCACCAATTGAAAATAGCAAGGTTTTCTCTCCAATGTCTTTTGCTAGAGAAACCATTTCAGTTGCAATCTCTTTATGTCTGTTGTAATTTCTGTCAAGAGGAGTTAATTCATTGAGTACACCGTTTGAAAGTGAAATCAGATCACCGTTTTTACCCAAAATGTAAGTTATTGCATCTTTAACTTGGGGATTGAATACGGTCTCTTGTTTTATCAATTCGGCATCACTTTTGTAAGTTTTCCATTTTTCTCCGACATCGTCATAAGATGGCCGTAACTGGTCTGGGACTGCCATTATGTTCAGGCCGTTGTGATTTCCTCCACTTCCCAAAATAGCATAGGTTATCTCAAAGTCAGAAATCTCGGTAGCAAGTGTAGCCCTATCATTTTCATTTCCACTTGCAATAGAATTAGCTGTTCCAGCTATTCTTTCAGTTATAACTTTTAGCTCATTTGCATCACTTATAGAATGCAGGACAGATTGATTTTCTTCTGATGTAGATACAAGAAGATACAAATTGGCAGCAGAAACTCCAATTATTACGGCCAGCATAAGATATGTTTTTAGAACGATTTTCACTTTAATAACTGGTCCTGCCTATGCCTAAAAAGGTTAGTATAAAAGTTATCTGTTAATTTGTCAAATGTCTGATGAGTTTCTAAAGGCAGCACGTAGAGAAATAAGATATGAATTATCAGAAATCGAGAACATTTTTACAAAATGTTTCTCAGACAAGCACATTCAAGAGAATGCCACGGACATGGAATCACATGTTCATAAGATAAAGGGTCTAGCGCCCATGATGGATTATGATAGCTTGGGAAGTTTGGCCAATATAGTAGATCTCATTTTAAAACACATAAACAAAAAAGGTGTTTTTCCTGAATCTTATTCCATACTATTAGATGCGTTTCAAAAAATGAAAACTCTATTTGATGAGGGTGACAAATCTGTTGACATTAGTGATTTTGTTAATATGACTAAGAAAAAAATTGCAGATATAACAAAATCATAATTTTGTTTATATATCAAAACTCTAATCAGAAAACATGGCAAGGATTATGGTAGCTGATGATTCAGATGCCATACGAATGGTTTTAAAAGACATACTAACAATCGGGCAACATGAGCTTGTTGCGGAAGCAACAAACGGAATTGAGGCCATAGAAGAATACAAAAAGTCAAAACCTGACATTTTATTATTAGATGTAGCCATGCCTAAAAAAGATGGAATAGCAGTCTTGAAGGAAATCATATCTTCAGAACAATCTGCAAAAATCATAATGATTACTGCAAGCGATAATCAGAAAACGATGAAGGAATGTCTTGACTCAGGAGCCAGCGCATACATCTTGAAACCATTTGAATTTCAAGATGTGTTAAACGTGATCTCCAATGTATTTGACTCTGGATAATTCATTCTCGTTTTTACGTGCTGGCAACCGTGCTATTGAATACCATTTAGAAAAAACATAGTTATGATTAAAAACCACTGTTTGTGGTTATTTAATATTGGAAAAGATAGTAGTTGATACAAGCATAATCATAGATGGTGAAATAACAAAGTTAATCCAAACTGGTAGTTTGAAAGATTGTGAAATAATAATACCTGTTGCGGTCTTGGATGAGCTACAAGCACAAGCTTCTCAAAGCAAGGACTATGGCTTTGTAGGTCTTGAAGAAATCAAAAAGATAAGAGAACTCTCAGGGCAAAATAACATCACATTAAGATTTGAAGGTGTGCGTCCAAGTATGGAGGACATCAAGCTTGCAAGACATGGAAGAATTGACGCCATAATAAAAGATATTGCCAAAAAAAATGATGCAACGTTCTACACGGCAGACTATGTTCAGGCATTGGTCGCCCAAGCCGAGGGAGTTAAGACAAAGTATTCCAAACCCGAGGTGAAAATTACAAATCTTGAATTTGAAAAATTTTTTGATTTAGAAACCATGAGCATACACCTCAAAGAAGGAACCAAGCCTTTGGCAAAAAAAGGAAAGCCTGGCACGCTTTCATTAATAGAAATTGGCGAAAACCTGCTCACTAAAGAATATCTGGAGGGAATAACAACGGAGATATTGGAAGCTTCAAGAGTAACACAAGCAGGAGCTGTAGAGATATCTCGATCTGGAGCACTCGTGATTCAGTATAAGGATTTTAGAATAGTTATCACCCACCCACCATTTTCTGATAATTATGAGATCACAGTAACTCACCCGATTATAAAATTGGCATTGGAAGAATACAAAATTTCTGAAAAACTTATGCAGCGCTTTTCTTCACATGCGGAAGGCATATTGATTGCAGGATCTCCTGGTTCAGGAAAGAGTACGCTTGCATCAAGCCTTGCTGATTTTTATTCAAAGAAAGGAAAAATAGTAAAAACATTCGAATCACCAAGAGACCTTCAGGTAAATGACAAAGTAACACAATATACACAGCTAGATGGCAGTTTTGAAAACGCTGCAGACATTTTACTTCTAGTCAGACCGGATTACACTATCTATGATGAAGTTAGAAGATTTCATGATTTTAGAGTTTTTTCAGATTTAAGGCTTGCAGGAGTCGGAATGGTTGGAGTGGTTCATGCAAATGCACCCCTTGATGCAATACAAAGATTCATTGGAAAAGTAGAACTGGGCATGATTCCGCACATCTTAGATACTGTAGTATTTGTCAAAGCTGGAGACATAGCAAAAGTATACGAATTGGAGTTCAAAGTGAAGGTTCCAACAGGCATGACTGAGCAAGATCTTGCAAGACCGGTCATAGAGGTAAGAAACTTTGATGACCACAATTTAGAATACGAGATTTACACCTATGGCGAGGAAAATATCGTCATACCAATATCAAAGGAAGCTAAAAGTGGCGGTATTGAGAAGCTTGCAGAATCAAAAATAAAAGAAACCATACGCAGGTTTGACTCTAATGCAGAAATTGAGATATTATCAAATGATAGAATTAAAGTCAAAGTAGACAAGGATGCCATTCCGTCTATCATAGGTCGTGGAGGCTCTACTGTAAATGAGCTTGAAAAAATACTAGGAGTTCACATCGATATAGAACCAAAAGAAGAATCTGAATCACATGATTATTCTAGGACACAATTTGACATGTCAGAATCTGGAAACAACATAATTTTTGAAACAAATGAATCCAACACAGGATCCGATGTTGACATTTATGTAAACGACAGACATTTGACTTCGACACGTGTAGGAAAAAGAGGCAGAATAATAATTTCAAAAAAATCTTCGGCTGGAAAAAGAATAATCAATGCCGTAATGTCAAAAAGCGATATTAGATTAGTAATACGCTAGCCATCAAAGATTTCCAAAATTCTAGGATTTGATTTTAGAAAAGTAACAAATTTTCTTAATTGCTTTATGGTTTGTGGATTCAAGTGGTGTTCTATTCCTTCAACGTCTTGATTTGCAATTTCATGATTTATTCCAAGTATCTTGAAGAACTCTAAGAGTATCCCATGTTTTTGTCTTACCGTCTCTGCAAGCGCATTGCCTTTTGGTGTCAAGTTTATTCCACGATACTTTTCATATTTTAGATATCCATTTTCGTCAAGTTTTTGCAGCATTTTGGTTACAGATGGAGCGCTGACGTTTAGGTATCTGGATATCTCAATAGTATTTGCATATCCTTTCAATTCTACAAGCTCTGATATGACTTCAAGATAGTCCTCGATTCTTGTAAAATCAACCTTTGTCGATTTATGGGCCTCTTTTATTGACTCAAGCCTTTCAGTGTTTTTTTCTTTCACTCAATTAGGTGAACAATAAAACGATATAATCTGTTCCCTTGGTAAAAGATCTTTACCTTGAGGTGATTGATCTTTTGCATGGAATCTTAATTATTAATATTACAAGGCAGTACCAAATGGATGAAGGACTAAAGAACGGTATTGATAAAATTAAGAGATTAAGCGATTCACTCAAGAGACGTACCGAGGTGTACTCGTCTCTTGTCGCCATGGATGATAAAGGCACTGCAAGAGCACTAGGAGCCCTTCAGCGTGCTCCGGCACCAGGTAAGAAAATTCAAAAAGTCGGATTTATCCTTCTCTTTTCGCCAGACCCTTTTACCACCTTTGCCGGCCCGCCCTTGATAATTGCAGGCAAGTATCTTGACCGTGTGTACAATGGTGCGACAATCAAAGACATTGGAACTCAGACCAAAGACTTTGCTAGTCACATGACTAGTATCAAAGACACAATGCGTTAGTTCTTGTGAATTTGTTGCATTAGTTTTTAACTAGATATTTTACCATATTTTTTGTGGCAACAAGAGCCCAAGTTTTAGTACCCATAGCCATAGCGGCTGTAATAATTGGCGTAGTTGGCGTTCTTACAATACCTGCAGATTCCAAGCTTGCTGAAGTTAAGTTTCCTCGAGGAACAATAAAAGTAGACAATGTTGTGCTGGATGTGCAAATTGCAGAAACTGACGCGCAAAAAACAAGAGGATTAATGTTTCAAAACCAACTACCAGACAATCAGGGAATGATTTTTGTATTTTCACAAGAACAGGTAGTGCCAATATGGATGCTAAACATGCAGTTTCCTTTAGACATAATTTGGTTTGACAGTAACGGAAATTTGGTACATATAGAAAAAGATGTGCCTCCATGCAAATCAGCACTAGAAACGGCTACATGTACCGTACAAAATGCAGATGGAAAAAAGGCAAAATATGTATTAGAAGTAACAGCTGGTTTTGCAGATAAATTTCACATAACAAAGGATTCCAAGCTTGAGATAATTTCTATCTAGTATTATTTTCCATGGATTGTTGCATGTATGCAAAAGCAAATTTTATCTCATCAACAGTGGCTTCATCCTCCAATGTACTAACATCACCAATTTTTTCATTTGTAGATACTGCCTTGAGCAGTCTTCTCATTATTTTTCCGCTTCTAGTCTTTGGCAATTTAGAAACAAAGTACATCCGATCAGGTGTTGCAATAGAGCCTATAGTTTTTCGTATGTGATTTGTCAGCTCTTCTTTTAACTCACTGCTAGGTTCCACACCTTCCTTTAAAACTATAAACGCCAAAATTACCTCGCCTTTTATTTGATGTGGTATTCCACAAACTGCGGCTTCGGCAACTGATTTGTGCGAAACAAAACCACTTTCCAATTCTGCTGTTCCCAGTCTGTGTCCTGCAATTTTTAGTACATCATCTGCCCTTCCAAGCATCCAGATATACCCGTCTTCATCTCTTATTGCAAAATCTCCAGGATAATACATCGTATGATATTTTGACCAGTAAACAGACTTGTATTTTTCATCGTCATTCCACAAGGTCAGAAGCATTCCTGGCCATGGCTGCGTTACCACAAGGTACCCCTTGGAACCATCACGTGTTCTCTTTCCGTTTTCATCTATTACATCAATGCTTATTCCTGGAATAGGTCTTGTTGCGGAGCCTGGTTTTAGTGGAATGGTTTCAAGACCAGGTACAGGAGATATCATTATACCACCTGTTTCTGTCTGCCACCACGTATCTATGATTGGGCATTTACTTTTTCCAATAATTTCAAAATACCATTTCCATACTTCTGGATTAATTGGCTCTCCCACTGTTCCAAGTAATCGCAAGCTAGAAAGATCATTTGAGTTTGGCAGATCATTTCCATATTTCATAAACATTCGCAGCGCAGTAGGTGTCGTATACAGGATAGTCACCCTGTGTTTTGATACAATTTGCCATATTCTTTCAGGTGTTGGATAGTCCAGTGCGCCTTCATACATTACCTGTGTAGATCCATGCAGAAAGGGGCCATATGCAATGTAGCTATGACCTGTGACCCATCCAATATCAGCAGTACAAAAATAGACGTCATCTTGTTTTATATCAAAAACCCATTTGAAAGTGCTGTAAATATGCGTAAGATAACCACCGGTTCCATGCAACACTCCCTTTGGTTTTCCTGTAGTTCCTGATGTATACAAAATGTACAGCGGATGTGCGCTGTCAAGTTTTTCTGGCTCGCAGTAAATTTCTGATCCGCTCATAAGAGATCCCCATTTCAAATCTTTTTTGGTATAGCTTATGATATTTTTTACATTCTCTACTACAATTACATTTTGTACAAAATCAAAATTTCTAATAGCATCATCAATTGTTTCTTTTAGTTTGATTATGGTACCGCGTCTTCTCCCGCCATCTGCAGTAATTACTATCTTGGATTTTGAATCATCCACTCTATCACGTATAGACTGGGAGCTAAACCCTGAAAATATTACGGTATGAATTGCGCCTATTCTGGAACAGGCAAGCAGTGATACTACTAGTTCAGGAATCATTGGGAGATATACTGTTATCCTGTCTCCTTTTCCTACTCCTAGTGATTTGAGTACATTAGAAAACCTGCAGACCTGCTCAAGCAGCTGTTTGTATGTGATATTTCGAGTATTACCATCCTCGCCCTCCCATATTATTGCCAATTTGTCAGGTGTTTTCTTGACTATTACATCAAGTGCGTTGTATGAGACATTCGTCTTCCCACCTACAAACCACTTAGCAAAAGGAGGATCCCATTGTAATACCGAGATCCATTTCTCAAACCAGAAAAGATTGTCTGCTTGTTCCTCCCAGAACTTGATCGGATCATCTAACGCGTGCTTTCTTGTCTTGTCATCATGATTTCCAAGACCTATCTCATATCTAGATTCCAACAAAATGCCTTGTTTTTAATCTCAAAAAAAGGTTCGCCCAAAAATAGGTTGGGAGCGACTGTATCCCACCAGACAGATTAAGATGAAATTCTCTTAAGCCAGTCTGTATCTTGAGTTGTGTCTTCATCACCATCAGCTCCAATTGCTACGGGCTTTGGTGTTGGTACTGTTGGAGAACCATCTGCAACCCCTTGGCCTGCAGTTATTGGAGTCGTTGGCTGAGAAGGAGAGGATTCTACTTTTCCAAGGTAAGAAACGGCGGCTGAATGAACATCCTGTTTAGGACTCTGTTTTCGCTCCAAATGTTCAACTGAAAGATCGTTGATGCGACGTTGGATGTTTGCTATCTCTGCTTTCTCATGTTCTATGTGTTCTATTATTTCGACAGTGTGCGTTTTGACTAGCTCGTACTTGGCGTCAGAAATTTCGTTGCTTTTGTTTTGCAACTTGGCATCAAATCTCAGCATCTTTATTGATTTTAGCTGACCTTCAAGTTCGGCCATTCTTTTTTCTAGCTTTTCTTTTATCTGTCGTTCTGTGTCTTCCAGAGTGAGCAATTTCATCTTGTATCGTTCATGAATCAATTCAGCATCCTCTTTCATATCGTCGTTTTCAGATACGATGTCTATCAATGCACGTATACGACTTAGTGTAAGGCTCTTTTCTCGCAATAATCGTTGAGCATCTAATCTCCATCTAGGAATGTAGATTACGAATTGCCCTTGGACGACTAGTTGTTCGAATGGTATCTGTCTAAGTCCTTCAGAACCGCAATCGACTCCAACGGTTTGTACACTTCCGTCAAAATCAGTTATTGTTCCTACAACTTTGCCGACATAAGTGCCGTACATGTCTTTTACTTGCTTGCCGATAAACTCGATCTCTTCCTTGCTCATTAGGTAGAGATTTTAAATTCAATATAATCGACAAAGTGTTAACAAGCTTTCAAATTTTTGTAAGATCATTTTAGCTAATTTTTTGGCATTTTTGCTATTTTTCTTCAAATTTGAGTAATTTTATAATCACCAAAGTTGTATTGGTCCAATAATGATCACAAAAGAAGAACTAGATGAGATCCTGCATTTTGTATCAAAAAGATGGATTGACATGAGCCGCGATGTAAACCACCGAGCCTTTGCAAACATGCCAACAGATTTTTGGATGAACTCTATTGGAGGAACTGCCGGTACTGGAAGATGGGTTACTACACTAATGTACACCGAAGATGAAAAAGAAGCAGAGTCATTCAAAGAAGTTTTGCTAAGATGGCAGGCAAGACGCAACACATTAGAAAAACCATCGGATCTAATACAGATAGGAAAAAAGTAGATTATTTATAATTGGGCAACATTCAAACCATGTTGTCTGAATTTTCAGAATCTGAAAAAGAGATTCTCTTAAAACATTTTTCAAATGTTGACGATAACGTATTTGCGATAATTACTCCAAGACAGGTAGATCGCGGCGCACTGATGTCAAGATACAGCAGGACAGACAAGAGCATGCGCCGTGTTTTTCTTGATGAATTTTCCCAAAATGAAAACCGCGGCGAGGAGTTTTACAACAAGGTTTTGCTAGAATATGGTGATGATTCCGTTGCAGAGCTTGGCGAGGCCCAAATTGCAATCGAAGCAATATCAAATATTGCGGTAAAAAAAATTGAAGATCGAAGAATTGGTTTATCGTATCTTGAAAAATCATCAAGATACGTAGCATGGGACAAGAAGGTCAATGGACAGTACAAGTTTTACAGAGATCCCAAGATTGACAATTCAAAGTATGCAGACCAGTATCTAGAAGCATGCAACTTGGACTTTGACACATATACAAAAAACATCCAGCCCATGATTACATACGTACAGGAACGTGACCCCATAGAAAAACAAAGGTTTCGAAACTCTAGGGGAGACGAAGTACTCTTTACAAGACTAGTACATGAGGAGGACGTAAAATCAGCTATAAGAATATACAATGCCACAATAAGGGCAAAGGCACTTGATGTTCTACGAAGCATACTTCCTGCCTCAACGCTTACCAATGTGGGGGTAACAGGAAATGGGCGTGCATTTGAGTACCTGCTCACTATACTATATTCATCAAACCTAGATGAAGAAAAAGAGATTGCAAGAAAAGCACACAACGAACTGAACAAGACAATAAAATCATTTGTCAAGCGTGCAGACGACAAGCACGGAAAGAGCTTGCAGAAATATCTTTTTGATACAAAAAAAGCATCAGACGACTTATTCAAAAAATACGTGAAAAAAAATACCAATCAAAACGATCTTGTGGAATTGATTAGCTTTGAGCATGAAAAAAGAGCTGAGGAATATATTATTGCATCAATTCTTTACGAACAGGCACAAGGAGCATCATATCAATCAATTTTGTCAAACGTCAAAAAAATGAATTATGTTACAAGAAAAAAAATTATTGGCAAATTTGTCAAGCTACGCCAAAATAGAAGACAGAGACCATCACGTGCATTTGAAATGACAGAGTACACTTTTGATTTTCTTACCAACTTTGGAATGTTCCGCGATCTTCATAGACACAGACTGCTAACACTTGAACGACAGCTACTGACAACAAATCACGGATATACCATTCCAAAAGAAGTAATCGATATAGGAATTAAAAAAGACTTTGAAGACTGCATGTACAAATCAAAAGAAGTTTTTAGTTTGTTGCAAAAAAATCTCCCAGAACAGGCCCAGTATGTAGTAAACTTTGCATACAAGTATCCATATTTTATGAAACTAAACTTAAGGGAAGCTACACATTTAATTGAACTAAGAACAGTTCCACAGGGACATCCAGATTATAGAAAAGTAGCTCAAAAAATGTTCCAAAAAATAAAAAAGGTGCACCCAAATCTTTCCAGAATAATCAAATTTGTAGACATGAAAAAGTATAAGCTTGAAAGGCTGGAATCTGAAAAAAAAATAGAGGAAAAGCGCAAGAGACTGTCATGACTACATTTTTACGATTACAAGGTATTATACCAGCATGAAAATCTTTGTGACAGGCGGCAGTGGGTTTATAGGGAGATATACGGTAGTTGCATTACTAAAAGCAGGTAACAGTGTAACCATCTACGATAATCAATACAACAGTTCCAAAACTACTGTAAGGTACCTCATAGAGAAAGGCGCCAAATTTGTTAAGGGGGATATTACTAACTACAAACAAATTTCAAGATCGATTTCTGGTTTTGATGCGGTAGTACATCTTGCAGCTCAAATAGATGTACAAGAGTCTATTCGCGATCCGTTGTTTACGCATCATGTAAACACGACAGGTACGTTAAACTTACTCAATGCGTGCATAGAAAATAATGTAAAAAATATTGTTGCAGCATCAACTGCAGCCGTATACGGTGAATCTGCAAAGCAGTCCATTTCAGAAAACTCGCCTGTAAATCCAATCTCGCCTTATGGTGTAAGCAAGTTATCCATGGAATTTTATCTGAAAGTGTTTTCTAGTTACCATGATCTGAATTGCGTTTCGCTACGATTTTTTAATGTCTATGGGGCTGGTCAGTCAGATGCATATGCAGGAGTAATTACAAAATTTGTAGATTGTATACAAAAAAACAAGTCGCTTGTGATTTTTGGCAACGGTTCCAACACGCGTGACTTTGTTTCAGTAAGTGATGCTGTATCTGCAATTCAACTTGCGTTAGAAAAAATAAAAGGTAAAAAAGGAAACTGTTACAACATTGCAAGTGGAAAATACACAACGATAAAGGATCTTGCGGATACGATGATATCAATTTCTAGAAAACCACTTCAAATAAAATACCAAAAAGCTAGAAAGGGTGATATTAGAAAAAGTCAGCCTACAATATTACTTGCTAAAAAAGAACTTGGGTACAGACCAAAGATAGATTTGCAGGATGGATTACAGGAATTAATTAAGGCAATTTAAAATAAAGAAAAAATCATCTGTAAAAAAATCTATGCAGACCAATCTGATTCGTTTCTAGGTTTCCAGCATGAGCTGTGATACCATTTATCACCACATATGACAACACCTGAAACAAGTGCAACCTTATCATTACATTTTGCACATTTTGGAACTGGCATCTTTAGAACCTGAGCACTTTTTTCAGTGTTCTCACGTATGGGACTTATTGTCTGCATGAACATCAGATATTATTTCAGTTATAAAAGAACCTGTAGTCATATTGACATACATACAAAATACACCATGAATTTCATTCTAACTATTTTGTTAATTTTCTTATTTCTAATCGTCTCAAGGTTTTACTGTTTGGCATCAAAAAACGGGTCAGAAACTGTATAAATAGCGGTAAAAAAGGATTGAAAATTAATGTTAGATCAATAGATGATATGCATAATAGTACTTCATCTTGTTAACCATTGGTTCTTTTTATAATTCCACAGTGCAGGAAAGATTAGCCAAGAAGTTACAAAAGCAGTAATTAAATTCATTAGAGGTTTGTAAATCCAATACTTTGTTTTCTTATCTCTGAACTTGTAATCCATACCATGCCCTATTGATAACAACTGCATTCCTGTTAGATATAACAATGGTATTTGCCAGTTATGATGAATGATTGGCAGATAGACAAACACTGTGGTAATTATGAATGGTGTGATAAATGCCATCATAAAATCCATATAAAATATAATAGACATGATAGGATTTCTTCGCCAAAAAAATGAACTAACAAAAAAGTTAACTCTGGTAGTACCTTTTTTCCAGCGTTGTTGTTGTCTTAGAAAACCTTTTAGTTTTTCAGGTACGTCGGTAAAGACTACAGCACTTGCAACGTATGCAGCTTTCCATGTTACCAGAGATTGTGCTGTCAGACCCCTATCCTCTGCGTCATCATATGCAGCCATTGCTTCCAATGCTTTGTGAGAAAAGGCAGGAAGACTAGCATAATTATTTATCAATTCTTGTTTTCCCCATTTTGGTGACACTACAAATGTAGTAAGTTCTCTGTCCTCACTATCATGAATTTTTGAACGTACCCAAAATGGAATATATCCTTCAATAGCTTCTCGGCGATATCCTGCCAAACATCCTGAACAACACATTACACACCCAAAAACACTTTCCGTGGTTTTTCGAATATTAAATGAATAATCATACCAGACATCTTGACATTTTGTAAGTATGTTCTTTCCAGCATTCCATGCCTTGGCATACCCAACTATAGCGCCTATCTTTACATCAGCATTGAAAGTCTTCATGATTTCAGTGATTGCATTTTTTTCAATTACGCTGTCTGAATCAACTAATACAATGTATTTTCCTGTTGATTTGTAAAATGCAAGAGCTACTGCCTTTCTTTTTCCCTCATTATTTTTATGTACCACTATTAATTTCGGGTATTTCTTTTTCAATCGATCCAGTATTTCTTTTGTTCCGTCATTACTTCCATCATTTACCGCTATTACCTCCAGATTTTTGTAGGTTGAAGAGTAAACCGCATCAACGACAATTTCTATCATTGATTTTTGATTATACACAGGTATTATTACGCTTACAAGCTCATTTCCAACTTTACCCCGGGCAGGATTTTTATAAAAAAACCATCCAACTAAAAGATATAGCATTCCATACAATGGTAATATGTTGGAATAGATAAGTAACGGTTCTCCCAAAGCAAATCCAAGTTCTATGTTATTTACTATAACATATGCAAGGCCAACTAAAATTCCAATTCTTACCATTATGGCAATTTTACTTACCCGAATTTTACCGTCAGCAGTTATTTGCTGATTAGAACAATTTTGTTGTATTCCTTGTTCAAGTTCACTTTGAGGTACTAGTGTCAATTTAGTTCAATCCCCCGTCTGTCAGGTTAAGACCGGTAATCTCTGAAACAGTTAGAAATTGAACTCGCTGTGCCTTTAGATGAGAGATAACATCGTCAATGGAATTAAGAGAATCAGAGCTATCAAATTTAATTAAAATTGGGTTTGGAGAATGTAATGAGTGTAGAAGATCAGCCGCCAATGATGATCCATTGTATGTGTCAAGATCAAATTTGATGAATTGCCCATTGTAATATTTATTGTAATGATCAACATATGACAAATCTGCAAGTATTCCTGCTTTTGTTAAGAGGGAGTAAATGTTCTGATCCGTTTTTCCATAAGGCGCTTTGAATAATTTTGAGTTAACACCGGCAGCATTATCTATTGACTTTTTTCCAGACACTACCTCGTTAATTTGTTCTTCATAATCAGTTATGTTTGTAAGATCGACATAATGAAATGTTTCACTTCCAATGTCTACTCCATGTGGTAGATTTTTAAAACATCCCGGATAACTTGATGCTATATCTCCTGGAGCAAATATAGTTGCACTAATGTCATATTTTTTTAATATAGACGAAACCCCGTCACACCATTGTGGCAAATTGTTTTCATTGTTGATCTCAAAGCTTAACAGTACAGGTTGCTGCTTAGTTGCATTAATGAGTGGTGAAAGTATTATCAAGACTCCAAAAGAAAGAACTATAGCTGTCGCTATGATGCTAGCATATTTGATCCTCAATTTTCATTACCTGTGTGTGATTAGTGGCAATTCACCCGATGCCTTTTGCATCAAATGGAATCTGTATTGTTGATCTATCATTTTTGCAGCACGGACAAGACTTGTAACTACAACATTATTTGAAAATTCAAGAAACATTTGACTGTCTTTTGGAAGACAATGTCCGCCAATTCCATCCCTAGCATCAAGTATGTGGATGTTCCATTTTGTGTTTATGGACTCTCTTAATTCTTTGAAATCGACATTAGTATAATCACAAATCATCTTTAATTCCTCAGCAAAGGCTATTTCTAAAAATCTATACGAGTTTTCAACAGTTTTTGTTAATTCTGCAACTCGTACTGATTGTACTATATGTAGTGGAATGTTTAGTTTATCACCGTAAAAGCCAATAGCCTCATTAATACAACACGTTCCGCACCCTCCAAGAACCCTAGTTTGACACACGCCATGTTCTTTCTTCTCATGTATGTAGAACCTATGAGGAACATGTACTACATGTAATCTATGTTTTAGAATTTCAATAATTTTTTCACAAGTGCCTGCAGTTATAGTACTGTCTATTCCTACCAATGCACCTTTTTTGCCTTCTACAGATATTTTCTGGATTATTTGATACATTCCATCCAAGTATGGAACAAACATGTTTTCGGGATTATGTGTAGATATACATATTATATAATAGTCATAGTTTTCAAAATTTTCAGAATAGTTTTGAATTATACCATCTTTCAAAGCTTGTTTTACTGCTTTTTCTGATATATCGTATCCATCTACTTTGAGACCAAGCGATGTCATGTATTCAGCATTACTGTACCCTATTTGACCTAATCCAATTATCAGAATCTTTTTGTCAAATGATTTGTTTTTATTTGACATTTCTTTTACTCCTTATTTTCCAACACAAATTATGGTACCATTGATCACCATAAATGATCGCTCCACTTATGAGTTCCACTTCATCATTGCATTCTGAACATTTTTCAATCATGCATAGTTTTGTTGGCATAAATGCATTTGTAGATCGTGTGTATGTGTGATGTTCAATCTCATGGGTTGCCATTTCTTTCACAAATGAGAAAATTATAATTAAAGAATGCGTATTATTTTGACATATGATAGATAAGTAATTCTTAAATTAAATAATTGTAGACACATAAAATTTTTCTGACAAAAATTATTTCGTAATTGCATGATGTAATTCATAGCACATACATACAGATCATGCAATTTAGAAATTACTGGCGCCAGGTAAGTAGATAAGCGTTTTGTATGTCCACTATGAACAAAATTTACATCGTGAATCTTAGACCCGACATACAATGCGGTTGCCGGTATGCAGCCCCGAACGGGTCCAAGTCCGCCTCAAAAATTTGATTTTTGGGTGATGTTTTCAACTTTCTAATCCTAATCTGTGATTCAAAATGATAAACTTTTTGGAAATGATCCATTTTGTTAGTTTGGACCTAAAATTATGCCATTGTGGGAATGGGTCTCAACAAATCCATACCCTCAAGAGATTTAGGTCAATTTATTGATCTTGTTTTTATATCTAAAATTATTTATCTGCCTTATGAAGCTACAAACGGTTAGGGTACAGAGCTACAAATCAATAATTGACTCGGGCACCGTTGAGATTGAGTCAAAAATCACTACTTTAGTTGGCATGACAGAAGCAGGAAAAAGCTCTTTCCTAAGAATGTTATCTGGTATAGATAAAAACATTGTATTTCAAGAAAATGAATTGCCTAACGGTTCTAACATATCACAGAAATTTACTAATAATGAAATAACTGCAAAAGACATCTTACAACTAACTGTCACCTATGTGATAGAAGAATCTGACAAGAATATTCTTCCAAATGAGTTCAAGAATATTACAGGAATTACAATAAAGCGATATTTTGACGTCCACTTTGATATAGAGCCTATAGGAGAATATCAACCGATTTCATTCAGTCTGCAAAAAGATATTGACACAATAAACCAAATCCTCCAAAACTTATCAAACATTTTTTCAAATAATGAAGGCAGATTACCTACAATTACTCCACATCGTGAAAACTTTATGAAAGCCATTGAAAATTTAAAACAAACAACTTTTACAAACTTAAAAGAAGTTGATATTTCGATTCAGTCTTTGAATAATGTTATTAATACAATACCAAAAGATGCACCACTTCAAAATGACTTTAATCTACAGATAAATGAATTAAACAACGCGCGTAAAAGTTTGGGTAATTCAATTGCAGAAGATCCAAAAAATAAACTATATGAATTAATTCCAAAACCACTTTACAAGGATAAAGTATTCAAATTAGAAGATAAAATTTCTGTAGATGAATTCATAGCAAATCCTTCCAAATCCACCACCTTTCATTGTCTTGCCGTAATAGGTGGGCTTAACCCAAGTGGCGTTCAGAACATAAGAAAAAGAGACTTGGCGGCTCAAAACAGCTATTTCGAAGTAGTTTCAAAAAATCTAAGTGATCAATTAAATTCTTTTTGGACACAAGAGAATTATACGTTCAAAATAGGGATTAAGGGGACTGATCTATCTTTTACAGTTTTGGATAAAACAACTGGTAAGGAAACCTCTGTATTGGAACGAAGTGAGGGCTTTAAATGGTGGACTGCTTTTTTCTTGGATTTATCACTTTCACTTGCGTTAGGCAGTTCAGGAACCAACATACTGTTGCTTGATAATCCTGCAACAGAATTACATGATGAGGGTAAGGGTGATGTTCAAAAATTTTTAACAAAAGTTGCTAATACTGGGAAACTCCAAATTATATACGCAACCCATGAGCGCGCACTCATAGATCCATGGAGAATTGAACGAATAAGACTGGTAGAAAAAAGACCAGAAGGAACACAAATTGAAAAGGTAAGAACGGAAACGAAAGGAGATCTTCTTAACAGGATTAGAAGGAGCATCGGCTCCCCTGCTAAGTATTCGTTATTTGGTGCCCCTAGGACAATTGCTTTCGAAGGAATAAGTGACATACTATTTTTCTCTGCATTTAATGAATACTTGGAACAAATTGACAAACCATTCTTGAATAAGGACTGGTATTCCATTAATGCTTTTAATGGTGTTAGTAAAGCTCCTGAATTTTGCAGTCAATATAAAAACTTGGGATTAGATTTTGTTGTAGTGATAGACAGTGGTAGTGCTACTAAGAATATGAAAGACGAATTGCAAAATGGCGATTTTGAAAAATTTTTTATTGAAATTAAAGATATTGTAAACAAGCAAGAAGCAGATATTGAAGATCTAATAGAACCAACACTTTATCATGAAGCATTTGTAAAGGCTTATGAAAAATTTCTAGAATCTCTTCCAAGATTTTCAGAAATAGAAAAAATGGGTAAGAGTAAGAAATGCATTACCAAATATAATGAATGGTTCGATTCTATAGGTAAAAAGGGAGCTTTCAATAAAACACTAGTAGCAAATCAAATGTTCCAAATCTTAATGAAAACCTATGATGGTCAGATAGACAAAGATGCAGTCACAAAGACATGCGACAATTTTACAAAATTGATAAACAAAATCCAAGAAAAATTTGAAAAAAATGTATCTTGAATTTTTGGG
Organism: Nitrososphaerota archaeon; assembly: GCA_021325595.1. Taxonomy (GTDB): domain Archaea; phylum Thermoproteota; class Nitrososphaeria; order Nitrososphaerales; family Nitrosopumilaceae; genus Nitrosotalea. The sequence continues at coordinate 66,702 of JAJPGX010000034.1, read as the reverse complement.
TAGATGATTATACATCAATCTGAAAGATAGTGTTAGAACTGAACCTACAAACTCATAATTGGGTCAAACTACGCCAAGATAGTAGCGAATCTTACCAGACTCACACCATGTCATTTCAAATACAGTCTGGGCAAGAAAAGTATAGAAAATAAAGATCTAACATTCAAATTGAATGCAAAATAATCTTTAAACAAGTGCAATTTCTGTATCATGTGAGTCTAAATGAGTGCGGTTGATATTGAATTTCCAAGTCTGGACGGTGTACGCCTAGGTGGGACATTATCAATAGCAGAAAAAACACGTGGACTCTCTATCTTAGTACATGGTATTACAACGGATAGAAATGAAGATGGATTCTACACTGACTTGGCAGATTTGCTTAACAAACAAGGAATATCTTCATTGAGGTTTGATTTGCGAGGTCATGGAAAGAGTGGTGGTAAATACGAAGAAGTGACATTATGTGGAGTTATGAATGATATTGGAGCTGCTGTTAACGAATTACATAGATCTGTGAAAAGTGACGAAAAAAGAATTGTTCTAATTGCCGCAAGCTTCGGTGCAGGCTTGTCTGCACAATGGTGCTCAGAACATCTCTCCGAAGTGTCTACATTAATTCTTCTTAACCCATTACTTGATTATGGCCTACGTATGTTGTATTCAAAACCATTCTGGAATGGTACTAGACTTACTGATGACGGAATAAAAGAACTTGCTAAGAAGGGATGGTTGCCACATGGAGAATTTAGAATGGGTCGCCCTTTGATCGATGAATTGCCATTCATAAGACCGTATGAGAAAATGGCCGGAATAACATGTCCAATATTAACAATACACGGAGATCGGGACAGTAGTGTTCCAATAGAAATAGCTCGACGATATGGTTTACCAAATAAAAATTGTGAATTTGTTGCAATTGAAGGAGCTGAACATGGTTTTACATATCCTGACGATGAAAACGGAACACACCCAGAGACAATTCGGTTCCAAAACATAGTGTTCAGCAAAATTCTAAGTTGGATTGGAGCTAACCATGTCAAGTAAACCAAATCTGATAGGAACAGGACAATGGATTGATTCCAGAGTATATTTTGGAGAAAATGTTACAGTCGGTCATTGTAGTTGTATTGGATATCCCGAAGAAGGAGAAATAGAATGTAAAATATTGGATGGTGTTAACATTGGTGCTTTTTGTGTTATTTCTATGGGTGCTGTTTTAGAAAAAAAAGTAGAACTAGAACACTATTGCAGAGTAGATGGCAAAACTACGATAGGAGAAAATACAAAGTTACTATACGGTGCAAGAGTTCATTACAATGTTACAATAGGTCGTGATTGTATTATTAATGGAAATTGTGTTGACAGAACCAAAATAGGAAATGGTGTACGACATTTTGGACGTCTAATGCACATGCAGAGTGATACTAAAAGTGATTGGGAAACTACTGATGAACCATCTCCAGAGATCGATGATGATGTTCTGATAGGTGGTAATGCATTAGTTATTGGTGGAATAAAAATTGGTAAAAGGGTAAGAATTGGAGCTAATGCAGTAGTTTATGGAAACGGTTTAGAAATCGGAGAAGGAGCAAGAATTGGACCTGGTGTAGTCATTGGTGGGGTAAAAATCAGTAAAGGGGTAAGAATTGGAGCTAATGCAGTAGTTCGTGGGAAGGGTTTAGAAATCGGAGAAGGAGCAATGATAGAGGCTGGCGAGATTGTAAATCAGAATGTGCCGCCTAATACAAAATTTTTTGATGGAAGGATTCAACCCAATTACGCGAAGAAATGACAAAAACGAACAAAGTAATTCGAATATTTCTATCATACGCTTTCACACCAAAACAAGGAGCTTATACAAAAGATGAAATTCAGAGAGTTTTGGAGGAAGGAATAGATTCCGTAAAACAAAAGCTTGGTGAAAGAATTAGGAATTTTCGAATAGAAGCAGATTATGAGCTTACTGAATACGGAGGAATTCTTCGATCAGAGTTATTATCAAAAATTTCTAATGCTGATATTTTCATTGCAGATATCTCAGATAACAACCCTAACGTATTCTATGAGCTAGGATATATTGATGCGTTAAAAAAGCCAACAATAATCATAAAATCAAGAAAGGAAGAAGAACAATACCAAATACCATCTGATATTTCTGATAGGTTTTATTTGAAATATGATAAGATAACCGATGTTAAGGATAGACTCGCGGATTCTTTGAAAAAACGAATCGAAGAAGTACTTGAAGTTCCTCATTTAAGTTTAGATGATGTAAGACGTTTGTGGTTCGCAGAAGACGCATCAGTAATCAATGTGATAGGACCACCTAGCGAGACCAAGACTAAATTTTCAGAAGTGCAATCTCCAAACTACGTATATCTTGATCGTCTCGGAGATAAGGATGCAATGTTAGAGATTCTAATTCTACTTTCTAGACTTTACCCATCCGCAAAAATAAGAAAATTCATGGCAAAGGATTTTCAACCATCTATGCTTGATGAAAATATCGTAGTAGTTGGTGGACCTGGTGCTCCTGATGAGGTTTCAAATAGTATCTGCAAATTGATGACTGAGAAACTAAAATCAAGAATATCCTACAGTGATGATGGCGAAAAAATGTGTTTGAATGATGGAAAAGCATTCTCTTCAGAATATGACAAGAATCAAGAAATCATAACTGACTATGGATATTTTGGACGTATGCAAAACCCACTCAATCCGCGTTCTACCGTTATCTTAATTCATGGAATTCATACATATGGTGTATTAGGTTCTGCACGCGCATTTTCTGACCATGATCTTGCAACAAAAAACGTCCAGACTATTCTGGATGAGATTGGCTTAAATCCATATTTTGAGAGTTGGTTTCGTACCGATGTATTCAATGGAGTGGTGAAGATCCCTGAGATAAAGGATTTTTTACCTTATAACACAAAATAAAATTCTTGTCAAGAAAAAATAAATTATTTCATATCTGTACTTATGTAATAAAATCACTATTTTCGGTATCGCTGTCTGTCTCAGCCCCTTGTAGTGTAGAGACAAGAGACGGCTTTACTGCATAGGCATTAAGATTAGGCTTGAATCTTTTACTAACATCTGGTCGCGGGTGGTGGACACACATGGCAGATAGAAACTCATCAGCAGGAATTAAACTACGTTCAAAATGAGTATCGAGTAGCTTCTTGGCACCATTATATGTAATCATGTATGCAAAAGTACCAAAACTATATCCTGGTTTTACAATGTCTTCAAATAGCAATTCATCTTTTTGCAGAGGTTCTCGTCCTAGATACAGAAGTTCCCATTCTGGTAAATGATTTTTTAGTTTATCTAGAATTAATTCAAGTTTGGTACAAAACCCCTCTGAAAAAATAACATCATCTTCGAGAATTAATGATACATCGATATCTGTTTTTACAATATGATTCCAACAATGCAAATGAGTTAACGAACATCCAATCTCTCCTTTCTTTAGCGGTCTATTCCACCAAAAATTATCTGAATTTATATGCCATGGAAAAAGCGAAAAATTGTTTAGTATGTCCTTAGAAAGATTCCTTCCATCCACATCCATGCCCAAGTCGCTTGTAAATTCCACATCTAGAATATGCGGAATTATTGCACGTATTCTTTCTCGACGATCCGTTCTTCGTTTTAGATTAACAACAAATGTTTTGATGTTCATATGGAACTTTCAATGATGTTTCGATTCTTTTTATATAATATACCCTTCTAGAATTATCAAACGGTTTTTGCATTAATATAATACCTGTACATTTTCTTGTGGGTATTCAATAAATATTGGTGATATTACTCACAAAATCGTGAAGAAATTATTCTTCAAGAGGAGATCTGTCAATGATCAAGCATGATATTCGTAACGTAATACAATCATCTAAGGATGATCATATTGTATTCGAATTAATTGAGAGATTCGCAGATTTGGCAGATTCTCGAGATGATTTAATCTTCCTAATAGATTTACTCGAGCATCATGAGAATTCTATTGTAAGACATGAAGTTGCAGCACAATTGGTAGAAATTAGAATGAGAAAACCTCACTTATTTACAGATATGGACAGATTGGTAATGAATGCACTTGTAAAATGTGCTGTTAATGATAAAAGTACTACAGCTCGTCATGAAGCGATTGAAGCATTGGGATATGTAGGCGATTCGAAGGTATTAGATGTGCTAGAAAAATTAATTCAAGATAAAGAGGAGGATATTAAACACACTGCAAAAATTGCGGTTAATATGATAAAATTTAGGCTAGAGACAAAAACAGAGCCCTCTCAACTGTGGAAGGAAATGTTACACAGGTTTACTAATGGAACAAACAACAAAGAATAACTTATACTTTTTTGTTGTCTAATTATTTAAAAAGACAGTGCAAAATCTTCAGTTACAAATTAAATATACAACAGGACCACAATTAGGACAAATTCGATATACATGCAGATAGATACCCGTATTACCAGACTAGCGTACGTTTTGATTATTCCTCAGTTACTTTTGCATCACATATACTCTGATAATCACAAAACATACAGGCTTGGTAGCTTGGAGTAGGATCGAATTTTCCATCTAGAATTGATTTTAGCATTTCTCTTATTGGTTTGAGAGCTTCATCCACCTGGTCTTGTGTGATATCATAGGTTACTGTTCTGTGTTCAAGGTAAAATAATGAGGCCCTTTTTGGTAGTTTGCCGTACAGCTCCTTCACTCCTAAAGCATAGATGTTCATTTGCGGATCTGTCTTTATCGTATTCTTTGATTTTTTGACACTGCCCGATTTGAAATCTATAATTTCTAATTCTCCTTGAGGATTTTCTTCTACCCTATCTATCCTACCAGTAAATTGTATTCCAGCTATTTCTGTTTGAAATTCCTGTTCTAATGCTAACACTTTGTTAAGTGTCTTGGCTTCCCATTCAAGGTATGTCTTTATCATCTCTTTTGCTCTATCTGAGGATCTTTTTTGTTCAGTTTTGTTTTCAAATGATCTAAACATCATGCTTTCTGATAGCACTTTCATTGCTTCCTTTTCTGTTGGTTTGATCCCCTTTTCTCTTAATTCTGCAAGCTTTTCTACAACTTTATGAATGGTACTTCCAAGGTCAAGAGTTGAGCTGGATGGCGAAGGGACTCGGAGTATCTTTTGAAACTTGAACTTTAATGGGCAGTCTGCATATGTGTTTATGCTAGTAGGAGACAAAATGAGATCCTCCTTTTTGATTGAGGGCTTCTCCTCTAGATCAAGAGGTATGTCTAATCTGATGTCAGAAAAATCAACTTTGAGTACGTCTTTTGGATCAAATTCCTTGGTGGTGCCATACTTTTGATAGTGCTTTACCCTAGCTAATTCTATTATTCGGTAAATTGCAGTTTGTAGGTTCATTTGATTAATAGAACGTACTGCCTCATCTTGTATCTCTTGTTTAATCCTCTCGACCATTTCCTCGGGTTGTAGATCTATCTTTCCTGAGCCACTGAACTTGGAAAAATCAATTAGAGGATTCTTGTCAAAATTAATTTCCTGCAGGAATTGGGATGGATTTTTATCATTTTTGATTTGTCCGTATCTTTTTGCATATGTGATATGGAGAAGGTTTTTTGCTCTTGTCATTGAAACGTAAAATAACCTTCTTTCTTCCTCAATGTGAAGGCTCTTCTCGTCCATTTCTCGCTTTATTCCTTTTAGTAGATCTTTTGGAACATGGAATTTTCTTTCTTTATAGTTTGAAGGAAACCTGTCTTCTGCAAGATCAGTTACAAAAACAACTGGATACTCTTTGCCCTTGCTCTTGTGCATGGTCATTACATGTACAGTATCTTCAAACTCCAATCCTTCTTCCAATTCAATGTCAAACTTTCCAAGCACAGAAAGATGATCTATAAAATCTGATAATGTGCCATCAGGGTTAAGGGCTTGATAATCTCTGGAAATTTCAAGTAACTTTTCTAATAACATTCGATTTCTCTTGTTCTGTGGAGTTTCAGATTGAATGGTTTTTTTGTACAGATCAGAAATTGACATCATGATGTGATATACCAAATCACTTACTGTCATGGTACTTTCCAGCTTGACAATTTGGTCTATCTGTTCAATTAGATCCTTGATCTCAGCTTTTTGTGTGACTGGAAGTGCATCACATGACCTCATCGATTCTAACACAAAATCGATATTGCTGTCATCAAACTGCTGTGACATCTTTCGTGCATTCTCGTTTATTATGGCAACATTTTGTTCAGAGATTCCATGATTTTTCATTAATCGGTAGAGCTCAATTCCTGCACTAGTTGGAGAGTTTGCGATTTTCAAGTAAGCCAACATCTCCATTACTATTGCGGCTGAGAAGATGTTTGATTCACCGATGAAAGTGGTAGGAATTCCATATGATTTCAGGGCTGTGGCAAACTTTTCACCCTCTACCTTCCTGCGTGAGAGAATGGCAAAATCTCGGTATGTTAATGGACTTGGGGGACCATCTCGGCGTATGATAGGTTTTCCTACAAGATCTCTTATTGTTTGGACGATATATTCAACTTCGGCAACCTCATCTGCACATTCTACTGCCTTTACTTTCTCGCCATCTTCCTCTTCAGAAAACAGCGATCTCATTTTACGACCAGGTATGGCATCGAGGAGTTTGCTTGCTACATTGACTATGTTTTTGGTACTGCGAAAGTTTCTGTTTAGCTCAAGCTCCGTTGCATTCTTAAAATGGTTCCTAAAATCGTCAAAGATACCCAAGTATGCTCCCTGAAATTTAAAGATGGATTGGTTGTCATCGCCCACCACTGTTACATTTCGATCTTTTGTCAGCATTTTTACGATTTGAAATTGAGCGTAGTTGTTGTCTTGGAACTCGTCAACTAGAATGTACCTATACATTTTTTGATATTGGGTCAATACAAGTGGTTTATTTTGAAACATCTTGACGGTTTTTGTAACCATGTCATCAAAATCAATGACTGCCTTAGTCTTTTCATATTCTTCGTATTTCTTGTAAACCTTATTCAGATCTAAATGCTTGAGAAGATAATCCCTCTCCTCCTCAGAAATTTCTTCTTGGAGTCTTTTGTCTATATATTCCTGAAATTGCAGGGGCGTTATCATCTCCTCTTTAAAATTACTTATTGCCTCAAGCATTGCTTCTATTATTGAAACTTGATTATTTGTCACCTCGACATTTTGGAAATTAAAGCTGTCAAGATTTCTCAAACCCCAGACAAGTTGAGATGGTTTTTTTAGAACACCGGTTGATGCTCCCAAACCAGAATCAAGTGGATTTTCTTCTAATACCATTTTAGCAAAGGAGTGAAAAGTGCAGATTGTAACATCAATTATTTTTTCTTTCTCCAATCTCTGCTTCATTTCCTCGGCGGCTTTTTCGGTGAAAGTAAGGCAGAGGATCTCTGATGATTTTATACCTTTTTTCACAAGGTGTTTTATTCTTTCAATAATGACAAAGGTCTTACCACTGCCAGGGCCTGCTTTTACTACCAGAGGAGTACCTGAATGGGTTACTGCCTTTTGTTGATCAGAATTAAGTGTAATTTGCACATCTTTTTCTTCAATTACATATTATAAAACAAAGCGTCTATTTTACAATCTTTCTAATCAATAGGAAATCCTTATTCCTGTCTCATCTGGTTCTCATATCAATGAAATGGTTTGGTTCTAAAAAGCCCGGTCCCTGCAAAGGGATCTGCGTACAATATAGAGCACAAAAGCCTGCTTCTGGAGGCAGATATGAGTCAGGTCAATCAAGATGCCAGGTGTGCGGGATTTACCTTACAGAAGAGGGGTTGGGTCCCGGAAAAAATGAACCATCAGGCGAATCACTATATTGCAAGTGCTGTGGATACAGGGTAAGAACCCTTCCAAGAAATAAAGCATACAAGGAAAAATACAAAGAGAGTGTCGTTTCAAAAACAAAATGGTTTGATTTTGGAAAGAAAGAAAATGAAAAAGAAACCGAGGAGCCAATCTCTGATGAAGATGAAACCCAAACAAGAGAATATGATGAAAGAAATCAAGATGTAGTAGTCTATCATCAATGCCCACAATGTCAGAAATCAACATATAGACTTTCAGAAGCAAAAGAAATTTTTGGTACTACTACTGCACGTATATCATCAACAAATCCATATGGCTTACAGTCATGGTGTAAAAATTGTAGAACTGGATCTACTAGCGATAATCTTTTTACTGAAGGCGAAAAAACATTTAGTGAATTACAGAGATTCTTAGAATCAGAAATTGTTTTGCAAGCAAATTATCAACTTGTTTTACTAGAATACCTTGTTGAAAATGGTAGTGGAACAAAAAGAGACATTGCAAAAAAGTTGGCAAGACAAAATTATGAAGATAGTTCTAATCCAGCGATAATTCAAAAATATCTATATGTTCCTGTATATCAAGTTCTTAAGGACCGAGGTTTCATAAAAGAGGCATTAGATGATTCAACGTATGTTCTGCTAAATGTTACATTATCATACGATGCAAGAACGGAAATTCTTGAAATTCTGAAAAGAAGGCTGTTGGAATACAACAAAACTCATAAACTATCTGAAGACTCTTTGACCAAAACCACTCTGTCATATAATGAAAGCCCTGAATTCCATACCGCCCTCGGACCATGGTCAAATTGGAAACAAACCATAAATAATCTTCCAATAAGATGGGGGGTGGCTTACAACTCACCTGCAATTAATGAATACCGATCGTTAAGGAGAGGAGATATTGTTTTTTATTATGTAACTCAGGATGAACCAAACCCATTTACAAAAAGAGGATTTTTTGGCGTTGGTAGGGTCATCAAAAAATATGAAGCGTATGACCAATTCTGGCCTGATGAGGTGAACCAAGGGAAGGTAATATATCCATACAGGTTTGATCTTGAGACTCTCAAAATTGTGGCTTATGATGACGATGTATTGCCGTGGATAGATGGTCTGCCGTTTACAGAGGGACTCAATCACATTACTAATCAAGAAAAACTTGACCAGCTCTTGCATAATCTCAAGGCAAAGTGGGGAATTGAGTTTAAAACGATAAAACAAGAATCGGCTCAGGAAGATTATGATGATCAACTAGCAAGACAAGAACAGATAATTGAAAAAAACCCAAAAGATGAAAATGCTTGGTACCAAAAAGCAAGAATCTTGTCAATTCTTAACAGGGAAGAAGAAGCTCTCCATGCACTGATTGTAGTAACATCAATCTGGCCAGAATCTAAATCTAAAATACGACACGATGATGCATTTGACAACATACGACATTCTGAGATGTTTAATATCTTAACACAAAACTAAACAGAAAAATTAATGACAACTAATTTTCAAATATTTTCATGCATTCTTCACAATACATCCTGTTATACTGTCCGGAAGAAAATTCCTTCCCACATCCTGTGCACTGCATTATTCTAGGAGGAAGAATATTCTGTGATTCGTTTTCTTGCTCGTTTCTTCCATTATCATTTCTGAGCTTATATTGTCTTAACTCGTCGATTAGATAATCTATATCTTCAATAGGATAAAGCTCGTCATAGATTCTATCTGCTTGATTTAACTCCTCTAATCTCTTTCTATCTTCTTCTTTGGCTAACAATATTAGATAATACTGCCCGCCGTATTTTCTAATAAAAGCTACATGTTTGCGAACGTCATTGCTTGTAAAACTTTCATGAACTTCAATTAGAACAGGTTTTTTGATCGTTATTCTGTTGTCTCTTCTCCTGTACACATGATTTGGCAGAAAAAAATCAGGCTCAAAGTCACCTAATTTTTCACCATCAAGTTCCAGTGGAAATTTTCTAAATTTTTCGATAAGGTCAATGTTGAATTGTTTAATCGTATCTCTTACAATTGATTCTAATTTGCCTATTTCATGGGATCCAACCTCAATCTCAGGATTATCTCTAAATTCATTTACCACACTGGTTTTTTTGTAATTAACATATTTTTGAAAGAATCCCTGAAAAGCACTTCTAGTAGAATCTGAGAATCTCAATAATATCATAAAAGTGGTATCCTTTATTTTCTTAACTCAAAGACCAATCTTGTAGAGGACTGGCTCTGGATTTACACCGCCTCTTACAAAGAATTCTTCGTACGGATTTTGAATTATCTTATAGAGTTTACCAGAACCCTCTGATGAGACGTTTATCCACACATATAGCCAATACCTTGAACCTAATCTCTTTGCGACATTTTTCTCATTTTCAGTCCAATAGAAGGTAGGCTTTTCTGTACTGGTGCCTTTCACCTCTATCATTCTATCTGGAACAAGCCCTGATTCTGTTCCATCAAATGACTCGACATCGTAACCTGCAAACACATCAATTTTACTAATCTGTTGCACTGAAAGTGCAAGATCTACTCTTCCAAGTTTTTCCAGTCTTGTTCTTTCATAAGATAGGGTCAACTCTTCTGCAGTTGCTCCCACTTCCCTCTGCATTTCAAGGAGTTTATACAAATCTTCTTCTGTCTTTGATATGTCATTTCGTATTCGTGAAGCAAGGATCCTGTGATTTTTTGTTACCTCAATTCCATCGTCAGTTATGTGAAAGACTCCAATCTCAAAGAGATAATTTGCAAGATCTTGATTCCAGTTGCTGTTTATTGCTTTTGAATCATAAAACCAAACCTTCTTTACGTAATGCGGTCTAAAGTCGGAAAATATTTGGTGTAAATCCTTTTCAAATTGTACCGAGTTGAGAATCAATCCAAATAGAAATTCCTTTTGTTCATAGGTTACGTCGATAATTATAGTCCCATCTTGAATGTGCTGAAGACTGTAAAGCCTCCTTCCGTTATTAGTTAGATAAATCCTATTGCCTTCTCTTTTTATCAATCCTAATTTTATCGAGTCCTCTATGAGATTCAATGCATTCGTAGATCTTGCTCGTAATGAAATCTTGTTGAGAGAATCTAATATCGTTGCTTGACTAATGCCATTTTCATCACCTTGTGACAAGTCATCTATAGCTACTACAACTCGATTAAATTCGTATAACCTATTTGCCATAGTTAGGGTTTATTCAGATGGTCCTGAATGCTTGCAAAGTCATCATTAATCTCATTTTCTCTGTTAAATTCATTAAAGTCTAGATCATAGTTTATCTCATCAATATCAGATTCATTGAGAATATCCAACATTCTCTGTTTTTTTATCTCAAGTCTGTCATTGATACGCTGATCAATCGAGTCTCCGGATAACAATATGTGGTATCTTGTTGTAACATGTGGGTCCATTCCTATCCTATGAATTCGTTCTAAACTTTGCATATAGTGACCACCGTTGAATGTGCGGTCTAGATATATTGCATCATGACACCACTTGTGCAATGAGACAGATTCTGCCAAGGAGGCAGGGTTTGCTATCAGCACATTACACTGAGGATCATTTTTGAAAGTCTCTATTCTATCTTCTCGATTATCTTCAGGATCTTCTTCCTCGTCTTTTGGTATTGCTCCATGTATGCAAATTGGATTGTACTTTTCTAACATATTTGCAACTTTATCAATCGATGCCACAAAGCTACACCAGATGATCACCTTGGATGGATTTCTAGTAACGGGATCTTCTTTTGCCATGATTGATTCTGCAAGTTTTTGTACTGCCTTTAGCTTGTTTGGGATTTCATATTTACTATATTCATCTATTAGATTCTGGATAGGAAGTCCCTCGTGCATTATTGTCTTCTCACGATACTGGCTACTCTTAGTAAGAAGAGAAGGATCCGTGGATGATTCTAGCAAATATATCATTGCAAACTTTCTCCATTCGAGTACTGCTAACTCATCCTCTCTCTGGATCTTGTCACTTTCTCGGATATGACCTCTAATTGCATCGTAAATTCTTTTCTGTATATCGCTCATTGGCACATCCATTCTGAACACCTCTGGCTCTGGAAGATCTAGCATGCTTTTTGATATGCGAGTGTATAGTGGAGAGATGGATTCTCTAACATATTCATGTGGATTGTGTCTCTGTAAATTGTATTGAAAATCGGGATACGTTCCTAAAATTTCCATGTTGGGATAGAGAAAAGTGATTTGTGACCATATATCTTCAAAATTATTTGGTACTGGAGTACCAGACAAGACCATTCTCTTTTTTGCATATCTTGATAAATTCAAAACTGCTCTGGTTGCCCTCCCATTTGGATTTTTGATATGGTGTGACTCGTCAACCACAATCATGAACTTGTGCTTTTGCAATAATTCTGCTATTGCTTCTTCTTCTCTCCAAACCATGTGATAATTAACCAAGAAAATCTCCCATTCTCCCAAAGAATTGAAAAGTGTTCTGCGTTCCTTGATGGAACCACTAATCCTAATACTTGGAGAAGGATATTTTCCAGTCATTTCATAGTATTCAGTCTCCCATGGTTTGAAGGAGCTATTGGGACCTATAATGAGAAGTCTATCGACTTCTCCCCTTGATTTTTGAATAAAGTACGTAGCATACGCCATCCAAGTTTTCCCGCTTCCAGGTACAGAGAAGTTAGCAGCAAATCCCAGTTTGGAGGCGTGTTTAACAGGTATGATTTGGTATTGCATTAGTTGTTTTTCTACGTTCATGTAAGGAACTTGGATCGATCCTGGTGTCTGATTCTTAATCTCTGTAGCTTCAAGAATAATATTTTTAAAATTCTGGCGTTCCCCTTCTTCTATTTGCTTAATCTGTGATGCCTTGGAATCAAGTTTTACTTGAACGCCGAGATATTTACAAAATGATTCTATCGCTTCAATATTCTGTATTGATGTATCATTAAATAGGTATGAATTATTTTCAAATGTAGCACCTAGTTCATTACAGAAAAAATTTTTGTTTTCTATAGTTCTTAATACTTCTGTGTCAGCTTGCAAAATGAGTTTGTTGTTTTCTATTCTAATGCTAGACAAAGACTATCTACATCTTTTTCCTGATGTCAGAAAGTCTACTTTCTATATCAGAGACGAGCTTGGTAAATATGGAATCTCCCTTTGGAATTCTATCTATTTGTACAAGTTCGAGTTTTTGTTTGGCAATTTGAAGCAAATTAATAGGATCGGATTTTTGACTTTCTACAAAGCCAAATGCAAGTTCAAGATTGTTCAATTCTTGTTGGACTCTTTGAGGTTCAAACATGCTTCCTGTTCCAGTATTGTTATACGTAGGTGAGTTTTTCATCAATTCCTTACATGCCGCTGGATTCTTTAATACATCTCTAAATTTTCTTAAATCTCGATAAGTCGTTTTGGGGTGATGAATAAGTTGAAAGCCTATTCGTTTTCTAATCTCCTTATCCACTTTTTCCTGAGCTTTGCTTGTTGTACCTGTAGGCACTTTGAGGGAATCCAGCAATCCCTTAAAACTCTCAACGCCATTAAATTCATCTCCAAGGGAGGCATAATCTTTTGGTCTTCCAATTGATTCAAGATATTCGTCTATTAACTTCATCTCTTCAATCATTCTATCAATGTCAGCTTCATCAAATCTTCCTTCTACCGAACGAATTATCTCTTGTGTAGTAAAACCCAGATCTTCTTTCATTGTTCGTATCCTTAATCGGTCATTGACAGGACCATAGTCAACCTTGTAATCATTTTTCAATTGCAGTTGATTCTCAAAGAAAATCAGTTCTTTCTTCTCTGCTTTGGGTAATACACATACATTAATTTTTTTATAAATAGGATCTCCCGTTTGTTTGAAAATTTCCACAAGACATGCCATGCGTCTGTTTCCATCAATAACTACTCCATCAAAGGTGACAATTGCAGGGTCTCTTTGTTCTATTTTGAGACTTCGAATCAGTTGTTCCGTGTCTTTTTTATCGAACCAAACGGAGTGAAGTAGAATATCTGCAACTATGTCTTGATCTTTGGGATTATCTTCATCTAATACTCTACCTTCTTTTCTTTCGCGAGAGAATTTTTCAGAAGCAGTTCTACCGTTATCAAAATTGAAACTTAAGATCTCAATAGGTACACGATATACAGGAAAGTCCTTGGAGCGGTCCGACTGCCATACTATTGGAAATGTTTTGTTCTGACCATCTGTGGTCTTGATTAAATTCTCTTCAACCAAATACGACCTTAGTCGTTCTGCTCTTACTGTACTAAATTTCATAAATTTTGAATTGATTTTAATGATTTAAACATGATCGAGTTTACCAATACATGGGCACAAAATATTCCATTGGATTATCCATGCTACCATTTTTCTCTATGAGTATATAGGCTAGGCGGGATTCCAGCCAATTGAATGTCAAATTTTAGAGAGGGCTCTACTGCCGTACTCGCATTATGTATCCTAAACGAGAGGGACCATCCTCCATCAAAGGTTATAATCACTTTATTCAATCTCTGGGACTCTACATCCATGATTCTTGTTGGGAGCTTCAGTCTGGGTACATCTCCTACCTTACGACTATTAGAATCATGATTCAAAGTATCGTGAAGATTGAATCCTTGTATGGTAGTATGTCCAACTGTTTTAATCACTTTATAGAAGTCATTTCTGCCTATCAAATAGTCTAATAGTCGTGAAGGAACTGATGAATTTTCTTCATTTAATCTCTTTAATTCTTTAGTGAAGGATTCCAGAATTGGTTTGTAAAATCTCTCATGTTTTTGTGGTAAAGTACTCCATTTCAAGACTTGACCTTTCATCCTTGCATGTTCCATTAGATATCTGAGCTCACCAAAGATCTTTGTAACTTCAGAAAAATATTCTCTTGAACAATTTATGTCCAACCATGATTTTCCAAAATCAATGTTATCTGAAAGTCTAGAATGTTTAACGGCAAAATGTTTTGACTTGGCTGAAAATCCAATCTCCCAGTTTTGAGCAGATCTGACAACAATGATGTCTCTTACATCTCCACCTATGCCAGCCATGTCAGATTGTATCATGATTGAAATCTTGTCATCTGATGACACTGGATTTGATAATCGTGGTTCTATTGTTAGTATGTGGCGAACACCTGCTTGAGCAGCCAAGTCGTAATCACTTCTTTCTTTTTCGTCAAACGAGTTGTAAGATCGTCTAGCTATTTCATACGAATCATTTTTTGTAAGCTCAGCCTTTTGCCTATCTTTGATTTTATTATATAATGCATTTGCAAGGGCATACTCGAACGCTTTGCCAGACTCTAATTGCGATGGCATAACTACAATTTTCCACGTGATTTGTTGTATTCTGCAACATCATGACTTAGAATCAGCACTTCTCTTGATTTTTTGATGTTAGACATTCCATACTTCCAATCAGGATATAGTATTACGTAACCTTTGTACAATTCATGTATCTCTGGTGAGTCATTGTATGACAATATCCATTTTTCCCGGGTTCTGAGAATTTTTGCTAATCTCTCATGATCAAAATGTCGGTGTGCGTCTCCTTTCACACCATATAATGTCTGATCAATCATATAGGGAGGATCAAGATAGAGCAAATCGTTTCTGTGCTTTGATATTGATTTGGTAAAATCTAATCTCTTTACACTAAGATTTTCAACTTTAAACTCTCTAAGCCTCTGAATCGCAGGCTTGTTAAACCTATGGTGCCCAGGAGACATCCCGCCAGATAAGGTACTTCCTGAGAATGATGATCTGTTTAGAACGTAGAAAATTGCAGCCCTTACATACTTGGATTTGTGGTTACGCTGGGTCTTTTGTAGATCATAAAACCTCTCTCTTGAAAGTGGATAATACTCTTCTACAGTATTGGCTAATCTAATTGGGTCTGATAATACACACTGCCAAAATTCTACCAGTGGAGTAAAAATATCATATCCGTATACTCTGATCTTATTTCTTGCACAAGTAATTTCTACAGAACCACCACCAAGAAAGGGAGAACACATTCTAGTTGTAGTCTCTGGAATTAAACTAAAAATGATGTCCACTGCTCTAAATTTTCCACCAGGATAACGTAAGATCGATTTTGCCGTGTTCTCCTTCAGTTGAAGTTGTACGGCCATGCTATCTCAGATATTTTTGCATTTATTTATTATTGACCTTTTTGTATGTAGAATCACTAACACGCATGATCTTGTTACTCTTGTGTAATGCATAAATTGCACTTCTGATCCTATGGCCTAAAACATCTGGTCTAATTTTGACCTCTGGATTCTTTGATAGAATCTCATAAAGTTGATTTAAGGTCACTGGTTCGCCTTCTTCAAATTCATTTCGAACAAGTTGCATGAAGGTAGTCAACACCTAATTTTCATCTCTATAATGTATTAAAGGATTTTTGATTTGTTAAATTTTTGTTTGGTACGTACCCTTGTCAACTCTCTCGATCTTGCCTTGTTTAGCAAGATAAGATAGCACTTGTCGCATTTTGTGATTGAGTCCATCTCTGTCGTAGGCAGGATACTTTGGAACCAAAACCGAAAAAATCTCCTTACTAGTCCATACTTCATTTATTTTCATAATGTCCAAGAGGGCTTTTGCAGTTAGAGCTTCTTTACTACCAGTTGGAGGTTTTCGCATCTTCAAAATTTGAATCCGGAGATTGTTATTTAGTTTATTTGATTTGTTAAATTTTTATCAGATATGTACCCTTGTCTATCCTCACTACCTTGCCTTGTTTGGCAAGATAGTCCAGAATATGTCGTATTTTGTGTTTAAGTCCAGCTTTGTCATAGGCAAGATACTTTGGAACCAATATTGTAAAGATCTCATTGTTGGTCCACGTTACTTTTGTTTTCAAAATTTCAAACATATCCTCTGTTGTCAGAGAGTCTTTACTACCAGTTGGCGGTTTTCGCATCTGAATTATCTGAATCCAGAGATTACTATTTAGTTCATTTGGTGTCAAAGATTATGCTGAATTTTGTAGCCGTAGAAATGTCTTTATTGTACTCATCAGGCAGTTGATTTATGGCATTTATGTACATGCCCGGAGCTACTGCAGTCGGAATAGTATACGATGGCGGTGTAGTAATGGCAAGCGAGAGAAGAGTTTCGTATGGAAATTTCATAGTAAGCAAGAATACAAAAAAGACATTCCAGATTACAGATTTTGTGGGCGCCTGTTGCGCAGGAATGGTGGCAGACATGCAGGTTCTTGCAATGCAGATGCGTGCCTTGACAAAGATTAGAAAATTAGAGCTCAAAAGAGAGATCCCACCAAATTCTGTAGCCAAGATGATGTCTTCTCTAATGTATGAACGCAGGTTCTATCCTCTGTTAACTCAGGTTATAGTAGGTGGTGTTGATGGCAATCCGGCAGTTTACACACTTGATCCTTTGGGCTCCGTATTGCCAGACGATTATGCAGCAGTAGGAACTGGCGCTGAGATGGCACTTGGGGTTTTAGATCAAGAATACAAAAAAGAATTAAAGGAAAAAGAAGCGATATCATTAGCTGTAAAATCTATCAAGTCAGCAATAATGCGAGATGCAGCAAGTGGAGAGGGAATCGACGTTCTTGTTGCAGATAAAAACGGAATAAGAGAATTTACTGAAAACTAGTCTCTATAATTTTTCAAAGTTACATGGCAGCTCAGACAAATGCCTTCACATCATTATTTCAGATATAACTCTGATTCTTCATCGCGGCCAAAATCCAATAGTATGTTGTTTATTTTAAAATTGGTTTTACTCTAAAATAAGTCGCTAATTATAGTATGATTTGCTCTTTGAAGAACTTTGTTTAGCATTGGTTTTATTCTAGATTCGTGCAATACCATCATGATAGAGTGGTTTATTGGCTTTCTAGTAGCAAAGTGGTGGACTGACAAGGAAGAAAAGAAAGAGAAGGAACGAGTACAAGAGATCTCGGGAAACATCGAGTTCACCATTCCTTTTGGGTACGTTCGGGACGGTGAATCTGTCCAAGATTTGCAATAGCCAACTAAAACTCTAGTTACATAGATGTAGCTGCAACAAAGATATGAGATTGTATTATCTTACCTAAGAATAGCTCTGTGGGACTTGCGTGTCTTTTCGTAGTGAAATTCCTTGCATTTCTTGCAATATATTATCCACTTTGTGTTTTTGTCTGGTATCAAGATTCCCTTTATTCTTCTTTTCTCATGTCCAGACGCACTAAGATACACTACCTTGAACGTATCTTGTAGACTGGATTTTGGCATAGCATGAATCTTTTTTATGACTGGTTCTATTTTTTGATGCATGATTATACTTGCGTCTGTTGCTATTAGCCTTTTTCTCTTATGTGGAACTGAAATCACATCATGATAGTAACTGGTCTTATATGTCTCATACCTATTACTTTGATTTGGCTTTGATAATTCTATGACTATCAAGAAAACAGCCCGAATAATGGGGGATGTTTCCTTAGACATAAACTAAATTCATGCAAATCTTCAAAAACCAGAAAGAGTGCCAAGGATTGATCTTGTTTGAAAGGTGTTATTTTATTAAAAAAAATTGAAATTAGAAATTTTACTCCAGTAACTCCAGCGGGCGATTATGTAAAAAGTAAAAAACAACTAAAAGAAGTGATACTGGACAAAATTCCAAACATTCACGAATTAAGAGAAAAGACCTTGAGTAAAAAATTGTTTCTCGATGTCTGTTTTTACCTTAATGATAAAACCGAAGAAGATGGGAATTGGCAAAAAGATCTTGATAATTTGTTAAATGTGATGTTTGATGTTTTACCGGAACATTTTACCGATGAAAAAAATCAGGAAATTGACGGTTTGGGGCTTATCAAGGAGAAATCAGATTATATGATATGTGAAGTTCTTGCAAGTAAAAAATTTGTTAATTCACATGCGGAAGAAGGTTTTGATATTGAAATTTCAGAATGGTCTGAAAACAAGTCTTTTTTATCAAAAGTAAAATCGTTTTTTAAGTAATTCTGTTTCGAGTTTTATTGTGTATGGACTAAACAAGACCATGGTGATCCCAGTCCCATCGAGTCCACTAGCAGTGCGCTACTAGAAGCTGTTTCTAATCTAGAAGTTTAAGGCCACGTTTCTTTAAAACTTCAGCAACCTGCGGAATCTCCCAACAGTATTTCACATGTATGCAATTGTTCGATTCACAATAATCACAAAAAGCTATTTTTCCTTTAAACTGAACAGTAACAATATCGCCACGCTTGCCAATGTTATTGTCCAAAATTCTTACCTTGTCTTCATAGGTATTGACATGCTCAAATCTCTTGGAATATTTCTGGAGAAACTCCCTCATTGCAGTAGTAGTTGCTTGGGTTTTGCTGGTAAAGCCTGTCTTTTTTGCAACGGAGGATTCCAAGAATTTTTCCAATTCATCCATTAGATCATGTGGAACCCGGAGCGTATCCCATTCTGTCATGTGTATCATATATGATACATGTCAAATTATTATGTCTTGTGCTATATCTAGCACAAAAATTAAATAGCATTGTGCTAAATGTAGTACATGCAAAATTCTGATGAGATATGGAGTTCTGTCAAAATTCCAAGAACACTCAAAGAAACGGCAGCAAGATTTTGCGGTAAAGACAAATTATTTCCAAACATGTCACAGCTTGTATCTTATTCAGTGCGATATATGATTGAGAATCTAAAGAAAGAAGAAAAGGAGGATGTGAAATGATTGATTACAAAAAGCAAGACCTTTTAGAATTCACAGAGAGACAAAACCCCGCATCATGTCCAGGTTGTGGCTGCAACAAATTGCATGCAGCTGATCATGAGCTAGTCTGTACTGGTTGTGGAATAGTTCTTGGAACACAATACCAATTGCAAGAAACCGTATCTAGTTCCAAGCTAAATCTGTATCAGGTAACAGAGATTGGAACAAAAAGAGTAAACCTTGACTGTGCAAGACACATCCATGAAAACAAGTCTGATGTCTCGCAAATTTCAAATGTATGTGTAAAGCTTGAGCTACCAATTTACGCTGCACAGGATGTAAATATTATCTACCAAAAACTCTCAAAGCAAAAACAGGAGGAGAGAAAAACGTATGCTGAAAAACTAGGTAAAATCTCATCTCTTGTACAAAAGGGCCTGGAAGGAGAAGAGAGTATCGGTATGCTAAAAAGAAACAGACCAAAGGGTTGCACCAAGGCACACATTGCAACCTTTGCAGTACATCTTGTATGTAGAAAATACGGACTACCAAAATCTGATGAACAAATACTAGAAGCAATCAGGATGAACTTTGGAATAAAGCGTAACTTTACAATATTGAAAGCATACTCACTAAACGAGATCGCGGCGCAAGAACTTGGAATCGAATGCAGGTATCACAAGGCAAGCTATTACATGAGATTGTTACTATCAAGATTGCAAGGTACGATAGGCAGCGGACGTCTCTATGATACAATAGAACGCCAGGCAGTTGCAAATCTCCAAAATATAGATGATAAACGTGAAGATGTCAGGGCAAAAAGAGCCTTGGATCTGGCAATTAGAGGAGCAAAGTTACATGTACGAGTTTGAGGAAAAACGAGTCGAGCTCTCAAAGGTAAAACCGTGCCCTGTAAAGGTCACCTTCTATACCGAGAAGCTCTTCCGGGATCTCGTAGCCATTGCAAAGACTCATCCAGAGCAGATAGCGCCTATCGCAGTTGCAGTACTTGGAGATTCACAGTATATAGTAAACGGCCACCTGCGTGTAAAGGCCCTCGAGTCTGCTGGGCATGAGTCTGCTAGGGCATACTTTATTCCAGTAAAGGAGATTGCTGATGTTGTAAGATTACATATGGAACTTAATGCACATGGCTCCATCAACCCGCTCAAGATGCTAGATGCGGTGCAGTTCCTTCAAAGACACCATGCAGTACAATCAATTTCTAAAAGATACCTTGAGCTTGCAACAAAGAGACTATATCCAAAAGTACGCAATCATTGGGAAGAATTCCTTGCAGATGCCTGCAAGAGATACACAAACGTTGAGCTTCCACTCCATGTAATTGAAAGAATTGCCGAGTTTGAATCTGAGAAAGGGCAACTCACTGCAACAACTGTCATTACAGATTCCATGAAAAATGTCAAGGACCGCAAGTTTGTCTTTCCAGCTCCGCCAGAACTTGAAATCATTCTGGTGTCAATTTCGCCAAAACAAAGCGAAAAAGAAGTAATCGTATTTCAACCAAAAGAGTCTGAGAAAGAAAAATGGCCAAAGCTAGACAAAAAGGAAGCAGAAGATCTTGTACACGGCTCGTCACATAACAGTATAGTACAATGCAAGTGCGGCAACAAACTTCTCTTGAATACAAAGACACATGCAGTCTCTAGTGTCGTAGATGATGCTAAGAACACATGCATCAAGCTTGAAGAAGAGGATCAAAGCAAGCCAGTCTATGCGATACCTCCTGGAATGATTGAGTTTCTGCAGGTAAAAGCAGAGGACTCACTACGGTTTCTCAAGATAAAATCAAAGCGGGATCTTGAAAAGTTTGGAAAAAGCATCAAAGACGATACATCACTACGTCTTGTTGTCATATCGCCAAAATGATTCGCGCGCTTAGAAAGAAGCTATGGATATACAATCATGGCAACAAAAGGATTGAATCAGGCTCGCTCGCATCACAGCTTCTTGGTATACTCTATCCTGAAAACAAAAAGACTGTGGCAGAACTATGTAATGATACAAAAAAGAACGTGAAGAGGACTCTGCAGAAACTCAAAAAAAGGCACCTTGTAGCACAAAATACGCAGGACTGGACGTATTCATTGACAGACCTTGGAATATGGTTTGTAATCTCACACAAACTAGAGGTCTCTTTTGTGGAGCTGTGTGCCCTTGCATGTGCCTGTTGCGTGCAACAGAGATATGCAAGTTCTGGAAAGATTGGCTTTTACATGTGGTCTACCTTTGAAGGCATCTTCAAGGAATATTATTCTAAACGCTACATTGAATTGGTTTTTTCATCCCTGATATCCAAGGGCTTTGCGGCAAAATACGTCAAGAAGACTCTACGAATCCATCCAAAGACATGTGATGATCTAATGATATCATACGGCGAACAATTCAAGAGACTTGAGTCATGGCTTGACGAGCTTCAGGAAAAGGAACTTGATGTATTTTCCAAGATACTTGACGGTTTTGAGCTGACTGCACAGGCATGATTAGCTGGCTCCAATAATATTTTTCAGTCCTTAAATTATCTGCAAATATTTTGTACCATGACAGCAATTGGTCTTGATATCGGAACTGGCTTTGTCAAATGTGTCTCCGATACAAAGAAAATCAAATTTCCCTCACTGTATGCATACAGAAAGCTAGCGATTTGGGAAGGCAAGAAAGGAATTGTTGAAGCCGTAGGAGATGAGACAGTAACGCTAGCTGGATATCCAAACACCCGAGTGATCAGACCTGTCATGCTTGGAAAACCAATACATGATAAGGGTTTTGAAAAATTGGTCAGAAAAGCAGTAGATTTAGTTTCAGAAACCAATGACGCCATGGGGCAACAAGCCGAACTTTCAAAGGCATGTATTGTAATAGGGTTGCCCTATGATGCAAAACGCTATGCAGAAAATATCCAGAAAATGGTTACAAGACTATTCAAACCCAAAAGATGTGATGTTGTGGCACAAGTACTTGGTACCTTGGTTGACGTGAATCTGTCTGAAGCGATTGTTGTAAGTATAGGCCACGGTACGACTGAAGTTGCAGCATTCAAGAATTATGTACCTATTAGGGGCATATCGATTCATCACGCGGTAAATGAGATAAGCACTGAACTTGGATTTGGTAAAATGGCATACCTTGATAGTAACGTCTTTGCAAAACCTGAAGTAAAACCGCTCATTGCGATGCTAGCAGATGCATTACTTGATGATCTTAACTGGATGCGTCAGGACTTGGAACATTTACCTACTGTTGTATCTGGCGGCGGCATAATGATTCCAGGTATGAAAGATATCATTGAATCAAAACTTTCACAAAAAGTCCTAGTCCCACAAGATCCTGTAATGTCCAATGCATTAGGTCTGTTCAAACTTGCATCCCAGGAATGTTGACCAAATCTGAACGTAGATTCATTCATGACCCAAATTCTGTTTCTAAATCATACAAGATTGTACTCAAAAGTAGAATCAACAAGAAGATTCAAAGATTTGGCTCTGATCTCAAACTCATTGTAGAAAAAAATTCTGAACTACAACTGAACCTTGGTGTGTTTGCTGAACTTTTTGACCGGGGTGAACCATTACAGAATTCTGTAATGTCTGAAAAGAAAAAACACACTGATGCAAAGAGTACAAAGATGTCCATCTTGGACATGAACAAGATGGCCTGACGTAACTCCTTATAAATAAAATACATTTTATGCACAAGCAACACCAGCTTACAAACAAAATCTCCGCATATGTCATTTGGCAACATCGCCACCAATTTTAGAATCTCTTTCATTTTTTTAATCCACATCCAACAAACAATACAACTCTACACTGATTTGACATGTGTGATTATTACAGAATTCTGTAATGCTGGATTGCCCATCTTTCGGGTAAACACCAACTACCAAAAATATCTGCTCGCAGAAAAATTTTCTATTACAAAAAAATAGAACAACGTGGATTTCCACAACATCATATTTTTAAAACAAGATGTATGACATCACTACTAACCAGATAATATCATGGACTACCAGTACCAAGCCCTAATTTCTACAAAGGAGGTAGACGATATGCAATCCAAAGAGAAAACAATAGACGAGACCATCAAGGAATTGGTCAGAAAAGCAATAGAATTGAAGCGAAGCATTGCTTTTGTTCCAGAGCATGCCCAAAAGGCATCAGAAAGCGAGATTCTGGGAATTATTATTGCCCAGCATTTCAAGTGGTCTGGAAGGCAGGTAGCCGAAGTAGCATATGCCGGACTGGAAGAGGCAAACTTTCACACAGAATCCCACAGATTCAACGAGATCTGGCAGGCAAACAATCCAGATCAGACCGATCTGTGGATATGTGAGGAGGCAAGAGACTAGAGATGCCATCACCAAAACCATATCCGGACGAACTGACTCTTGACGAATTCGACGACATGTTCTATACCGGCAAGGCAAAGGCAAGGCAGTTTGGCCTGGAAAAAGAAGCAAGCATAGAAGAGGTGCGACAATACGCGCAGAAGACTGGCGGCCAGATCTACACGCAAGTAGACGGGGACCAAGACAGAATGTACTCAAAAGGTCTCCGATTTGTCAACCGAACCGGACTCTACGAAGTTGTCAAGCTTGACGGATACGAGGTCGACAACTCTTGATTCTGGAATGGAAGATCAAGTGTGACAGCTGCGGAAGAATAATTGACGCAACAAAAGAAACCTTCCAGCAGGGTCCACACGGAGAGTACTGCAACAGTTGTGAGATCGAGCCCTAGATGCAGTCTCTGCAAAACTGAATACATAAAACAAAAATAGAATTTTTTGACCGAGCCAAGATTCTCCAAACCAGCGTTACATGGCATATGCCATGCGGACTCGGCCGGCTGGTGTGAGAGAAGGGGCAAACAATAACTTTTCATTCAGAATAATAATTTTCCCTGTGAAAAAACACAGGATGCTGGGTACACAGACCCACCACGAATTTTTTTGCAAACAAGTGGATGACATCGCTACTGGCAAGTATTGACAATTTCCAAGCCCGGACACAACTAAAGGAGGTAGTGTAAAATGGAAAACGAAACTCAAAACCAAATCCCAACTGAGGGAGAAAATATCAGCAAAACAATATACGAGCAACTCAAAGCTACGTGCCCAACTATTTTTGCAATGTTGGGAGTCAGGAGACTGGTACAAGGAAAAGACTCTCTGACCTTGAAACTAGGAGGAGTCCAGAAGATCAATACCGTCGTGATACAATACGACGAAGGGTGGGACCTCTACAACATCGAGTTCTGGAACTGCAGAGTCGTGACAAGAGAACCATTTGTCATAAATGACAAAGTCAAAGAGAAGACAGGAATCTACTGCGACGAAATGGCGCAAGTGATTATCTCAGAGGTGACAAACTGAGATGGCAAGCACCAACAAAGCACTTGCAGAGCTTGAAAAGATAGTACAACTCTTCTCAAGCAAGGAACTGCCTGAGATGTGCAAGCAGGTCTTCATCAAAAACGTGGGACCTTCAAGGCGCTGGTCGTTAGGCAACAAACTTGTCATGTTGATACATGGCACTGCAGATGCCCGAGGATACAGGCAATGGCAAGAGGCAGGAAGGTACGTCAAGAAGGGTGCAAAAGCGCTTTACATCCTGGCTCCGATGATTCGCCACAAGAAGGTCGAGAATAAAGAGACAGGAAAGGAAGAAGACGTGGAATTTCCTGTAGGATTTGTTGGAATTCCTGTCTTCCGATACGAAGACACAGAAGGAAAACCAATTGAAGAGTACCAGCCAAGACAGATCCCACCGCTGCTTGATGTAGCAGAAAAGTTTGGAGTCAAGGAGGAATACGGACCAACCGTACTTGGAGAAGGTGGGTCCTACAATCTGGTGACAAATGTCATCAAGTTAAGCCAGGAAAATCCAGACACTTTCTTCCACGAGCTTGCACACAAGGCTCACTCGACATTTGAGAACCTCAAGCCGGTGCAAGACCCAGAGCAGGAGACCGTAGCACAACTCTCGGCATGTGTTCTTGCCAAGCTCTACGGATATGATGCAACAACTTTCTCCTGGAATTACATTGCGTCATATGCCAAAGAAAAAACTCCAGAAGCTGTAGGCAAGCTATGCATGAGGGTGCTCTCCAAGGTCCAAAAGGTAATTACCTTGATCTTGGAAACCCACGAAAACGAAATGCCAAAGGTCTTGGCATCAACAGAAACGATGTAAAAAAAATCGGACCTTAAAAACAAATGAAATCTTTTCCTGCATGTACAATTTTGACATGCAAAAGATAATGCAGTTCGAGCCGCGACCTGCATTAAAATTCTGGAATCCTGGCCTTGACTTTGTTGGCGTGATACAGTGTCTTGGAGAGATTCGGCACATCACAAAGACAGTCAACATGAAGTCAGATGTTGATGTAGTGGATGTCAGGATCCTCCAGGGAAAGGAAACAGTAGAGGAGACCTACGAAGAGATGGGTCGAGAAAAGACAAAGACGTACGAGAAGCAGTACGAAAACGAGGAGCGCACACTCACACTTGCAAAATCTGTGCTGCGCACTGCCATACCAAACCTTGCACCTCTTACAGGAAAGAAGATTCTCATAGCAGGCAAGGGCAAAAAGTCAGGCAAGAACTTCAAGTACGACGACTATATCGTATTAGAAGAGTCTGCGGCAAGACAGGCAAGCCTGTTAAGTTGAGAGTAGATTCATGCAGGTCCTGCGGATCAGAGCGGATCCCTGCAATGCGTTGTGTCACATGCAGAGAACCAACAACATTCTTTTGTGAAACCTGTGTTGATACTGACACAAAGTTGCATGTACATCTTTCTGAAAGCAATCTAATGATCACCTTGAAGGTACTGCAGGGCTTTCACCCATGAGGCAAAAAGTGAGCACAAGTAACGGGATGATTGTACAAAAGCAGAGGTCAAGAACCTACAAAGGCACAACCTACTTTCGATACCGCATCACAATACCTACACACATTGCAGAACAGCTAAATCTCAAAGGAGGAGAAAGAGTGGATATCATCTTGACAAAAAAGATCATTGTAATAAAATTTGATTGAATGAATTACATCAAAAATTCGTCAAAGTCCTCAAGTCCTTTGCTCCCCACATCTTTTATTCCTGCCTTTCTTTTTTCTTTTTAAAATTTTTTTAGACTGTCTAATACTTTTTTATGTTTCATTTTTGTTGAGCTTATTTTTGATTATTTGTTTATCCTTCATTTGTATAACGTCTTGTTAGTTTTCATCTTTTACATTGGTAATACGTTTCACAGTTTGACATAATTTCAGGAGAATAAATTTCCACCATGACGGGTCTTAGCCCATCAAATGCGGTCTACTCTCTTCTCTTGCATTACATATGCATAAACTAACAAAAAAAGATACTGGTAATGTTCTTTGATCGACTCTTTATTTACAATATCATTATCTTTTATCCATGAAGTACTCTGAAAGTATTGCCCTTACAGTCTCAGGAACAGTCTCTACCATGCGTTTTTTCATCTCCTTTTCCAGCCTTGTTGCCATCTCGTCTGTTACAGTCAGAAAGTACTTTTTTACCACATCTATCAGTCCTGTATCAATTTATACTTACATATCTATAAATATTTTTAAATATTACAACCTGCTATATAATACCATGAGTGATAAAGTAACGCTCAAGGCCCTAAAGGCATATCTGGTTCCAAGGAGTATTATGATCCCATGATATCCCTTCCCGCAGGCGTCAAGATAATCAAGTTCTACGATTCCGAGATGCACAAAGTAGGCAAAGGAATTCTGTATCTGCTAAACAATGGAATATTGTTTGAAAAAAAGGGAGAGGGTGTCAAGTTTGAGTGCAATTTCGACCATCTTGCTAGCTTTGAGGCAGTAAAGAAAGACAAGCTGCTTGTAGTAATTCGTTCTCCAGAGGGCCGCAGGTCAGTAGAGTTCAAGGTAAATCCTGCAAACCAAGTCGAGTACGACATATCTCAGGCAAATCAAGAGTATGCAAGCACTTCGGCAGATTCTGTACCAATTGCAAAAAATACCGAAAAAAACGATGACAAGTTTGACCAGGATGCACACTCACGTTCAGAGGCACTCTGGTTCCAGAAAAATCAAAAAGACATCGAGAGATTCCTAAAACCAGAAAGAGTTGCATATCTTAACGAGTTTATCAAGAATGCAAAGATTGGAACTCCAGGTACCGATCCATATTTGTTGTTGGTGGACCACGAGAATCTCACTTACAAGGACTTTGTAGATTTGCCTGGATTCTTGAAGTGGAGATATGATACCATGACAGACAAAGAAGCAGAAATGATAATTGATGTGTTTCGAGACTTTGATAATTTTTCTGTTCGAACACTTGAGATGGACGTACAGATCTGCCTACCACTCGAACCAAAATTCAAAAAAGATGGATATAGTTTGTATCAATTTGTTGCTACTGTTGCAAGAGAAAAATTAGAAAGTGTCAAGAGTAGGCAAGAAACTCAATCTCAAATTTCAAAAACATCCTAGAAAAATTAGAGATTTTAAATGCCCGTGTACTTGTCTAATGTTTGAGATTTGTCTGCATTATGTGATGTGTCGTGCGTTTTATAGTTTCGAATAAAGTCTTTCATGTTGTCAGCTGTTAGGCCGCCCATCTTCTCCAAATTGTAAGAAATGTTTGCAAGCTTTTGAGGCTCAAGCCCGTGATTTACAATTGTTGCAGAGACTGCTTTTGCAAAGCTCTCCTTGTCTTTAACAGGAACGGATTTGAAGTAAGAGTGGTCTAGTATCTGGGAATAGTTGCCAGTCTCGATTGAACCATGTGCTAGATTAAGCAAAGTGGTACCGTTTTGCATGTGTATCTCTCTTTGCTCCTGTGGAACTGGAATTGTTGCAAGCTTGGTCATAACCACTGCCGAGTTTTCTGTCAAGGTGTGATCTACTGCTGGCTGTATTACTGAGATACCATGTTGCTGTGCTGCATCTTGGAACCTTTTTGCAACCTGAGTGCCCATGTCCCGCACGTCATATGCAACCTCTTTTGCACCCACTTGCCTGAGGGCCTGCGAGCCTGCATGGGAGGCGCCCTGCACCAGCCCACCAAAGCCTCCGGCAAGGCCGCCGCCTATCCCTGCCTTTACCATATCAAGGCCTGAGTATGGTATGCCATGCTCCATTCCTTGTTGTTGTACTGCTGCTATTGCACCATAGGCGCCGCTTCCTACTCCTTGACCTGTTCTTGCTGCCATCACCGTCATCATTCCGCCAAAGCCTACGCCAGATGATACTATACCTGTCATGGAGCTAAAAAGTGAGCCAAGAAGTGGAACCAGGATAGTTGGAACAAATGTTGCAAGTGTCAGGACTGCAACCGAGGCAAACCACTGTTCTTCTACCGGATGGGTTGTAATGGAACCAAGATATGCAGCACCTGTTACCATCACAAGACTAGAAAATATTGGAACAATTGAAAGACCAAACAAGGTATCAAAGAGCCTTCTTGTAATTCCCTGAAACCATGGGACAAGAGATAAGATCAAAATTACTGGGAGGCCTGCGACTAGTACAGCTGTCAGGACCTGCCTTATTGCTGAAAACATGTATGTCAGAAATGATGCGACAAGTGCTATCAGACCACCAATCAACCCAAGAATGAAGGCCTTGCCCTGGTCTGAAAAAGTTGATACTATGTTTGCACCGTTGAAGAGCTGGATTAGATTATTCAAAACAGAATTGTCAACCTGCGGTACTTGCCCCTGCGAGATTCCCATTCCGTTTATGGTATCAAACACCTTGATTACAGATTGTGGTGTCTGGCCTGTACCTGCAGGGTCCATTATGGTTCTAGAACCATACTCGATTCCAGTGGCATAAAGGTCCCAGAGTGGTGGGAACCCAAACAGGATTAGAAAATAAAGACTGCCTTTTGAGATGATTCCAAACGCAGTTGATGCCGGGACAATTTCTATTTGTTCCAACATGAACAAGATTCCAGCAATCACAAGTATCGCGCCTATTGCCCAAATGGTACCAGACCGCAGCATGTCGTATACCGAGAGAAGCGATGTTGACGCGTTCTGTATTGATGTAGAATTCTGAGCGGTATCATAGTTGCCTGTAGGATCGAACTTTGGCATGGTAGTGGTAAGTGAGACATAGGAATTTTCTAGCGTAGTCATGAAGACCTTGCTGATGCCTATCAAGATGGCAATGATGACAATTGCAGAAATTATCATGATGAGAGAGTCAAGACCAAACCCCTTTCTTGATTTAATTA
Organism: Nitrososphaerota archaeon; assembly: GCA_021325595.1. Classification (GTDB taxonomy): domain Archaea; phylum Thermoproteota; class Nitrososphaeria; order Nitrososphaerales; family Nitrosopumilaceae; genus Nitrosotalea. The sequence continues at coordinate 36,893 of JAJPGX010000034.1, read as the reverse complement.
TGCTACATTTTCTCTTTGATCCTTCTTTGCACGGACTTGATGTTTCAGAATCTTTTAACACAACATCAAATGCTGATGTGCTTTTAAAAGAAAATAAAAAACATAGATTCTATGCGTCCAAAGATCCTTTAGGTAGAGTGCAATCCAGGAGAATTTCTCGCTGGACTGCACTCTCTTGGGGGGTTGATGATCTGGCGCCAATTCTTAGAATCATTTTGTTTTTAAGGAGTCTTAAGAATCAGAGTAAAAGTATCAGGATCACTGAAACTAGCATGAATGGAATCAGTGGTAGTGCTGATGTTACATATCCATGAAAATCATTTGAAAACTCTAGATCTATTTTTGGTCTGAAATGAAATACGAATTTGTCTGCGTTCTGTGCTGGAAACACAAACCTTTCATGTATTCTTTTTCTGTGTAGTACAAGAAATGCAAATGCCTTTCTGTGTAATTTTTCGCAAACTCCCAAAAACAGTCTTCCGTGTAACAGGTCAGATGTGTTGTATGACATGTTCGAGCACAGACTGTAAAGTGCTGCAAGAAATGGCGTAGCTATTGACACAATTAAGCCAACAGGTAATTTTTCATGGGCAGGTAATGTTATGGCAAGTGCAATCAGAGCAAGCCCATCGGCCTGACCAAACGCCCTGGTAAGAATCCACACAATACCAATTACAATACCAATTCCAAGATACAAAACGGTAATGAAACCAATTGGCTCAAAAAGATACAACATGGAGCCTGTTCCGCCAAAGATTATCCAAACGATATCATTGACCTCGCGTTTCTTTATGTCAAAATATGATGCGACTGATAGCATGGAAAGAGCAACTATCTGCCTTAGCGATTCTATATCATACACGTATGCAAATATTGTACCGTTTTAAAACCTGAAATCGCTCTAAAAAATTGAAGGAAGATACGGATAGAGGAAAATTGCAGCAAGTACTATTGCTGATGTAATTGCGACATTTCTTGTATCCTTTAGCGTGAACATGCTGATTTTGGTGAAGACAAATCCCATCGCAATAGATGAGATGGCCATTACAATGTTTATAGCGTCTGTAAAGTCAGGCGTTATGGAAAATGTGTTTCCTATTCCCGAAGTTGTAAAAAATGCTAGGTTCGAGCCCATCTTGGTTAGAAGCGATGTTGAAACCTTGGCAACCCAGACCATCAGAACAGGACCAATGTATACAAGAAACATCTGCATTCTAAGAGCAGATACCGTCTCTCTTTTTGTGATGATGACATCTGATACAAATCTTGTTAGATGTTCTAGTGTCAATGTAGTCCCGCCTCCAGTATCTGCAAGTTTTCCTAAAATGAAAATTATCAATCTTGTCATCCAGGAACGGTTTTCTCCAAGTGTTATAGAAGACAGAGTCTGCCCTGACTTTAACTTGGAAAATATTGTACCAAATAACTTGTCAAAGGTATCATTGTATCTTCGCTTTCCAAAAAGTTGAAACAACGATATTGTCATATCATATCCAATCTTTCTGTACTCTGTGACATCCCTGAGAAACTCTGGCATGGCATTTTCCAAATTTTTTATTTGCGTGAACTGTGGTATGGTATAAAATGAATTAGTCAGTGCAAAGCCTAACACACCTGATGTTATGATAAACCATGGGTGCTGCTGTGATATGATACCAATGATTCCGATAATTATTCCAACAAGAAAAGCCAGCCTGCTCACTGTAACCTTGTTTTGATTGCGCGGCTGCGATGTGTCTATCATTATTACAAGACCAAGGCTTATCATTGGAATTCCTACCACTCCTATCAGTACCAGCAAGATCACGGAGCTGCCAGGAAGCAGAAATGATGTAGCTATCAGAAATGTCGGCATGATGAGCAGTATGATAAGTAAAATCTCGCCAAAAGTTGATGAAGTCTCTACGTATCTTTTGATGCTTGATTTTAGAGACTCAAAAAAAGAGTCAGCCTCACCCTCAACCAAATTTGTAAGATCTCCTCCTGTCTGTGCCGTTGCGACGTAACTGAGGAGAAACGACCGAAATGCACGGTTTGGGTGATTCAAGGCAATCTCGTTTAGCGCCTCAAATATGTCCATTGCAAACATGGTGACATTTCGATACACCATCTTGCCGTCAGTCTCGATGACATCAAAGAGGCTGTATCCTATTACACCAATTAGTGAATCGTAGAGTGACTTTTCTACACTCTGCATTATTCCAGCGTATCTAACAAAGTATGCAAGCTCGTGATTGATCTCTGTCTCTCTTTTTGATTTGGCAAGCTTCAGTGCGATACCAGGATAGAAAGAAATTCCAATCGGACCTGTTGCCAGGGCAAAAAAGATAGGATTTACAAATATTCCAAGTATGATTGCAATTGGTAATGTAATAAATACAAATAGCAAGGAAAGGGAGATGCTCTTTTTTACCATGTTAAGAGGATTGGCTGGCCTTCCTGCCATCCTTATTTTTCCTTCAATGGTACCTTCAAGAATTGTTTGCAGTCTCTGAAATATTCTAGTATCAAGTATTGGTTTTGATAACACCACTGGCAGCCCGTCTGATATGGGAAATATCTTCAGAGTTGGTCTTTTTACATCAAGTGCTGCCAGCTTTTGCAGGCGTATCTTTCTGACCCTGTCAAGCATTTTTCTAAAATCAAATTTTGCAGGCTTTTGAAGTGCCAGTACTAGTACCAAAGAGACGGAAGAAATTGTAAAGACTGCAAAATTATTTAGAGCAAGCGAGATCCAAAATGATACTATCAAACCAAAAATGATGCCATTGAAGTTCACGTGGTAAAATGTACGATACTAAAAAAGGCAACTTGACTGTGACCTTAAAAACAAATCAGCGTTTTGGTGTGATGTACCAACCTCGATCAAGGAAGGCCATGTCGCAGTCAATGGAGATAGCGTTGATTATAGGAGTCGTAATAGCAATTGTTGCAGTCGTGGCATTTGCTGTCAACGGCGGAGTACACTCTCTGACCCAAAGCGCATCACTTGAAATTGCGCACAGCGAATTTACAAAGACATTTGACGGGACGTACTATGCCTCAGTAGACGTCAAAAACGATGGCAGCAAGGTACTAAACAATGTGACTGTTCAAATCGCAGCTTCTGTGCCTTACAACCTCAGTCCACCATCTATCAAGCCCGGACAGACAGCAAGTTACTCAGGTATAGTGGTGCCAAATCCGGCAAATCCGGCCTCAGGTACGCAGATACCTGTTATAGTCAAAGCTACTGCAGATGATGGCTCCATTACATCAAAGATAGGAACTCTGTTCGCTCCATAGAAAAAGTTCCTTTTATCTTATTTTTTGTTGAGGTACAATGTTAAGAAAGACCGAGATGCTGTGGTTTGAAGACGTCAGTGCGTTAAACGAGCCTGTTCTTTCTTTTCCGGTATTTGGCAGGATATCGATGAAACAATTTTTCATTCTTGGTATATCAGGAATGATATCCTATGCTCTATTTTCAGGCACACATGGTCTGGTCTCTGCAATTCCAATCTGTTTTGGGGCATTTCTTACATTTGTAAAACCAAAGGTGGGCTCTTCAGAAGAGATGATTGCATCAGTCATTCTATTTCTTGTTGGCAGACGCAGCATACAAAAAACAGAACCTAAAATAAAAAAACCAAAGAGCAAGCGGCTTGTAACATCAAGCAAAAAACTTGGCCTCTCAGACCCATTCATTACAGAGACTCTGGAAAATAAGATAAGGACCATCATATCATCAGACCTTTCAAAACCGTTTAGGTTCAAGATCAAACTAGTCGGGACAACAGGTCAAGCACTTGCAAACAAAAAGTCCAAAGTTTATCTGGACGATCTCTACACGGACTCTCTGACAACTGACATCAACGGCGAACTTGAAACAATAATCGTACCAAAGGTATCAGGACAAAAGAAGATCACAGTATATGTTGACGAACAGAAAGAGCCTGTATTCTCTGAGGTAATCGACGTAAGAACTCCGCAGGAAAATTTCGCTTAAATAATTTATTATTTTATGTGACATGTTCGACCACTTGTCTGGAGAAGAAGTAAGCCTTGGAAGCAAATACACCAAAATGATTGTAGCCGGTGTTGCAGGCTTGCTCTTGGTACTGGTTGCACCAACTGCAGCCAATTTCATCTGCAACTGCGATATACTATCCGGTCAGATAAACACTGGTAACTCTACCAGCACAGCACAACTTATTCCATCAGATCTATTGCACAGGGTAGTTGGAGCAGGTCAATTCATAGGAACAGTAGTTGCACTTGGAGTAATTGTATCAGGCGCAATCAAGCTGGAACTAAAAAAAAGCTAGGGACACCACTATCTCTTTCTCCAATGGTGCTTGTGCTAACTGGCCTGCAACTGCCATGGTGGATCCAACTCTCATTTTTCTCATTTTGGGCATTCTCCTTTATCCTAGATGTGAAAATTACCATATCATGTAATGATTTTATAAAATACGAGACAAACTTTCTGTTTAGGTTCCTTGTCAGAAGATTTGGTACAAGAAGATCAATCGCCTTGCAGGCATTGGCTGAGATTGGATTGATTATTTCATCAAGCTACATTCTCAAGTTTCAATTCGATATGGTATTCATGAGTATCATTTCATCAGTTTTTGGCCTTGCACATATTATGGCATGGCAATCTAACAAGCGATTTCTTACTAGTAAGATGATAGAGTCATCGCATGACACTGACACGTCATCAAGAATGAGATGACTAACTATGGGGGGGCGTCAAGATAACTGTAAAATTTTACAGTTATCTTGGCATCCCCCCATTCCCAGAACCCAGCTTGGCATCTCTTTTAATAGAATTCATTCTCTAAACTAGTGGTCTTCAAGTTCACCGCTCTTGATGCAGATATTGGCCAGGTCCAAGTCATTGACCATTATGATATAGGAGAGGCCAAGGTCTACATCACCTCCACAGGTCAGTATCTGATAAAAGAACCACCACTTTCACAGGAAGAGTATGAGTTCTATGGTACCATTACTGAACACTTGATGAACTCACTTCCGTTTATTGACAAACTGGAAACAGACGAAGAGAAGATCCATCATCTTGAAACTCACATTTGGAAAGAGGCGCAAGATACAGGACAGGTAGAAAAGGTCTCCAAATTTTTTGACCGACTAAGGTATTATATCATACGGGAAGTCATTGGCTACGGCATCTTTGATGTTCTGATACATGATGATGATGTCGAAGAAGTTCTTGCTGAAAGATTTGATAGAAATGTTGGAGTAATTCATCGCAGGCACTCAGAAGCACACATACTTGATACCAATATCGTCATAGGAAAATCTGACGAGATGAACTCGTACGTGTCAAGGCTTATGCAAAAGACTGGAAAATCTGTCAACATATCAAAGCCGATTATGGACGGTACCACAAAGGCAAAGCATAGAATAACTGTCACTTTTAGCAACGAGGTCTCGCTTAACGGCCCTACGGTAACAATACGCAAGTTTCCATCAAAACCCTATACGATTACGCATCTCTTGCAGTTTGGAACTATTAGCAAGATCATGGCTGCCTACATCTGGGTGTTAATTGACGCCAAGGCTTTTGGCCTCATCGTAGGCGAGACAGGCTCTGGCAAGACAACCCTGATTAACTCGCTTATGACCATGGCAAACCCGCGATGGCGAATACTTACCATAGAAGAGACACCAGAACTACAAATACCTCACAAACGCGTTGTCTCACTGAAGACCAGGACGAGCCCGCTCATCAGATCTGATAACGATATTGGCATCATGGAACTAATCAAGGCATCACTTAGGATGAGGCCGGACTTTGTAATAGTAGGTGAGGTAAGGGGCGAAGAAGCAAACGAGATGTTTCAGAGTGCTGCTACCGGCCATGGAGGTTTAAGCTCAATACATGGCTCTGACATAAAATCTGCACTGACAAGACTTGCTGCAGAACCAATTAACATAAAACCGTCGCAACAGATGCTGCTTTGGTTTGCAGCTCATTCCACAAGACTCAAGGGTTCTGACGGCAAGGCAATACGTAGGATAAGATCTCTGACTGAGATAAATCCGACCGAAGATGGCATCGCAGGTACGGATCTTTTCAGTTATGACAGAAGAACAGACAGCTTTGGATTAGATGATGTAGAAGAACTGATCAAGAAAAGCAAGAGGCTGAATCACGTTGCAGAACTGCTTGGAGTAGAACTTGTCAGTGACATGCAAAAGAGAATCCAACTTTTAGATCAGTGTCTTGAGAAAAAAGCCTATGACATACCGCAAGTTTTTGAAATATTAAAAAAATATTATTCGTTTGTTGACTAAAATTCTTGAGATTAATTACATCGACCAAAAAGATTTGATCCACGATTATGTAAACAAGAATCTAAATTGTTAAATGCAAGTTGATTTTATGATTCAATAATCAGTCAAGGGGTCATGGAACTGATGGCATCGCGTCTTGTCTTGGGGAGTTGACGCCTTGCGACCCCCTGACTTTGATCGGTAGATCGATTTATCGTATTTAACATTTTAGCAGAATTTCAGGCATGACTACAATTTTTGTTTAACACAGCCTTCATTATTCATCATTGATGTTCTGTTCCTTAAAAGTAAAGATTCTCTAAAACATGTGAAAAAAATAAAGGCAAAGACAATCTACACCTATGAGGTCAAGCCCACCAACTTTTTCACTCTGCCTGCGCAAAAGCAGGCAATTGTTTTATCCCATTTCTATTACTTGTTATCATCAATTCAGGAACCTTTGCGGATTACGATAACAAAGGAGCCACTGAGTGTAGATATGGGAAACGAAGTAAGGCATCTTCAGATTCTACGAACGTTCATGTCAAGCACAGAACCACTTGATGGCATCCTTGAGAGCCAGGGATTTGATTATTTTTTTGTACCAAGCCCACCCAAGTTTGAGGTAAAAAAAGAATACTGGAAACACGTACTTTTACAAGATGATAGACTGGCCAAATGCTATACACTTTACTCTCCATCGTCTTCACTCTCTCCTGCTTGGGTCTATTCTCTTCTTTCTGCATGTGATCAAATTATTTTGGAATTTACTCCAATAGAACAGGATAGAGCAGTATCCAAACTGCGAAAAAAGATTCACCTGATGAGGTCTACGCAGAGCACCAATTCAAAAATAGTCAATCAAATCCAGATTGGCCTTCAGACAGTATCAGAATTAGAAAAGAACAACACTAAACTATTCATGGTCACTGCCAACGCGATAATTTATGCAAATAACATCAAATCGTTAAAGAATGCAGCAAAAAAATTTGTAAAGATCACCCGCATATCGCTTTCACATTTTGACAATACGCCAGCAAATCAAGCCAAGATGTTAGAAGGTTGGGGCAAAAAGCTGTACGTCGAGCTTGGCTCATGCGATGTTTTTTATCCATTTGTAAGCTCAGACATGCTGGAGGTACCAAATGGAATTACAATCGGTATCAACTACAACACTGGAGCTCCAATCATATACAATTATTCAATGCGTGCAAATTATAACATCTTGATTCTTGCAAGCTCTGGTGCTGGCAAGTCAGTTACTGCAAAGCTGATTTTAAAGAGACTAATGGAAAAATATCCAACAGCACTTACTTTTATCGTAGACCCGGAGGGAGAGTACGAAAAGATTGCAAAATATCTAAAAATTGAACCCATAAGGATCACAGGAGGGGAGGAGCTTGGATTTGATCCCTTCAAGATGTTTGACAAGCCAAGCGATGCTGTAAACGTACTCTGCGAGATTGCCCAAGCTCCGCCACTTGTTGTAAACTCTTTTCTTGCAAAATGTGATGGTGTCAGGAACCTTGACGAGTTTTATGACAAACTCTCCGACGAGGAAAAGAAATACCTTGTGAACCTAGTAACAGGACCCATGGCAACGCTGTTTCGAGGCGAGCCTAGGGTATCTGACCAGACAATCATATCTCTCAAGGGGACATATGCCGAGGACTATGTGGCAAAGGTCAGCTTTTTGGCACTTGCCAAACTCTGGAAGAAGATAGGTTCTGCGCCTGTAGATACTCCAAAGATACTGCTAATCGACGAGGGCCACCTCATATTCAGGTTTGCAAGCGCTGCCAAGTTTGTTGACCTGCTTGCACGTATGGGGAGAAAAAAGAATGTTATCTTCATGTTCATCTCCCAGAGGGTCGAAGACGTAACAAAGACAGAGGCAGGACGCGCGTTCTTTGACAATTCCGAGACCAAGATTATTTTAAGAAACAATGAGATTGCATCAGACGAGCTTGTCAGGTCATTGCAGCTCTCGCCCCAAGAAAAAGACATGGTACTATCATTTAATCCAGGTGAAGCTCTGATTCTGACTCGGGACTATAGACTACGGGCATACATCACTCCATCAAAGGAAGAGCTTGAGATGTTTGGTACATCTCCACAGAATTACAATGCAGCTTAAGAACAAGTATTACAAGTATTTCTGCGAGATATCTTATCTTCTAGGAATTTCAGAGTATGAACTTGCAAAAAAGATCATTGCTCTTGATATAGGACAAAAGTTCGAAACACAAAACCATGTTGTACGACTCAAACAGAGATCAGAATCCCATGGACAAATACTTTATTACATTTGTATTTACGACAAGACAAACAAACTAGTTCGCAATGATCCAGTATTTTTAAAACAACCAAAAAGGGAAAAACATCCTAGTCTTTAAAACACCAACTAGTTTTATCATCATGAACAGACGCGCAATTCATTCTGCATATGCAGTTTCTTTGTTAGTACTTGTAGCTGGAGGACTTGGCGTACTTGTATACAATTTCATGGTAAACTCTAACAACATTCTTTCATCAAATGTACAGTATTCTATCAACAGTGCATCACTTACAAGTATACAATCAGGTACACTGACGTGGTATGATGTTACATTACAGAATACCGGAAGTAAACAATTTGTAAAAACAAACGTTGCAGTTATCATAAATGGCATGACATACAATCTGCCTCAAAATGAAACCACAGTAAATCCTGGAACCATCATGGAACAAAAAGGAATACTAAATGCAGCTTCCACATATGGTGGCATCTACACAGTCAGGGTAAATGCTGTAGCAAATGATGGTTCTACTTTTGTTACAAGCCTTCAGGTTACAGGCAATTGAGAAATGGCAAGAGATTGTCAATCACTGTGTGACGTGGCTAACCTATCGGTTAGCCTTAAATACTTAGATAGTTACCGATATATCGGTAAATACCAAATTATATAAAGGAAACCGATAGGCATGGAAATCAAGGAAAAAAGGGGTTACATCAGGGAAAGAGTGCTAAGGGTACTACTAAATCACCCAAATGGGGATCTCACACAGTACAAACTGGCAAAACTGACAGACAGCGCATTTTCTTGGGTTCATGATACCCTGAAAGGCCTTGAAAAAAAGGGATTGATTGAAGGCACTAAAGTAAGAAAATACAAAGAGCTCTTTTTGCTTTGGCGTGATTGGAAGATAACACCAAAGACCAGAGAGTACATGATAAGAGAACCACTTGATATCCTTCGTAAAACCAACATGAAGTACGCACTTACTACATACTCTGCAGAAAATTTGGTTCAAAGTTATTTGTTTCCATCAAGGGTGGACTTTTACATAGATTCAAAGGATCTGAAGGAATGGCATAACATCCTTTCAGAAAAAGGACTGGTTGGAAAAGGAAATGTGAGAATTCTTATGACAGACAATCATGTCTTCTACAATTCTTTTGTTAAAAAGGGATTGACTTTAGTATCTGTGCCACAACTGATAGTTGATCTCTTGGTGGAGGGACTGGTAGCTGTGGAAGCCGCAGAAATGTTGTTGGAAAAGGAGGAGAAGAACTCTGTACGAAGATTATGAAACTGAAATATCGCAGGGGCATCTGACAGCAGTATTTTCACAAATGAAAGAACCAGTATGCCTTCTTGGCGGATGGGCAGTCTACCTTACAGTAAATACAAAATTTAACAAAACCAACGGAAGAAATTATCTTGGTTCACGAGATATAGATCTTGGATTTCACATAGATCCAAATTGGTCTTCAACGGATCTAGAAAAATCTGCATTTGCTCAGTCGGTGAAAATTCTAAAATCTCGAGGATTTAATGGATTGGGTTCAAGATTTGTAAAACATTACGACATAAATACAAAGAAGGAACTCAGCGAAGCAGAATCGAGAAAAAAGCCTTCATATGAAATGTTCCAGCTGTATGTGGATCCAATGGTAGACAATATACACAAAGCTGCACAAAAGATTGTAGGATTTCCGCTTCTTGATGAGCCCCTTCTTTCTCATGTTTTTGTAGGGCAAAAATTCATTTCTCTGAGTGAATTTGGAGGCAAATTCAGGCTACCCACGCCTGAAATCCTGATTGCTACAAAGCTAAAATCTGTACCTTCCAGAAACAAGGATGACAAGCGCATAAAGGACATCTCAGACATATACGCCCTTTTGTGGTATTCGGATATCGAGCTTCCGGAACTAAAAGAAAAGGTTCAGAAAATACTGGATGTTCCTTCAATATCTGCCGTCGTATCAAAGTTTACACAAGATGAATACGATGCAGTCTCCAATGCAATAGGCATAGGGTCAGATGAAGTATCACGCGTCATAACCGAGCTTGCGCGTTAAGGAAGAGAGTTTTGTCCAAAAAGACCACTGAATTCTTATATGTATTTAGTGGTATTCTTGCACAAGTGTAGGATTTTCATAAATTGTAGGTTTAATCAAGTGCTTTAATTCTCCCAGTACTTGATTTTACAATGAAACGAAAAGCCATATCTGAAATATATTCAGCGGCATTGATGTTTGCAATTACACTTGCAATTGCAGGACTAGTCATCGCTGCATCTACAAACCAGTTTGGCAAGCAGCAGCAGAGCGCTTCACAGATGCTGACCTCCTCCCAGAACAGAATGTCAGAGAGTGTATCATTTATCGCGGGAAGGAACACCTCTGCAGGGTCAGAGGCAGAAGTAGTAAACTATGGAATGACAAATCTGCAGATAGATAGCATAATGGTGGATGGGATAAAGACATCATATACAATATCATACATCAATGGTACCACAACACAATCTCTGCCTGTAAGGGAACCGATAGTAATTGATACGGACAGATCAGGCTCCAAGATGCAGCTTGTCACATCAAACGGTTCAATTTTTGAATTTTCACTCTACTGACCGTGTTTTTTAACATTTCAAATCTTTTGAGCAGTGCAAAAAACCAAGACTGCAATATCAATTATGATTTTAGTTATTGCTTCTTTGATACCATCAATACCAAATGCAAATGGGTATGTAGATCCGTCATGCCATGTCTATGTCCACATCTTTCCACACGCTTCACAGATCACAATAAAGGGGCAGACGTTTACAAGACAAAATCCAGATGGTACGTATTATCCTGGCGACGCTTTTGATTTTGGTATTCTGGTATCGTGGACCCAGAATTGCTGGTCCATCTATCCAAAACCCATACAGGCTTCTGGCTTGACAATTGGTAACATACAGCAGGGGCCTGTATCTTACGATGATCAAGGCAACGGTCATTACTACGAGTATGGCCATGCAGAGATTGGCACCACCACCAGCAGTGCTCGTCTCTCACAAGTTGTTGTGGCATTCGGACTAGTATGTGGGATAGACAAATGCTACAAGGGGTATACATCGGGCGGAGATTCGTACTCGCCACCCATAATCAAACCACAGGTAACTATCGCGCTAAAATTCGAAAATTTTACAGACCATGATGACTACAAAATGAGAAATGGTGATGGCACATACTATGTCTGGGATGGAATCAATATCGTCTTTGATCCTCATTACAAATGGAAAAATGAGAGATTTGGAACAATTGATACTCATACAGATTCAAGATCAGATATACCATTAATTGGCAGCTATGAATGTCATCAAAGAAACTGTCCATACACATTTTCAAAACCTGCAATAGAACCATGGAGTTATAATTTCGAGTATGAAGAAGGCCATACTGCATACAATTCCACAACGCTAGCTGACATTCATAGACACATTTTCTATTATCATACTACAGTTTACAATCTAGGTCGCAAGATAGGTGAAGGCGATAATTCTATAACTGCGTTGGTGGTACAGTACGAACCTGTTTACAAGAATTATCCGTACGCTGTGTTAAAGGACAGCAGCTGGTGGGGGTTTGGCAAGAGACCGGCCGTTGCACTTCACTATTATGGTTCAGTTGGTGGAGGTCAAGATGATGGTTCTTCTGTAATTCATCCAGATCGTAGAAGCAAGATAAACAGTTTTGTGTATACAAGTTTTGCTTACAAGATACTTACACCCATACCGCTAAACCAGTCCATGACCTGGTCTGGATCTTATCCTGCTGATATCGTTGATGAAAATTTCAGCTATCATGACAATGCCTTGCAATCTGGGAAAAATTCTGCGATGTTTGTGCAAGCAGGATACGGTAAAATAATCTTTAATCATCCAATACTGTATACCATCCTGAAGACAAGATATGACAATTCAACAATAATCAATACATTACAGTCTTCAAACTTTGCTGGATTTAACACATACAACCTGACAAAATATTATTTTGGATATCCTCACACTAGATTCAGCACCGATGTCATTGTGATAGCATTGCATTCGGATGGCTCCATAAATCACATTCCACTACACTTGATGATGATTCCAGACTTTACAGAGAATGCTACATACGAGCAGGATTTCATACGAGAAAAAGTAGTCCATGACAGGGACAAGATATTTGCTGGAATTGTACTTGATGACATGTATGGAAAGCAAGACGTAGCTGCGGCATCTGGTGTGATAAACATGCAAGCAAATCTTACCTCCATGGTAATACCTAATGTATACAAGGTATTTGCACAAAACCCGCTTGATTTGCCTCTAAATCTTGTCTATGAGCAGCCGTCGCCCTACAACGTCACCATTACCGCAGGAACAAAACAATTATCATTTCTTGAGCGCGGTTTCCAGTTTGATACCAACTGGAGGTATGTCATAAATATGGACCAGGACAACATCCTCAACGGTACCAGATATCAGGGGTTGGTAAACATCTATCCTGACAATAACTTTGGGCCATACTCACAGATTCTCATTGACGGCAAGGTCCAGAACGTGACCTGTACAAGAGGATGTACTCTGCTTTTGTCTGACAGAAATGCAAATGCTACAGTTGAGGCATTCAACGCCTGGGGCGGCAAGGCATCCAAGACATTTGAACCTAATGATTCCATATCTGCGCCAACTTATCACTATGATACCATCATTACAGCTGTCTTGATACTGATAGTAGCAGTCATTGGATACGGATTTATCAAAAGATACTGGAAAGGTTTTGCAGCAGCGTTAGGTTTCGGTGATAATTGAACTAGTCAAGACATCTAAGCAAAGGAATCCAAGACATTTGGATCATTTTTCTTGTGTGCTCTGGTAAAATGAACCTCCAAGCCTTCTGTTGAGAAAAACTCTAGGTTGCATTCCTTGCATTTGTATGACATGAAAACACTTTTTCTTGTTTGAATTTAACAGATTCGATCAAAGGAGTAGAACACTAGACGTGAAACCAAACACACCTCAATTAATTATCTATTCACACGAGTTCAACCAAAGTCTGGGGTAAGATCAGTATCGCCTATCTCTTCTGTCTGACCATGTACAAAGGTTGGGGTGGGACCAATGCCAAAGTTGATTGTTTGCACATCATGTTCCTGTGGCAATGATGTAAAGAATGCAAGCTCAATCTCCGTTAGTATCATGTTTTTTGAATGCGGTTTCTTTGGAACAAAGGCATATGGATCAATAGCGGTCATGCCAAACATCTCAGCAAGTCTTTGCCTGAAACTCTTCTTTCCAAATGAAAATCTGACCTTGCGTGTAGCAATTCGATGTGCAAAGCTGTTGAGCAAAACATTGCTGATTATCTTATCAAGTATACTGGTTGTTTCCTTGATATCTTCTCTTACAGTTTTGAGATCTGATATAAAATCATCTTCAATCTTTTTGATTGCCTTTTTGTATGATTCTCTTAGAATATCGTATTCCTTTCTAAACTCCTTCCTGTCAAGCGATTTGAGGTTTTTTGCCCTTGATTCAAATAGATTTCTCTCTTCCTCTATCATTCTGCGTTTTTCAGCCTGTATTTCTGATAATGCAGGGGTACTAGTCTGTACTCCAAATACCAGAGTACAGCTGTAGTAACTATGGCCTTCTCGTTTTTGTTTTGCAACCGCAAGCTCTGACTTGTTCTTGCCTGAAAGAGTAACCCCTTTTGTAGCGGCTCGTCTCTCAAGCGCATTGATCTTTCTATCAATCTCAAACGAGATCTTTTTGGTCTGATCACAAACAAAACAGGCCATCATGGAATCACGCTGTTCTGCCCATAATTTTGAATAGAGATTGCTTTTTGTTATGTTCTTAAGATCTACAAGTGGAACAAAGGAGCGGTTATTCTTCATCTTTAGATACTTTGTAACCATGTTGCCAAAATGTGGTCTTTCAACTAGTTCAGCGCTGACACCTGCAATAGTCTTGAAGAGATCCTGATCATTTTTTCTAGTTCTGACAATTATTTTCATTTCAGATTTGTTACGAAATACAAAAAATGCAAACTCTGAGGCATGCTGTATAATTTTGAGTATATTGTTTTCCTCATCGTCTTTGAACTTTTGTTGGGGCTTGAGTTCAAGCCAAGAAAACTCTTCCTCTTGTTTTATCATGTCATTTGATTAAAGTCTAAAATTTAAAGCAAAATTTTCTCTTTTTAAAGAATCGATATCATGTTACATGTGTTACGATTTGTTATTGTCATTGCAATAATCTCTGTACTATCACTTTGTACAGTTGCATATGCATTAGGCTTTGACAATAGTTTTGAAAGTATGGTCATTGAAAAACAAAAAGAATATCCATCATGGTACATTGGAAAAGGAATCTCTCCAGGAGAGAGCTTCACATATCACATTTGTGATCGTACCATCAAGCCAACATTAAACGGTGCTACTACATGCTATCAGGCAAAGCTTGACTTTGTATCATTACTTCAGGATGATACAGGCTGGAGCTGGATAGTACAGGGTACCTTTACACCTGATGGTTCAACAAACCAGTGGCCTGCCATACTGCGTATCACAGAAGACTTTGGTACCATAACTACAGACGGCTCCAGCATGAATTATGCTACATCGCTCTCACATACGCTACTCTATCTCCAAAAATATGCAAATACGTTCAAACCACAAACCCTGGAGATTGGCAGCTCGTGGGGTTTTGTAGATGATTACGTGTCACCCGTTCCGCAACTGACTGTTACAAGATTTACCTCAATTGATACAGCTTCCAACTCGACTGGAGTTTACGAGATTGGATTTGATGTAGTAAAAGACAATACCATATACATCAAGGATGGATTTCCGTTCCCAATTGAGCAGACAATTTATGATTCCAAGGTGTACAATTCTGACCCGCCAATACTTTACCAGCTCAAACTAGAGACAAACAACGCACAGGCCAATAATGGAATCTCTCAAGGTATTGGTATCATGGCGTTATGTTCCAATCCTCTTTTGTATGCTCAGGCTCCTAACTATATGACACAACAGAATCCAAACTATGTCAACCAGACACAACCTGTCAAGACTTTGCCACCAATAAATCAGACTGGTATCATTTTTCCACCGGGCAATCTAACTCAAACTTTACAAAACAATACTATACCATTTAATCAGAACTATACCCAGCCATTTAATGTTACAAGTGAAGCGCAGATCCTAAAGGAATTAAAGTCACTAGGTGGCAATTTTACAAATTCAACCCACTGACTTTCCAATTTGATATCTTATCTTCTGAGCAACCTCACTTGCATTTTTGACATTAAATCTGATATCGTATGTTTCCGCGTTCTCCTTCCATGAGATCAAAAGCGTTTCTTTTTTTATTTCTTTTACAAGTATGATCTCATCATAGTTTAGCTCAAGGGCAAGACCCTTTCCTGAAATTTCCAAGGAGATGCCGGTATTGAGTAAATACAGTACTCCGGAACCCATCTTGCTCCAAACTTTGAGCTTGTCAAAAATCTCTTGTCCTTTTGATAAGCCTATCATGTAATCATGAATTTGAATACAATAAAAGAGATTGTCAATCCCTTAAATGATGTACCATGATTTGGAATCATGTCCCTTCCACTTGCAATTGCAGTAACAATAATTGTTATCGTTGGAGTTGCAATGATACTTTATGTAGAGAGTCAAAACGTATCCTATATGCAAAAGGCAAATACGATTGATACCATACGCAACAACAAGGAAAAAGAAACTGCTGTAGCTTCCTACACAGGTAACACACTTGATATCAAGAATCCGCAAAACAATCCAATCAATATAAAATACATCCGAATTTTAGATGATAAGGGAAATCTCATCATGAGAATCCCTTACGATGCTCAGATCAAACCCTTCAGCAATAGTACCTTCAATCTTACGGGAATTATTCCCTCGAAATATCTTAACTGACCTTCCAAACTCCTTAAAAAAATCTCTTTCTTTGTGTCTATGAAAAAATTAGCGTTACTTTTTCTAGCTCTTATGGCAAGTACGATATCCAATGACGCATTTGCAACACAAATTCAAATTGTAACAGACCTTGGCAATGTCTTTACAGTACAAAAGACATCGCCCTCTAACGGTACAAACAACGGTAGTATCTTAGGAGCAGGACTTGGAACTGCGGCAAGAATCCAGACAGTACAGCCACAGGGAACACTTGTTTACGGTTCAGGATACATTGGTACCACCACGCCAATTCAACCGTATGTTTCCATTCCATCAGGAACAGACTTTGCTGCATTGATACAGAACAACGACAGCTCTGTTTCGTTATCGATGCCAGAATTTTACAGTACATATGATTATTCCAACGGCCAGCTAGTACAGGAACCAGGGCCGCCAAACATACTGTCATTTACTGATACCAAGCTACTAAGTGGTAGTGTCTCTCCCACAGTTAGCTCAAATGATGTACAGATCTCTCCCAATCCATCTGGAACAATTGTCATGAAGATGAATAGTCTTGCGGGACGACAGGTAATACTTCGTGGTACAATACCAAGTGGCGATAGCCTGCAGTATGTTCTCTCGGATCCGTCCGTTGATCTTACAAAGCTGTCATATGATGGTACTAATGGCTGGCAGCTTGCAAATGCTCCGGCGTCGTTCACATACTCTAATTACTATCCAAGTTACAGCTGGACTTGCGGTTATGTCCACCCCTACCCACAGTATCCATGGTACTACTACTGGACCTGCTGGCAATACCAGTCTGGATCATATCCAACATCAATGAGTGCGTCAGTGCCGCTTGATTTTACAGTATCTGATGCAAAGGGACTTGTTGGATATCTTCAAGTAACAAGTTCCTATCGCTGTGGATACCGTGGATGGTCTACATGCTCTTCCACTAGTGACACTCCAGCCTCAATCGGTGGTTACCAGACAAGCAACGGATTTCATGTGACAGGAATTAGTTATTCTAATACAAATTACAATGGGGTATCAGCGCCCTCCAATGCAATCTTTGTGATATATGATAAGACACCTTACTCGCAGCTACTCAACTTTGGCAGCAACTTTGAGCAGACCTACACATTTCCAAACGATAACAGACAACTGTATCTGATATCCACTCAACCAAACGCAGGTGTTCTTGCAGCATCTGCACAACAGTACGATCCAAATACATTCTCCTATCTCAAGATAAATGGTCTTCCTCCAAACACTCCATATGAGATAGTAAAGAATGGCATGGTGGGAGCAGCTGGGCTTACACCATCTGATGGCAGTCCTGTGATATTTGATGTATCCCAGATAGGATTTCAGACTGGGGACCAGCTGCCTGGCGGTCTGTTGGTTCTATATCCAAACTCGTTGTGGTATCGCGGGACCATCACGTCTCTTGTGCTTGATACAATAAACAAAAACTCGTTTAACTATGACGGCCCATCACAGATTCATGTTCCGTTTGCGTTCATCCGGGTGCCAGTCCCAATAAAGATGACAATCAGCAATGTATCAATAAGTGATACCATACAGGTACCATACCTGGCAGGACAGTATGAATCTGGCACTGCACTGTTGATACCTACACTTCCATCCATGAAGAACGTGGGATTTTCTGCCAACGGTACACCGATGAAGATTGCAATAGCTGATGTTATAGGAGATCCAGGGGTCACGGTACTTTCAGGAGACAGTGCATCCGACTCTCACTACAGTCTTACAAAAGCAGTCTCCGCTAATGCTGGTGTAGGCGGCGAAGCAACAGTGATTGCAACACATGATGGTACACTAAATGGAATAATCTCTCTTACGGTATCTGCAAATGCCAACTACTATTCTGGTTCCTCAACCCTGGCAGTCTATCTCAAGACATATGTTAACGGGAACCTTGTTGGTACCAAGACGCTTTACACTTCGCAGCCGCCTATAGGATATTCATCGCAGACGATTCAAAGCTATACAATAAGCCCAAGCTTTACCCAGTACGGACAGTATAGTTTTACACAAACAAACCCATTTCCATACTCTGTTGATACATACAACGTATCTGATCTTCCGATATCTGGAACTGTAACAGTACAGGCTCACACAGGGGACTTGGTAGAGTTTGAGGTATACACAGACGAGAATGCCCAGAGTGGTCTCATAACTACGGCGTACAGCAGCTATTGCGATGGCTGGATGGGAATAAACATCAACACAGGAAAAGAAGGCTGTTATACTTATGGTTACAATCCTACAGCTAATCTCAGTGAGGCATCGGCTACAGTAAGCCTTGACGAGGGTTACATTCTGACAGGATGATACAGTAATTCAAAATCCCGCTTTAAATTAATTACAGTTTTGTGAATCGTTGAAAAAGACATCGCTTTTACTTGTAACATTTCTTCTACCTCTTTCCATGGTACCAGTCTCTGGTCAGTCGCAAGAGACTGCAGGTTATTCGATATGGATTCCAAAAAAGATGATTGCAGGACAAGATTATGAAGGTCTTGTGGTACTTGACCGCGCAGAAAATATTGACAATCTTTTCTTTTTGTCATCAAGTGACAAATCTACACTCCAGGTACCTGATTCCATTATCATACCACATTTTTCAAATCACGGTATATTTCAGATAACGCCTCTAAAAGAAGGCAACGCAACAGTCTTTGCAGCATTTCGCGGAAAGCTAGTTGATGCAGATACCACAATATACCAATCCAATACTCAACCGGCCTCGCTTGAGATTGTACTCCCAGATAACACCACAAAAGCCCAGAGCATGTTGGCATACGTCTTTGCACAAGACGAATTCGGGCAGCCTACTCCAGTAAACCAGGATACAGAGATCTATGTGACAACATCTTCAATGATTCAAGCGCCAGAGACAGTAACAATACCAAAAGGCCAGTACTATACACAGCTGCCTCTTGTGACAAAGGGAACGGGTCAGATCTCAGTCTCGGCAGAAGGTCTCGGTATTGCAACAGCAACTGTAACCAAGATTAATGACGATGTTCAAGTAAGATTTGCAGTAGCGCCAGATCTAGTTGTTCCAAATTCTATCGCATATTGGTATGTCTGGTTAGAAAAGGAAGGAAAACCATTCAAGCCTCCATATGGGATACATGCTGTATTAACATCAAGTGATACTAATGTAGCAAGATTTGGCAGCAATTATGATATCGAGCATTTCAATGACATTTTGTATTCTACTACACTGAACAATGGTATCGCAACTGGAATCTTACATACCATAAATGGCGGTAACTCTACAATCTCAGTTAGCGTTGATGGTTTTGGTTCTGCTTCTGCAACACTTGCTGTGGGTGGAGGACAAAACCAAGATCTTACTCCAGGAAACCTGACAGGTCTCTGCAATTCCTTCGCATGCAATGCTAATTTAATCAAGATCTGGGTTTATCCTCCAACATTTGACGACTCAAGTTATGGTATAGTGAGCCTATACAGACAGGTAAATGATTCAGGAAATAATATTCTGATTCCGTTGCCAGCAGACGGTTCCATAGTTGGAATATCATCAGATAGCTCGGATCTGAAATATAACAAGGAGATAGAGATGGTTTCAGAACGTATCCCGGGAACAAATCAAGAAGAAGGTCTTGCTAGTTCAGTACAGTTTGAGGTTAGTGCAGGTGGAATGGGCAATTATACAATCACTGCATCGGGGCCTGGCAAGATACCTGGATCAGCGCAGATTGGTATAATGCCAAGATACTATGACTCGTATCACATTGGAATAACTCCTCTTCCAGTAAGATCTGGAATAACCCAAGACCTTGGCATAATGTACATCTCAGACAGTTCGGGTGCAATGATGGATCCATCAACTGTCTTTGCAGAACCACCTGATGTTGCAGTTAAGACTCTGATTCAGGATATTCCAGACAAGCTCCAGTTTGCATCAACCAATTTGATACTTTCAGGAACTGTAGACCAGAAGGCTGAGATCTCTACATCCATCACCGGTCTACCTCCTACAGGTATCTTTGTCGTACCTGAGAATATTGCAACAAATGTAGAGTTTGACCTCCCAACTAAGGTTCATGTGGGTGAGAAATTTCCATTTGTGATATACAAGACCAATTCTCTTGGAGTACCATTACAACTGGATACGCCTGAGGAGCTCTCCACGGCTGAAGGTATAACATTAGACCCTTCAGGCAAGTACATGACAATAAACAGAGAAGGCAATGTAACCATAGCAATGCTCTCCTCAAATGGGGCAGTAACTGAGCCAATCGAATCATTTTACAATCAAATGCATGTTACCATCGATGCAAACAATACCGTTGTCAAAGTAGGAAAACCAAATCTGTTTGATATCACATCAGATGTTGAGAATGCAAGTTACAACTTCCAGTCGCCATTTCAAGTAACACAGGTAGGTTCTGGCAAATATTCCATATCACCTGACAGAGAAGGAAGTTTTGATGTAACCCTATTTGCAAACAAGGATGGTTTTAGGCCCATAACTGATACGCTTTACTTTATTGCAAAGAAGATAATTGATGTTACGTTTGCAGCAACAGGAAACGATGGTACTGTGCTTAACATCATCCCTGTCATAACAATTAACAATCAAACTCTTGCTACCACTATTCCTTTTGATTATACCACAAATGCAGGGCTGGCACATATCGATGTGCCGCAGCAGTTTAACAATACAGGAGAAAACTATGTTCTCAATAACGTGGATATCTCAGGTCAGAAATTTACAAGTGGAAAGATAGATCTGTTTCTATCAGATGATTCCAAGATCCAGGCAAACTATTATCGTATGCTACAGGTTAATGCAACCGATGCAGATGGGGGAGGTCTCTATCCATATGGAACAACAGTAACACTTCATGCACCAGACAAATGGCAATTCTCATTTTTAGTACGCCAAGTCTTTGACCACTGGGAAGGAAATAATCTTCCATTTGATGTTAAGACAAACGATGTAAGCTTTGTTGCAAAAGACAATCTCTTTGCAACTGTGGTTTACAGGCAAGATTCTACATACTTGATGCTTGCAATTGCTGGACCAATTACGGTATTTTTTATTCTAAAAAGACGTGATACCATTACCTGGCATGTGAAAGAATTGGAAGATAAAATAATTCGGTTTATACCAAAGTTGTCAAAAAAGAAAAAAGACTAGGAAAAAATTCCTAGCCTTATTCCACAATCAAACAGTAATCGATATGCAAAATTTGTATTTAAGTGCAATTTGATATAATGATAGTTTCATTGTTCCAAAATAGTAGCTGGGTCCTACAGGTCTCACACTTAATCATATGCTTGAAAATAACTTTGATGGTGCTTAAACCTTAAGTTTATGAAAAGTTTAGAAAATTATTGAAAACTTTCAGATTTATTATTGGAATAATTCTCATGATAATATCGGTCGTGATGTATTTCTATATTGAAGATATTAAAAACATCAGTACAGGATTTTTTGGATCATCTTTAGAGACAATTGTTCAAATGTGTAACGGAGGATGGGGGGATGCCTTTAATCTTACAAGTCAATGCATCAAGGTTCAACTGGTATATTACTCTCCTTGGATTGCAGGAATTTCCGGAATAATATTTTTGCTAAAAGCACGCCCCTACAGAGGATATTCAGGAGCTGGAGGCGCTGGAAGTCACAACAAGAGGAGTAAAGGTAGAAAGAAAATTGGAATAATTCTGGGCGTGATAGCTCTTGGCGTAATTGGATTTTTTATTTTTCAAAACCATACTGCTCAAACACCCCAAAATATTATTGCTAGTACTCGCAATACAATTCAACAAATTCCGCAGATTCTTAGCTCGTTTTCAGGAGATCTAATTCCTATTGTTGGTATTGTTGGAGCAATCGCAATTGGGATAATTACTTATTTTGCATTGACTCGTAGAAAAAGAAAATCATATTCCTACGAAAAATTAGAACAAATAAAGCGAAACGAGAAAGAAGAGATAGAAAAGGCAAAGAAACTAGAAAGGGAAAGACAACGAGAAAAGGAGAAGCAGCGAGGGCGAGAAAAAGCAAGAGAAAATGAAAGGTATGAGAAAAAGCCAAATTACTCTGATGAGTCATCGGCAGAATTAGAAAAAAAGCAGCAAGAGCGAGAGGCTGAAAAAGATAGAGAAAAGAGAGTATACGAAGATTTCAAGAAAAAAGAAGAAGAACGTAAAGAAAAGGAAGAAAAGAAAAGAGTTCAAGAACCACCGAAACAATACGGATTTGATCCATACGTCATTCTAGGTGTACAGAGAAACGTAACCTCAGAGGAATTAAAGAGAAAATTCAGGGAGTTGATGATAAAAAACAATCTATCTGGAAGTATCAACATGTCAATAGAGGCGAGACAGAAAAAAGAGGCAGTAATTAAAGACTTTTTAAAAGCACGAGATATGATTTCCAAGGAAAAAGGATTTGGAAATTAACTTAAGAGTTAAAAATTTGCATCAAGTTCAGAAACTATGACCAAGGTTCTTGGCATTGATTTAGGAACAAGCTATTCAGCAGCAGCGGTCTTGTCAGATGGAAAGATTAGGATAATTCCTCCCTTTGAGGTCAAAAGCACTACAAACAAACCATTTCCCTCTGTTGTTTCTTTTCTAGAGTCTGGCGAGATACTAGTGGGAAATACCGCAGTAGACCAGTCAACCTACAATCCAAAGGGAACCATATTTAATGTCAAAAGAAAGATAGGATCAAGAGAGACATTTGAGGTATTTGGAAAACACTATCTGCCAGAATTTATCGAGGCACTAATTTTAACCAAAATAAAACTAGATGCAGAATATTTTCTTCGAGAAAAAATTACTAAAGCAGTCATAACAGTTCCTGCATACTTTAATGACAATCAGAGACAGGCAACAAAGACAGCAGGCGAGATAGCAGGTCTTGAAGTTATCCGAGTAATGACAGAGCCAGTTGCAGCCGCAGTCTCATATGGCCTTGGGAAGATGAAAGAGCCTACCAAGGTACTTGTCTTTGATATGGGAGCAGGAACGTTAGATGTTTCGGTATTAGAAATAGATGGAAGTTTCTTTGAAGTCATTGGCACTGGCGGAGATACACACCTAGGCGGAATAGACATTGATTCAGAACTTACCAAGTATTTGATATTAGAATGTAAAAAACAAAATGGTTCAACAGCAATTGATGATACAATAAAATTTCAATTGAATCGATTTGCAGAAAAAATCAAGATTGAATTGACAGAAAAAGATCAAATATCAATAAGTGAGACCTTTTTTTCTCAGGACTCTCAGATATCATTAAAGTTAACAGTTACACGTCAAGACCTTGAAAGAATTATCGAAGAGCCAATTCTCAAAAGATGTGAACAGTGCATATACAATGTATTAAATGATCTAAAGATATCATCTGATGATATCAAAAAAGTGGTTCTAGTTGGTGGCCCAACCAGAATTCCTGCAATACGTAAGATGATCTCAAAAATATTAAAAGAGCCAGAGGAAGGAGTAGATCCAGAATTTTCAGTAGCAAGTGGTGCTGCAATTGAAGGAGCAGTGCTTGCAAGCGATGAAAATCTACCAGTCTTGTACCAGGGTCTTGCACTTCTTAACGTGACACCACTTGATCTTGGAGAAAAGGCCGTTATGAAAAGCGGGGAGCTTGGAATCAAACTCATGATACCAAAAAATACTACCTATCCAACCGAATTTACAAGTACATTTTACAAAAAATATGTGATGAGTCCAAAGATTGAGATTAGTGTATGGCAGGGCGACTTTGAAAATCTTTTAGGATTCCACGGAAATGAGAACCTGGGAAGCTTTTGGCTTTATGTTCCACAAAGAGAGGATTTAGAGATTGAAGTAACTTACAAGATAGATGCAGACGGAATCCTAACAGTCTCTGCAGTAGAAAAGAGTACGGGAAACAGAGAACACATAGTTATCGAAAAGATTGGCGGCACGGTAATTCCCAAGCCACAACTAGAGTACTTTGAAAAAGAGACCACTAGATTCGAAGAAGAATACGTAAAGAAGACCTATGATGTCTTGTCCCCTTATGAGATCCCAATAAGAGAACAGACTCCAGAGTCAAACAGGTATAGGTGGATGTGTATTTGTCTAAATGATGCAAAGGCCATAATCAATGCATTTCATACAGGATACGATTGCAGAACATTTCTATCAAAGGTTGAATTTGAATTATTTATACAACAAGACACGCAATATGCTTTTGCACATATTGGATTGGGTATGCATCCAAAGTATCCGATTGGCATTCACAATGCTCTGAAGGAAGATTCTAAAGAAAATAGGGGAATGCTGACTGTGGTCCTAATTCATGAATTATTGCATGCAATACATCCTGACTGGGGTCACGACCAGATACGACCTGCCGAGCATGTACTTGCAAACAAAGCTGGATTGTATGATGCGTTGAGAAACATGGATGTTTTGTTTTTGAGTGGTAAAATGAGTTTTTGCAATAATCAGATGAGGATCTCGGATAGAAGCATAAAGATCAAGTGTACTGAATAAAGCGAGTTCACAAGACCAAGGATTTGTCCGTAATTTTTACTTTAATTATATAGTTGTAGTTTTTTAAATCCGCTTCGCTCTTCGTTAGACCATTTTTCGAAAATTTATTCTATATCAGAGAATCGTGCTACTCTTATTATGTCGATCTCTTTCTTTTTGTATTTCTCGAAATCTTCATTCATTAGACTTAATTGATTTCTACCTTCTTCGATTTTTCTATCAAATTCAAAAATAAACAGTCTCAGATTTTCCTTTTGCTGATCAGTCATGAAGATTTTTTGTATTCTTGTTAGCCATCTCTGTTGTACTTCTTCTATTTTCTTTTCAGCGTCTTTTCTAAAGCTTTCAAATGCAATAAGTTGATGATCAACTTTTTCTAGTTTGCTTTTTACTGTATTTAAGAAGACGTTAACATTTTTTATTTTTTCACGATACTGTTTCTCAGCTTCTATGATATCATTACGCTTGTCTTTTACATTCTCGACAAGTTTTTCAATAGTTCTTTGTGCTTGAAGTTCCGGATATTTCTCTATGTAGTCCATCATATTGTTGAATCTCATTTCATCAACATCTGATTCTTTGAACTTCTGTGTTATCTTCATATCTCTAATTCCTCTTGTCTTTTGAGTTTCTTCCCACATTATTTTTTCATGATTTGTGTTCTTGTTTAAGAGATTACCTAAACTTGTAAGAGACTCGTCCCATTCTCGCTTGTATGTTTCTACGTTGTTGCCAACTTCTGCAATTTCCATATGGGTTTTCTTAAATCCTTCCCATTCAGATGTTAATCCGCTCAAATTTTTGTCAAAAATCTCCCAACGCTTATTTAATTCATTTTGAAGATGGTCTTTCCAATATTTTGCATTTCCTGCTTTGAATATCGTTTCCCAGAACGTAATGGTCTCTTTTTGAGTAGGAAATTCTTTCCAACCTCCAGATGAACCTGGCACATTTTGACTATTAATTGGCGATTTAATATTATTATCGGAGTATTTTTGAAGAATGTCCCTGTCTGTTATGTCAATAAGTCCATTACGGATGATTTTTATTAAAATAGCATTTTTGGGTCGCTCATGACCAACGGCCATCTCTATTATGGTTTTTCCAGATTTAAACTCCTTAACGAGCTGTTGTATCTCTCGCTCATCCCATAGTTGACCAGTGCGTCTGCCGGAAAGATCGTTCGGAAAGCCAAGGAGTCCGCATTCAATCAGCTTGTAATCAACGGCATCAATATTTCTGTGCAATTGTCTAGCAATATCACCAATGGCATGACCATTTTGAAAAAGCGAAATCAAATTACCTATCTCGTTGGCGGTCCATCTCGGCCCTCTAAATTCTCGATTGTGTCCATGTCTCCGCATAATTGTCACTTGAAGTACTCCTTGTTCTGAACATTCTTTGGTTTAATTTCTACCTGAAAATGATTTATCATGGCCTTGATTGCTTCTTGTTTGGTTTTTAGTTTGTTGACACTTTTGTAGACTTGAATTATTGCATCTTCTTCTTCGGAAAGGTCTAATTGTATTTTTACCAGTTATATCACCTTGTTATATGATATAACATGATATATTAAAATAAAAAGCTATCGTTTTTTACACTGGATAGTAGGTTGAAACTGTCAACCAATACAACAATTTAGTGAATCAGATAAACAATTTCCATTGTTAAGAATTTGTACTATGATTATCTCCCTACAACTTGGAAGGACCATAAAGACTATTTAATAATACTAGGGAAAAGATCTCACATGCATTGTAATCAATGCGGATTCGTAGGACCAGATAATTACAATTTTTGTCTGTCATGCAGAATATTGTTGTTGATTGGTAAATATCTTCCAGAGAAAATGGTGGAGAAATCGGGAAGAATTCAACCACGTATGCCAGAAGAAAAAATCACAGAGACTCACAAAGACACAATGTCAGTTCTAGAACCAAAATTTCTAAATGTACCTGTTCAAACAAATGATCTTGTCGAACTTGCTGTTGAAATATGGAGAATGGAGCAAAGACTAAACAAAGTTATGCCTCTCATTCCTGAGAATCAAAAAGCTCTTTTTGAAAACTCCATTCAAAAATTAAAAAGATATCTGAATAAGAATGATATTGAAATAATTGATCATACTAATCAAATATTCAATGAGGGTAGAAACCTGGATATAATCGCAGTAGAGAAAGATTTTGAAATATCAAAATCTATTATCAAGCAAACAATAGAACCAACAATTATGTGTAAAAGTCACGTTGTTCACAAGGGTAAAGTAATTGTTTTAGAAAAGGTTAGTGAGAGATCCTCAGAGGGACAAAATGTCTGATAAGATTATCACGATTGGTATTGATTTGGGGACAACCAATTCTTCTATTGCTGTGAACATTAAAGGAAATATAGAAATCATAAAAAAACCTGGTGGAGTTGAATACACTCCTTCCGTTTTTGGTTTTGATAAAGCCTGCAATAAAATAATTGGGCAAAAAGCGTATGACTATTTGTTCAAGTATGGATCTAGAGATGAAGATAAAAATTTCAAAGCAGAAATAAAAAGGCAAATGGGTACGCCTGAAACAGTATTCTTTGAGAGGCCACAAGTAAAAATGACTCCTGAAGAAATTTCGGCGGAAATACTCAAGAATATAAAAGAAGATGTTCTAAAGAAATATCCTGATTTTGACACCGTTGCGGCAGTAATAACAGTGCCTGCCGCATTCTCAGTTTTGCAATCAGAGGCAACCAAGAGGGCAGGAAAATTAGCGGGATTCAAGTATGTCGTTTTATTACAAGAACCCATTGCCGCTGCAGTTTCATACGGTTTTCAAAATGTTGAAAATGAAAATTGGTTAATATACGATTTTGGAGGGGGTACTTTTGATATCGCCCTCATATCGTGCAAAGATGGAATACTATCCGTATTGGGTCATAACGGTGATAATTTCTTAGGTGGAAAAAACGTAGATTGGGACATCGTAGACACTATAATCATTCCTAAAATTCTAGAGAAGCATAACCTAACAAATTTTACAAGAAAGAACGAAAAATATCACAATGTCTTTCCAAGGCTGAAATATAGTGCCGAGTCAGCAAAAATAGAATTATCGCAATATGAAAAAACAACGGTTGAAATTGAAAATATAGGTAAGGATGACTCTGGAGAAGAAATTTCATTATCTGTTGACATCTCAAGGCTAGATCTTGAAAAAATAATCAAACCAATAATCGATCGTACTATTGAGCTAACAAAGGACACATTAAAAGAAACAAGGATTAATAGTTCATCAATAAAACGAATAATTCTTGTTGGCGGGCCTACCCAAATGCCTTATCTGAAAGAAAGACTTGCCAACGACCTGAAGATACAAGTTGATTCTTCGGTAGATCCATTAACAGTTGTAGCTCGTGGAGCTTGCATATTTGGAATGAGTCAAAAAATTCCAAAAGAATATTTGTCAAATGAAATAAAAACGACAAAAGAAGTAAAAAACATCACATTAAACCATGTAACATTAACAGCCGATACAGAAGAATCCGTAAGTGGAATTATTGAAGGTCTTGACGAATCACAACAATACTATATTCAAATTCAATCAGAAAGTGGCACCTTTTCAGGACCTAAAACCAAAATCAACAAAGGAAAATTCTATTATACTCTGAATATAGAACCAAATAAACAAAACTTATTCTGGATTTATGTTTATGACCAAAATGGGAATCCTGTAAAAATATCTTCTGACTCGTTTTCAATTACTCATGGACTTTCCGTTTCAGGAGTACCAATACCACACTCAATAGGTGTGGTTATTGCTTCAAGGGATTACTCATCTAACCAAATGATGAATACCTGTGACACTATTTTTGGTAAAGGTTCTATTCTTCCCCTGAAAAAAACATTAGATGTTTACAAAACTTCAAGAAAGCTCAAAAAAGGAGAAGATGCATCTCTGGATATTGATATAGTGGAAGGAGAATCCACCATTCCAGACAGGAATACCTACTTGTGTCAGTTGGGAATACTAGGAAAAGAATTACCACACGACCTACCTGAAGGAACTCCTGTCGAATTGACTGTGGAGATGAATGAATCAAGGGAACTTGCTGTAAACGCCTACGTGCCATTGCTTGATATGACCGTAAATGCACGCTTTACAGAAAAAGATGAAGTAGTAGATCTAAAACAAATGGCATCGGAATTAGAATTGCAAAGACAAAGGGCCCAAACAATATCAGAAAATTGCTCTGATGAAGAACGTAAAAAAATTGCAGACATTATTCAATCAGTCCTTAATGGAATAAATAATGCAAGTTCTGATGAGGATGAAAAGCGGAAAGCCAACAAACAGTTAAAGGATCTGAAAATTTTATTGGATGAAATTGAGGAGGAAAAGCTAATGCCTCAATTGATCAAAGAATATAACTTGAGAGTAGATGATCTTCAACAGATAATCAACGAATTTGCAGATGAAAAAGAAAAAGGGAATCTTACTACACAACTCAAAAATATAAGATCTGAAAGTGAAAAAGCAATCAAAGCAGAAAACAAAATAATGATGATTCGAATCAATGAACAACTCTCCGAATTAAGAAATAAAGCTATATACTCAAATCCAAACGCTTGGGTTGAGTATTTTAAAAACATCGTAAATAACGGAAACTTTACCAATGAAAAAGAAGCCCAGTATTATAAAGCAAAAGGACTGATGGCTTTGGAAGCAGGTGATGTTGAAGAGTTGAAAAGATGTACTAGTCAATTGGGCCTGCTTTTATCTGAAGAAGATCAAAAGAAAATTAAGCTCTCAGGCATAACTAGATGAGAATATGTCTAACTTGATAGTGAATAACGCATATCGAATTTTGGGATTAGATAATGGAGCAAATCAAAAGGACATATTGAAGCGGTATAAAGAAATTATAAATCGATTAAAAATTGATGATTATCCTGAATATGATTTAGATCTGAATTTAGATAAAAAATTAAGATCTGAAGAATCTGTAAATGAAGCATTAAAAAAACTTCAGAATATCAAAAATAATGTGACTGAATATTTCTTCTGGTTTCAAATAGCGGATGCTATAGATGAGGACGCACTAAAATTTTTACGAGAAAAAGATTACATAAAGGCTATTCAAACTTGGCAGAATGCGTCGGAAACTAACAATACTACAAGTCTGTTCTATAAAAAAAATCTTGCAATACTTTATTGCTTAACTCTTTTAAATCAACAAAATTCATTATTTCTAAAAGAATCCCTTTCAAACTGGCATGAAATTGTCAATTCTGATAAATTCTGGGTAAGCTTTGAAAATAATTACAGCATGATTAATGATCTAGCATTAAATGCAGAAATAATAAATGATTTTAGAAAGAATGTAACCAAGTATATTTCAGATATTTACGCGGATCTTTACCAAATATATGAAGATCCAATTTATGTTAAAGATTTTCAAAATTTATTTGGAGTACTTGGAGAGAAAATTGAAAAGAATTTACTTAAACCTATTCACCAATCAATCTATGATATAATCGAGGAATTGAATAGAATTAATCAAGAAAATAATGAGGAAAAAGTAACCAAGACAGATTACAAATGTGATAATTGTGGAGATACTACAGCAGAAAAGTATTATGATTATGACGATGGAAGTGTGCTTTGCATAATTTGTCGGAAAAACATAGGGAGAGATTGGAAGAAAAGGGTTGATAGCCTTGAAGAAACTGTCGAGGGTAGTAAAAAGAAATTTAATCGCATGCAGAAAGTAATAACAAAATTGGAATCTCAGTTAAATCAGCTAAATGAGATGGGGTTATACGAAGATAGTCAGTCTAAAGTAGTAAGGGATCACGCTGCAGAAGCAATAAGGGACGCCTCAGTGATATTACATAATATAACATACATGTCCGAAAAGTCGGTTGAATTAATAAAATTAGCCGTGAGAATTGCAGGAACTCAAGGTGCAAAAGAGAAGTATGAATCTGATTTGAATAAAATCCAACAAATTGTTGAAGATGATAAGAATACAACCTTGGTATTGCCAATACCAAAATTGTTGGGGAAGAAGGACTTGATTGTTAAAAACAATTTTATCGAATACAAGGGGAAGACAATTTACTATAAAGACATAGTTAAAATTTCATATCATGGAAATACAGAAAAATTCCATTTTACAATCGTTTCTGTTAATGATAAATTAAATCTCACCTTTTCGAATCAGCAAAATTTATGGTTGGAATTAGTAAACGTTGCAAAGCAATACATTGAACCTATAATTACTGCTAAACTTGTAAAATCGATTTTCGAACAAGATCAAACAGTCCAAATTCAGGATATTAAAATTGACAAAAGAGGGTTTCATAAATCAAGACTTCTCAAAGGAATTGATTCTGTTCTTTGGAGTGACGAAAAAATTTTCAATCCTCAATTATATCAAGGGAATGTAATTTTATATAAATTAAAAAATAACATTTCCAAACATTTTGCAACTATCTCCTTAGAAGAATGGAATGCAGCAGTTTTACCTGAGCTAATAAAAGAATGTTACAATGAATATTTGTTACGTAACCAACAAGGATAATAATACAAAAATGACAAATTCATCAAAACCCGTTCTTTACAATGGATTTGAGGTTAGAAAAAACCTATTTGTAAAGAATCGAATTGAAAGAGTATTCTTTACCGAAATCTACGAGTTATCTAATGGAAAATATCTGTTCCTATTCATAAATTTGAATCCAAATGATATTGTTGATAGAAGCGAAAAATATGATATTCTCAGAATAAAAAATGAGACAGAATCCTACATTGGAGTAATTTCTGATACTTTTTCCAAGAGCCAGGTTTTTGCCATAAAAGAAGATCTTACCTTAAGGAAAGGTTTTGAATGCGTAGCTGGAATGAATGAATTAAAAAATTTACTAACGACTGACGTCATAAACCCTTTAAAAAATCCAGAGAAATTTAAAAAATTCAAAGTATCAATACCTAATGGAATAATACTATATGGACCACCTGGATGCGGTAAAACCTTCATCGTTAGAAAGCTGGCCGAAGAATTAGGCTACAATTTTTTTGAAGTAAAACATTCAGATTTGGCAACACCTTATATTCATGGATCCGTGAGCAACATCGGAAAGGCGTTTTCCATCGCTAAACAAAATTCACCAGCAGTTGTTTTTTTTGATGAAATTAGCGGATTGGTTCCTGATAGAGCACATCTGCATGAATCTTCTTCCCATAAAGAAGAGGAAATTGATGAATTTCTTATGCAGCTTAATGACGCTGCGGATAATCATATTTTGGTTGTTGGAGCTACAAATTATATCGATAGGATAGACCCTGCTATTTTAAGACCTGGTAGATTTGACAAAAAAATTTATGTCCCCAAACCTGATTCTGAGGCTCGTAAATCTCTTTTCAAAGTAGGACTCGCAAACCGTCCTCATGATAAAGGCATAGATTTTGACCATCTTGCAAATCTTACTGAAGGATTTACTGCTGCGGATATTATTGAAGACGTTGTGGAATCCGCAGCAAGATATGCTGCTAATCTAGATAAAACATCGATAGATCAAAATCTTATTGAAACTGAAATTAATAGAGTAGGTCATTCGAAGAAAAATCTTGTAGATCCTGAAAAGGATAATTCAGGTCTTTACAAATAACATAGATGAATTTTTACAAAAGTGGGCACGGAAATAGTACAAGGATGGTACCCTAGTTCCCTCGGACTCGTCACTTCCAACCAGCTTTTCTTTTTAAGATACATATTCTTTCAAAACATGAACTCAGGAAGATCAACCATTACAGTACTTGGGTTTGATGACAACGGCAAGGCCGTGGGCATGCCAAGAGAAGAACAGATACACACTGGAATCTTTGGCGAAGTGGGCTCTGGAAAAAGTACTGTTGATACCATCATGATAAACCAGAACATAAACCGAGAAGAAGGTTTTCTTGTGCTTGACCCACACGGCTCACTTGCCCAGGATGTGCTGCGGATGATTCCTGATTCCAAAAAGGACCGCGTAATCTACATCAGCCTTGATGCCGTAAGACTCTGGGCCAAGACTGTAAAGATAAACCCACTTGAGGTCAAGACCGGAGACGACAGATATGTTGTTGTCATGAATCTTGTAAATGCACTTCGAAACATTTATCGCGACTCTTGGGGTCCGCAGCTTGAAGCCCTACTTAGAAATGGCGCAAACGCACTGGTTGAGATAGAAGGTTCCACCCTCCGAGATCTTGTCAAGATAATAACAGATGACAGGATGCGCTCGATATATCTTACCAAGGTAGCAAACCGAGATGTTAGACACTTTTGGAGTGTACTTTTTCCGCAACAGTACCAGAGGGATGCCGGACGCTCGGCATACAACAAGCTCGACAAGATCCTCTCAACTCCACAGGTTGCAGCAATGCTGGATACAACCAAGTCTACAATTGATTTTGCTGATGTGATCCAGTCAGGAAAATGGGTGATAATTGATCTATCAAGTGGGGGCTCTGATGATGTGATATCGTTTGTAGGAACTATTCTAATCAACATGGTCTATGTAGAGGCAAGAAAAAGATTTAGCAGGACAGACGTTATCCCAAAGCCTTTTTTCATGTATATTGATGAGGCTCATCTCTTTGCACCATTTGCTCTGCGTGAATTGCTGAATACCATGAGAAAGGCAAACGTCAAGGTTACCATCACATCACAGACAATCAACACATTTCCAAGAGAATTTGCAAAGGAGATATCCGCACTTGTAAGAACGATTGTCTGCTTCAAGGTTGACATGGAGACAGCAAACATGTTCAAGACTGTGATGCCTGTATCTATAGAGACTCTGACATCTATGACCCATGGGAGATTTGCATTTTACTCGCAGGGGCAGACACCGTTGTCTGGCCTTCTCAGGGTATCTCCAATAGTTGACAGAAAAAGAGACTGGATGGAACTTGCAAGATACAGCATAGAAAAGTATGGCGAGTCCACATCGCTTCAAAAATACATCATGCCAACAAAGACACAAAATGATGTACCGCAGGTAACACCGCTTGAGGCTACAATCCTGCTTTTGTTGTACAACGAAAATAGGGACATGACAAAAGACGAGATCTATGATTTTGTCTCTAAAATGTTTCAAGTAGACAAGCGAGATGTATTTGAAAAGCTTGACGACATTTTGGTAAACCAACTGCGACTGGTTGAACGCAAAAATGTTACAATATTTGATGGTGATGGAAAACTTGACACGCGTTATGTATTATCAAGTCTTGCATACAATAGCTTTTTCTCGCAGGCTGCAATGGGAAGACGCGCAGGCTCTCCTCTACACCTTGGTACCATATTTATGATAATGAGAATGCAGCAAAAGGCCTTCAAGTTCTGCATTCCAGATCTTGGAGACAGAGGTGCACAAAGGCCAGACCTTTTGATCTTTGAGCCGCAACCAATCCAAGATGTAGACAAGATAACATCATACGATCCGTTGTACTGGTCTGAAAAGATAATTGCAGTAGAGGTAGAGACAGACCCAACAAAACACGAATCCCAGCTGGTTGAAAATTTTAGAAAAAACTTTGAGCTAAACTACGACATATGGTTCGTGGTATTTTCCCAAAAACACAAACAGTACATAATAGATACAATGAACAAAAACGGAATTGCCCCACAGTTCTACCATATAATACTTGTTCCACCGGAATCAGTAGAGCATCTCTCCAACGTACAGAACAACTCTGTTACTAATCTCACAGGAGAGGAACTTGAAGTATACAACGCTCTCAAAGACGGAGGAACGGTACCGTGGATTGCAGAAAAAACACGCTTTTCATCATATGATGTTATGGGAATACTATGGAAGCTTGAACAAAAAGAAGTGGCCGAGCGCGGCTATGCTGAGACAAAGAAGACAGAGCTGGATCTTGCATCAGGAAAGAAGATCACTGAGACCGATAGAAAAGAGTATTTCATTCCAACAGAAGAAGGTAGAAAACTTGGTGAATCTCCGCAAAGGTCTGCGGCAAATGTAGCACATGACAATACTGAAACTCCACAAAATACTGAATTGAAGGTACCGGGAAACGACAAAAACGTCATGGAGAAAACCGTCTTACAGGAGGGGTTTGACTTTAATTTGCTCAGTGACCAGGGACTGCGAGATCTTGTCCCGCATCCAAAGTATGGCGCTTTTGCAAAAAAACTTCTTGAAAACCGTGGATATTATGTATCAATAAAGAATGGAAAGGCAAAACTGAGGAAGAAGATTATGAAATGATTTGACCTTAAAAATAATATCTAGCATAAATATACATGAATGAAACAATAGCAGTACCAAAAGAGCTATTAAAAAAAATTAAGAAGAAAATGGAATCCGTGGAAAATCGTATCAAAAGACTAGATACACTAGCAAAGACAGAATTACGAACTTGATTTTTCTTTCAAGACCTTTACAAGCATTTCTTTTAGTTCATTGTAATCTTTCTTTAGATTAGCTACATCTTTAGCATAGTTTTCAATTATGTTTTTTTCATCTTGCCTTCTTGCCTCCCTTTGCTGTGCAAGTTTTTTCGATAGTATAGTGCCGCACTTTACGCAATGACTCTTTTCAACAGAATTACGTTCCTTACAGGACGGGCAGATCTTTGATAACAGTATCGATTCAGAATCATCCTGTTTTTTGAGGCCGTGTAACTTTAGTATGGCGTCTTCTTGGTCAGATGATGCAAGATGTTCGTACCGCGATAACATGTTGGAGCTTTTTGACCAATTTCCGTATAGCTTGACCAAGTTTCCAAGCTTCTTTGAATACATCGTAAGTGATGTGTGGCGGAAGAGGTATAACCATATGCGCTTCTTGATTCCAGCCATCTGAGCTGATTTTTTGATAAGATAGGCGAGCATCGGATACCTCATCACTCCCTCCTTGTTGTTGTGATACCATAGAAAGGCATCAGGGTCGTCACTGTGCGGATGTTCTGCAAGCCATTCTCTGATTGGCACAAAACTTGTAACAAGTGTAAGTCTCTTTGGACCCGTCTTGCCTGTTGTATCAACCCGGACAAAATCGTCTTCAAACTGCAAACTTCCTATTCTGATATTAAATAACTCTCCTGGTCTGTACGATCCTTCAAAAAGCGTGAAAACAAGTGCAATGTTTCGCTTGACATATTTTCCTTGGCTTGCCTCTTTTACCGCATTGAACAGCCTTTCAAGTTCAAGATCAGTGAGCAGATCTTTTGCTTGGATCTTTTCATATCGGTCCTTGAAGCAGCTTGGGTTAATCCATGCAACATTAGGATCATAATCTTTTCCCTTTGCCTTGTCTGCAAGCTCGTTATGTATCGCAAAATGATACAACCTCTTTAGTGCAGTAATAATATCTTTTTTGACCGAGTTCTGATAATTTGCCTCTGCTATTGCCTTGTATATCGATTCGATATCCTTTCTTGTCCATTCCGATATCTTTTTGTCATCCTTGATACTTAGGATCCGTCTTGTACACTCTGCATAGTTTGCAATCCTGCCAAGTGACCTGTTCTCAATCCTTAATCTGTCAAGAAACTCGCATGCAATATTTGCGTTCTCGGCAGAAAACTTTCGATGAAGAGCTGTCTTGACATACTCGATCCTTTTCTTTGAATTATGGATGTCAAGTTGATCCATCATTCAAAGATCAACCCATTCAATTTAAGATGTAAAATTTGTTCATAGCGGGTATTCATAATAGGTATAAGCGCCAGGTAAGGGATTCGAACCCCTGAGTGCTTGCGCACAACCGCTACCTTGTGATTTGATCTCGAGGCGGTCGCCGTACCGCTTGGCTAACCTGGCAGCCTGTCA
>JAJPGX010000033.1 GCA_021325595.1 Nitrososphaerota archaeon | reverse complement strand
TAAACTAATTTAAATTTGATCCTTAGAAACCATCAATGAAATACAGACCCGTGGATAGTATAAACAAACCTGAATTGATTAAATCTTATTATAATCTCGATTAAATCCTGTAGAATAATTCAACATAGAAAGATCTTTTTTCAAAAACCTGCAAAATCTTTTCAAAATGTATTAAAACAAAAACAAAATTTTAGTTGTTAAATGACGAACCACAATCTTATTAATCATGTTAAATACTAGCGCTATATACAATAAACAGCGGTAGAATGGTTGGCTAGATGTGGACCTCCTGCAAGAGACCTAATCGGTCATCCCTTCTGCCGCGCTTTGAATTAATATTTTAAAAAAGATCCTGTACTACTTTCTGAATTACTGCAATTTCATCTTCTTCTTGTTTTATTTTTTTCTCAATTACACGAATCATGGAATCCTGCCACACATGATGAGAGAAGAAGTTATGATAGGTATTTGCAGCTGTCATTTCATCATCTACCACTGTATCCTCAAGAAACTTTGTTACTACGACGTCCGTCAATTTAAGAATCCTTTGATTGAGTTTTACACTCTTGAATATGGGCTCTAACTTTGATATGTCTTCTTTAAAATCATCTTTTGAAAGCAAAATCTTTTCATGTAAGATTTTAAAGTAAACTGCAACAAAGAACAAGGTCGCGTATCTTTTTGTCTTATGTCCGCCTTTTTTACCATAGCTTAATACTTTTTTAGCATATTCTTTCACAAGATAAGGATAAAGAAGAAGACGATAATCATCTTTTAATTTTTCATTGAACACTTCATCATATTTGCTTCCTCTTGGCAGAAATTGGGCTGGAGAACTATATGCCTCGGTGGGTCTCTGTTCTGTGCCTGCAACGAACGCCTGAATGGCATCTTTGGCTACGATGACTTTTTTATGATTGTCTGGAAGATATTTGTTATAAATTTGGTCACCTACAAACTCACTTTGATGTGATTTTGTTTTTGTATCAAACGAACCTGCTTGAATTTCGTAAAAATAATGCAAGTTCTCCATTTGTGATTTTATAGATTTATGAAAATCCATCAAAGATACTAAGTCTTTACCTCTTACAGCATTTTGTGAATTCCTATACTTTGTTATATTGTTCTGGTCTAACTCGTCAGCAGCTTTGATGATGGTTACTGTAATACTTCCATCTAGATTGTGAGTACGTTTTGCATGATCCAGAACTGAATTTGATGTTTGTGCACCATTTACTATTTGAGGAGAATGTAACAAAATAGAACCATCCTCCAGTTCTTCAAAATCGCTTACTACTATTGTTATTCCATTATTATAATAGAAGAATTTGTGTGGTGACTCTTGCAGAGTCTCACGTAATCCCTTGTTTACAGTAGTCTTGAACTGCATCCATTGTCTTATGTTTGACTCAAAAACATAGTCTCTGTTTTTTGTAACAAAATTTGTAAGCTCTCTTAGTTTGAGAATTCCTAGAAGAGTATTTTGATATCTTAATTTGCATTCTAATACGATTTGCGCTTTTTTACCCGCAGCTGGTTTTTTTATTCTGTCCCATAGTTTACGAACTATCGAGTCTATATCATATATCTCAACAGAATCAAAGTTTTCATTTTCTACTCTCTGATCGGTTACATAGACGCACTCTATTTTGAGATTCTTTTCCTTAATCTGGGTAACCAAATGTGCAAGCTCAGGACGCATTCTTGTAATGTCTTTGTTCTGTAGATTTTTTACGTCCTCTCTAAATTTTACAATGGCTTCAATAGAATGTGATGTACCATACTTTGACTGGAAGAGATAGATCTTGTCTTCGGAGAAATCAACTGGTAAATATGCATCTATTCCAAGATCGTTTGCCCCGTCTACAATTGCATCAGTAGCATCATCCTCAGTAGCTTCAAAAACCCTTGTAAGTACCCATTGCAAAAAGTTATGACCTTTTTCCACTTCATTTTGGGCATTTTCTGCATATTCTTTTATACTGTCTTTGATATTTTGTGCAAATCCTTCTAATGGTAAGCTGTTATGGTTTTGATAAAGAAGGGGTTTGGCACCAGGTATGTATTCTAATAATCCGTTTGTCCTCTCAACCAAATTCAAATTCTGTATGTTACGCTCTATTTAGAAAAGTAGGTTATTATGATATACTCAAAGGTGAGGAAGGGATTCGAACCCCTATAGATTCGCTTTGCAGGCGAACGCATAGCCGCTCTGCCACCTCACCGCGATCAAAGAGATTTTCAATGAACAATTAAATCTTTTAGATCAGAATTTCGCAAACTGTTTTGCTGCGAGTCTGATATCTTCTGACTTTATTGTTTTCCTACCTGCATGTACCGACATATCTACTGCACTTTTTGCAATTGATGTTCCGATCTCTTCCAATATCCTACGTAGTTCATTGGCAGATTCATCACTTACGCGTTCTGCTCCTGCTTTTTTTAAAATTCTGTACATGACAGAAAGACCAAATTCAGATGTAGTCATATTATATTTTTTAAAAAACCACGATAAAAGACTTTGAGTGGAAAAAAACTGTCCAAGGATCGATTTATACCCACTATGTATTGATTAAATGGTGACGCTAATGAGTTGGTTAACTGACGCTCACGTTCATCTCTCAGACAAAGAATTTTCAGAAGATCTACCATATGTGATTACTAACATGGATAAAATGAAGATTAAGGCTTGCTGCGTGTCAATTGATTATCAAAGTTCTTTGTCTACACTTGAACTAGGTAAAAAAAGCTCACTGATACTTCCATTCGTAGGCATACATCCTGAAAAAGCAAATGAGGATCTAAATACAGTGGTAGATCTGATTAATGAAAATGCTGTAACCATATCTGGTATAGGGGAGATAGGACTGGACAAGACTTATGTTTCAGATGAAAGGGGATTTTCAAGACAGGTGGAAGTTTTTCAAAAGATGTTATCACTCGCAGAAAAACTAGGTAAACCGGTATCCATACACTCTAGAAAGACATTGGATGAAATATTTCCAATACTTCAATCGTACTCCTTAAAGGGAGTACTTCTTCACTGGTTTGCCGGTAGCAAAAAACAACTACAGCAAGCGATGGACCTGAGTTACTATGTATCATACGGACCAGCAATGGTGTATTCTGAGGATAAACAAATACTACTTTTGCATACTGATCTTGATAAGATACTACTTGAAACTGACGGGCCTGTAAGATTCTCCAGATGCTTTGGACAAAAAACTGCACAAATAGCGTTTCTTCCAAGCGTTCTTTTTTGTACAGCTAACCTTCTTGGCAAATCATATGATGAGACACTTTTGATTATTGAGAAGAATATGAGCACATATCTTGGTGTATAGGTATAAAAAACCCCTTTTCCCAATCGATGTCGTGAATAGAGTCAGACGAATTTCAACAGAACTGTTAGCTGCATATAAAGAGAAATTTGGTACTGATTTTGAAGATAATAAGAAGGCACTAAATGAGCTTGCAATTGTCCGTTCAAAAAGACTAAAAAATGAGATTGCAGGATACATCACTTCTCATCTTAGACGGGAAGAAGAAGAACAAAAGGAAAAAGAAGCCGAGTCAGCATCCCATATCGAGCCAGTCACAGAAAGTGAAGAAATAGAACAAATTCTAAACTAAACAAAAATTCCAAATAAACCGTTATACTACAAGAAACATGATAACTGTAAAGCTTCTAGGCGGTTCAAAAAAATCGTTTTCATCAGACATTCTTGATTTACAAATAGAATCGATAACAATTTCTGATCTTATAAAATACCTGCAGAGTATTATTTTAAATGGTCAGCCTGCTCTTGATGTAGATAATATTTTGATTGCTGTAAATGGAATTGATTCGTCAGCTTTGGAAGGCAAAGATACCTTGATCAAGGGTGGAGATGTTGTAAGTATAATCCCATTGATTCATGGAGGCAGTTTCACAAAAACTCAATTTCGAATCTTCAAAACTAATGTTTTACTCATAGGTGTTAAAAAATCAAATCTTGATCTAATTGGGATACTTGATAAACTAAGAAAACAATATCCAAAACTTGTAATCCAAATTATTCGAGCAAATATAGCCCTAAACACAAATCATGTAAAAAAGGTACTCCGAATATCTCTGACCGCTAAAAGTACTGACACCATGCTATCTGATACATTGGCATCTGATATTTTGTTACGATTTGCCTGTACGCGACAAATTACTGATGCTATAAAAAAAGCGGGAATACAAGCTAACAAAGATTCTCTGTTGATAATAATGGGTAAAAAATCGGAAATTAAAAAAATTGAAGATGCAATCAGGGATCTGCCCAGAATTAACATTTCCTCTCACAATTCAAAAATTATTAAAAGACAATTTGGAATAACAAAAAAAGAATTAGATTCTGTAATGTCTAAAAACAAACTTGAGGATTTACTGGCAGAAAGATCAGCTTTATTATTCCGTTGAATCACGTTTTAGTTTTAATGTACTTATAACATCTTCATTTCTAGCAATAACAATACCGCAAATATCACCTAGAATCTCAATAATGATATTCCAATCAAAATTATCTAATGATACCTTGTTATCTATAACATTGGCAATCGATTCAATTAATTCTTTTGAGGATAATTCTGAACCTCTTTTCTGAATGGTTATCCTGTAGGTTTCGTTTGGCTTGATCTTATATGTTAGTTCTTTTACTGCATCCAAAATTTTCCCAATCCTAGTTTCTGTAAATTTTTCAATAGGGGTAAATCTAAGACAATATCTCATCTTCCAAGGATCATCAATTATCATCTGTTTGATTTTCCGTATGATCAGAAAAGGATCTAAATTTGTATGTGCTACAATCACTCCAGAAAAATCCGTTTTCTCTGTTTGTATGTTACTGTCTCCAATATCTTCTAGTATTGATGATATTTCTTGTGCCGCATCATCCTCCATATGTCTGCTACATGTAATTATTAAATTCAAGATAAAATATCCTCAGATTTTATTTTACCATTTCGTAACACTTTGAACTCTGTACCTATGACTTCCACAATGGTTGATTCACCTTTGCCTGAAATTATTCCTCCATCTAACAAAAGATCATAACCAGTAAACTGTTTGATTACTTCTTTTGAATCATAAAGAGAGGTCATGCCTGAATGATTTGCACTAGTACCTACCATTATCTTACATTCTTTCAAAAGTGATAACATACATGGGTGACTTGGTACTCGCACTGCAATCTTTTCTTTCAAGTTTAAAGATTCTGCAATTTTTCTGTCCTTTACTTTGAGTACTAAAGTTAATGGACCTGGCCAAAACTTGTCCGCAATTTTTTCAGACAGTTGATCAAATTGGGCAATCTCTGATATGATTTTTTTTGAATAACCTAGTACGGGAAGATATTTTGTTCTATCCCTTCCCTTTAGATCATAAATTCGGTTGATCGCATCTTTATTGAATGGATCACATCCGACTCCATACACTGTATCGGTAGGAAAAACAATAACGCCACCATTTCTTACTTTTTGTAGAGCAAGATTTATGCCATTTTGATCACAAGGAACTATCACAGGATTTCATATTGGCCCAAGTAAATTATCTTTTATGAAAATGATATAAGGTCGAATGTCATTATCATATCATGGATGAAATTCCACAATGCCAATGTCCACCTGGAGGAGATACATATCTGGATGATGATGGGATGCTGATCTGTGTCTCTTGTGGTGGTTGGGTATCTCCTGCAATGTAATTAATTAAAAAATTGCAGTTTTCTTGCAAGTCTTTTATAGCAAAATATTTTCTATATTGTTATGTCTGATGATTATGAAAATGATTTTGAAGACGATTTTGATGACGATACTGACGATGACGTGGTAGACGAATATGAAGAAAACAACTATCTTTAGATTCTTAATCCAAAGGAATCGGCAAACTCTCTAAATCCACGATATGCCTGGAGAAACTCTCTACCTCTGTCGCTAATTTTATACTTACATGCTCTCTCTGACGAGGTCTGCTCTAAGAGTCCTTGTTGTACTAGTGTGTCTAAAATTTTTGAAAGTCTAGAATATGAGACATTTGCCTTTCGTATTAAATAAGTTACAGTTGTGCCCGATTCATCAGGAGCCTCATCTCTTGTGGTAGAGAGTATGTCCCCAATGATACTCATATGTGTTCTATACATTGCGGCCAAATCTTACTCCTCCTATTGGTACCTGTGATATGGGCACAAATAACGCACCCAGGCCTGCAATCTTTGTTGAGACTGAAATGTAATACAGTACAGATTTTGGAAATATTACCGAATACCAACCAAGAAATTCGCCAAGGGCAAGTAAACCTAAACCAGTAGCTACAAAGATAGCACTGTTCCTCCTACTTTCCATATATGACATAATAGTCTCAATTGTGGCATATACCAATAGGATAAAAGAAATTGACCTTATAATGTGTTCAATTGAATTGTTTGGGATCAGAAAAAGGGGGGCTGCTATGGATTTGAAGTATCTTGATTTTGGGAAAAATGATTTTATTCCATGTGAAAACGCAATGAAAAAATATCCTACTGTTTGAATCCCTATTCCAAGAGTCTGAATCCATACATCTAGTTTTGCATAGTTTAACACAAGTGATTCTACTAGATAACTAAACCCTACTACTCCAAAACCTATGCTGATTGAAAAAAATGCAATATTTAATCTAAATAGAGTTGGACTACCTGTTTTCCTAAACCCAATATATGCAAAGACTCCA
The DNA here is from genome assembly GCA_021325595.1 of Nitrososphaerota archaeon. GTDB lineage: Archaea > Thermoproteota > Nitrososphaeria > Nitrososphaerales > Nitrosopumilaceae > Nitrosotalea. The sequence goes on along the minus strand of JAJPGX010000033.1, from coordinate 3,085 downwards.
AGCAAGAATCCAACTAGAAACCCTAACAGGTTTAATCCTGTTTCAATTACAAATTCCAACTATCGCACATAAGACTCTGAAATTAAATAAAGTATAGTAGTGGATTTTTCTCTACCAATCATCAAGAGTTACGGATGCTGATCCATCTTTTTCTTGTGCATAGTCTCCCAGAATGTCTGAATATCTTGCATCTTTGTATGCTATGAACTTGACATATTCTCCATATGTTATATCCAAGTCACAATGTTGACACTTGACATACGAAAAATCATCTCCCAATTCAGCTATCTTATCACATTTGGGGCACTTTACTTTCACATGATATCTTCTTCTTTATTCCTAATATCTTTTCTTAAAGAATAAATTGCTACCTAATGTGGTCTTAATATGGCAAGAAATTGTACCAAATGTAAAAAGGAAATACCTGATAACATTGAACTTGATCCTGTGGGAACTGCTTACCCGTGCTGTAATGAGTGCTGGGAAGAATGGAAGCAGTATAGAATCATGGTAATGAATGAAATGAAGCTAGACATGTCACTACCAGATCACAGAAAAGTTCTCAAAAGATATGAAAAAGTCTTTGTAGGTGTTATGACTCCAGAGGGGGATGTCATAAACTTTGCAGATGAGAATAAAAGAAGGCCTGATCCACCTAACTAGATTCCAATCTCACTCTTTGCTTTCTCTGGTATAATTAACCAGAGTTTTTTCCTAGAGCTATCGTCAAGGGAATTTACTATGTTTCGTATTGTTGATAATATTATGTTTCTTTGCTCATCTGCAAGTGAGAGATATATCTCTAAGATTCCATCCAAATTAAACAGCACTAGTTTTTCTGGATGCATAACAATTTCATTTATGTAAGTAGAAAACATGATGGTTCTATGTTCTTCAGTTAGATTTGCAAGTATCTCTAACCATGTCCTAAATAGGGTGGAAAACTTGTCAAACGGTATAGTCGGTCCAGCTTGTAACGCATTATTTATGATCTCTTTTTTATCTTCTTTCGACATTGAAAAGAACTCCAATAATCTTTTTTCCAAAATCGGTTTTCTTAGAAACTCTGGTAGACCTGCTAGGTTTACTATAATGTTGCCTGCGTAATTAGTAGACATGGAAGAGGCAATAATATTCTCTTCTAAAATTGTATTGCCAAGACTTGGCTTAAATATGTCCACTAATTCTTTCCTCTTATGCCTTCTACAGTTATTGTTGGTGGTTTCTATGGCGATGAGGGAAAGGGGAAGATAGTTTCATACCTTGCCATGAAAGATAATCCTGTAATAGCTGTTAGAGGTGGCGTTGGACCTAACGCTGGTCACACAATAGAACATAATAACAAAAAATACAAAGTAAGAATGCTGCCTAGTGCTTTTCTTAATCCTGATACCAGATTACTGATTGGGCCTGGAGTTGTAGTAAGTCCAGAGGTTCTCTTAAAGGAAATTGAGGAATTTGGAACACAAGATAGATCTTATGTTGATTTTCAATGCGGCATAATAGAAGAATCTCATAGGACAATAGATTCTCAAGGAAGACTAAAACAATCAATCGGCAGTACAGGAACAGGTACTGGTCCTGCTAATGCTGACAGAGCAATGCGAACCTTGAAACTTGCAAAAGAAATTGACTCTCTCGCATTTTATCTTGAGGATGTTCCAAACACTATTAATTTTGCACTAGATAGAAATGAAAAAGTATTGGTAGAGGGTACACAGGGAACATTTCTTTCCTTGTGGCATGGCACATATCCATTCGTTACATCCAAAGACGTAACTGCCTCTGCAATATGTTCTGATGTTGGATTAGGACCAAAAAGAGTAGATGACGTGATTATAGTATTCAAATCATATGTAACACGGGTTGGAGAAGGTCCACTAAAAAACGAAATAGCTCCTGAAAATGCAGTCTCTAGAGGATGGCAAGAAATCGGGACGGTTACTGGTAGACAACGAAGAGCTGCAGATTTTGATTTTGATCTAGCCAAAAGAGCAATAATGCTTAATAGTGCTACACAAATTGCAATTACCAAATTAGATGTAGTTTTTCCTGAATGTGCACATATGCAATCATTCTCAGATCTCAGCTCTCCTGCAAAATATTTCATAAAAAATATTGAAGATCAATTAAAAACACCTGTTACACTAATCGGAACTGGACCTGAAGTTGATGATACCATTGATAGACGAGAATGATGGTAATCACAAACGACTATTAATACGAGACAAATTTTGATTTATTATATAATGGCAAAATTACCACATTACATTGAAGTCTTCAACATGACTGAATTTTCAAGATTGGTATGCGCCTTGGAAAGAATTCCACGCACTTGTTTCACATTTGATCTTGAAGGTAAAAATGTTATATTTGTCCAGATTGATCTGCTAAAAGAACATCCTATTAATTATTACACACCTACAACAAAATTTGGACATTATCTATCTTATGGACTCAAAGGTGAAAAAGAAGACTCTGATGTTGTTAATACGATATCAAATCCAACATATCTTTACTCTCCAATAGTTCGAATAAAATCACTTCCAAGTACCATGAAACCAGACTCTTCTACTGATTCTGAAGTAAAATACGAATCACTTGAACTTGAGGATCTGACAAGTTTGATAAAGTTAAGCTATGGATTTGAAGAGTCACCATTTCCTCTGTTTACTTTTTCCGATGGAACAAAATGGTTAGTTGGGGTGTTTATGAACTTTAATGAATCTGATGAAGTTTCTTACTTTTGTCATGTAAAATTAGACAATGAACCACAAAAACCATTCCTAAAATATTCAAGTAAGAATGGTACAGAACCCACTTTTGTTAGTTCTATAACTGATCATGGCTATTCATACCTTAAAGTAATAAAGCTGAGAGATAAACACCCACTAGTCAAACTATGATTGGATTTCGAAAAAGAATACATTCTATTGCTCTTGAGAAAGGAAGCGTAATTCTTGCAAATGATCTTGATGATCTCAATATTGATAAATTAGAAAATAAAACACTCAAAAATATCAAAACATTAGAAAAATATCTCTGTGCAATAAAATTTAATTTTCATCTAATATTACCTCTTGGC
>JAJPGX010000007.1 GCA_021325595.1 Nitrososphaerota archaeon | reverse complement strand
ATCATAGACAAATCAAATTGGGTAATGGTAAGACTTAGCGGTACGGAACCTATTGCAAGGATATATGCAGAATCAGATTCACAAGATCATCTTGATAATTTATTTGCTAAATACCTATCAAAAATTAACCTAGCAATAGGCAGATAACACTTTGAATTGGGACGATGTATTCCACGTAAACGTTATATACGCTGTATACGTAGTCTACATACATGCAAGTACAAGATTCCCTTGAAGGTTACCTCGACTATATCTATATGCTATCGCACAGCAACCATTCCAAGAAATCTTATCAATCAGGCGTCTTGTCATTTAGAAGGTTTCTTGAAACAAGGTATAATCTCAACGAATCTGATTTTATTTCAAAGATCAAAAGTCAAGAGATTGACGTTTATGCTGTTCTTAGAGAGTATGTCATACATCTAGACAAGAAGGAATATTCACCAGGTTCTATCAGAGGTTTTCTTGCCATAGTGAAGGGATATCTGCGATATATGGGTATCAAGATCTATGCAGAGGATTGCAAGTATACTGTAAAGATTCCAAAGAAAATAACAACAAGAGAGGAACCTATGACAAAGGAGATTCTAGTTCGGTTAATGAGAAATCTTTCTCCTAAAATTCAGACAGTTGTTCTGGTTGCTGTTGCAAGTGGAATGAGAATAGGAGAGATGTATGAAGTATATCAATACTCTCAAAGTGCTTAAGCTAATAGAAATTGTTTCAAACAATGACTATGGTTATGTAGTGATAACCCAAGCAGGAAAAGAGATCACTAACTTACTAGATGTCATCTTGATATAGTTTCTATTTCAAATGTTCACTTATAATTGTCTAGAAGAATGTTACTTACCTGATCGTACTTATCAAACTGTAAACATTGCTTATTTACTTTGTTTGTGTTGTCCCGTACATGCTTTACCATAACCGCGATATGCTGTGTAAAACACACGGCATGGACAATAGATCGTGCGGTACAAAGACTAGTCCACTTTGTACACACAAAAAGCAAAAGGAGAAAATGAAAAATTGAAAATGAACATAAATAACAAACAGAAGATAGTGATTGCAGCTGTACTGATAATGGGCGGATTAGCTACATTCATGACAATGAATGTAATGTCAACCCAATCAGCAGTGGCACAAGTAGCTGACCATCGTCCAACACCACCAGAACCATTTTCTATTGCCGTTAATGGACATAATGAACCTGCAATTGTCACTCTAAAAAGAGGACAGACTGAACAGATAGATGTCTTGATAGGACCAAAAATAGCCGGAATTATAGGAAATGTATCTGTTCAAAGTGTTAGACCAATATGTGGGACTCCAGAGGCGAATGTAATATCAAAATGCATACCATCTGGAATTACAGCTTTCATATCTGAAAATACTGTCTCTGCTACAAAACACATGGTTCTTACCATAACTGCTGATCCCAACATGCCTTCTGGATTCTATGCATATGAAGTCACAGCTGATACTACCATGAATGTTCCGTATCAAGATACTCCGATACACGTTGGAAATATTTCCGCGTTCGGCATTCAGGTGACTTAGAGCAATGACATCTAAGGCAAATATCAAATATGCTGGATTCGTGTTTGGAATGATTTTGACATTGACAATGACAACAAATAGTGCATTGGCAGCATCTACATGTGATGGAGGTTCAGCCTGCTGGCAAATTGGAGCAGAGCACACCATAAGCGGAATAGTGGATATTAATGCAGATGTGAATACTCCACCTGTTCCCACCAGTGTTACAGGAACAACCCTATACTGGATTGGAGCAGACACCGTACAAGGGACTAACAAATACTTGACTCAGCCGGAATTACTGGCAGTGCCAGGCGACAATAAATGGAGAATAACATTGGAATCAGTAAACTATGCCAACGGTAACGATGTGAATTACTACTTTAGTAATATGGAGTATAGTTCAGGAAAATCGATGTACATGGAAGATGTCGTATTTCCAGTTGGTCACGTTCGTGCAGGACAGAATTTCCAAGATGTTGAAGACCTAAGTGTTGGTTTTGGAGCCAGTCAGTATTTCAATGGTGTAACCTATGGCAATAGTTTCAACAAAATGTATGCCGAATTGGAAAGCTATGATTTCACTGGATCTCATTTCAGTGCATTGAACAGCCACAGCATTAGCTTCACAAACTATCAATCTGAAACTACACCTGGAGGAACAGGCACATTACAGACTCTGACCGCTACTAAATGGGCAAGCTCAGGTACTGCCCCCAGTTGTATCACATCAACTGCTGGATCAGGTACGATAACTATCAGTGCTAGCGGTTGTTAGAATTGTTTGGTGGAAAATTTCCACTCCCCATTTTTTTATAAATTTTAACCTTGACACTAATTCATCATGATTTTGTGAATTGATATGGATGGTAAGAATATCATGACCGGTACATAGATAGAAAAGATGCATAATGTTTAATTTCTTTCAATTATGTTTTAAATCACAATGAAATTTTTTTACATTTCACTAATTATCTTAAGCGCGATGTTTATCATTAATACCAATGCTTATGCAATACATCCATTACCTGTTCCAGTGTTATCTATGCAATCCAATACTGTTGGGCACATATACGTTAAATTTAGTACCTATTATCATAATCAGACCATACAACTTGGACCTATGGACGTCTATGATGTAAATCTGACGAACCACAATCCGCTTAAACTAAATGATCTATCAGTGATTCCAAATCAAACTTCTATTACACTTGACTCTAATAGTACGATAATTGATTATACTGTCACGGCAAAGAATGATTTGAAAGGTGTCTATGCATTACCCATAGAACATTTGTCAGATCTTTCTCCTTATGCTGTAGAAGAGAATCCTTTGAAAACCTATCAAGAAAGATATTCCAAGTCTTATTGTCACATGTTTCCACTAGTAATAGGATTAAACAGCTCGCAGATCGAAGATGAGACATTGGACAAATTCGTCCTTTCAAATGCATCGGATAACTGTCCAGTTTCTCTTACAGATACAGTATTTGTAGGAAGCAAAGTCATAGACCGACTACCTGGAACTACTTCAAGTGCAATAATGCCAATAACTGCTAGTTTTGACAAGGATGCATATTTCCCAGGTGATTTCATCACCGTGCAGGGACATACTTATACAAATGACACAAAAGTTACAGTTGAATTAGAAAAAGATCATAAACTGATCGTAAAATCAGTGGATGTCCCCATAACAGAAAATGGAACTTTTATCTCTAATTTGACAATACCAAAAGATTCGGTTAAGACTTGGAGTGTTGTTATAGTTTCTTCAAATGGTGGAACACTTACTTTAGATCCTAACTTCGAACCGTTTCCACTGAAGCAATTTCAATCTGGAATTGTGACAAAGGATGTAATTTGTAAACAAGGATTGCAATTAATTGGTAAAAATGAGAATGCTGCTCCCGTGTGTGTAAAACCTGATACTGCAAATGTTCTCATTGAACGTGGTTGGGCAAAAATGCTATAAACAGACTATCTATTTCAGAATACTTCCACACGAAGAGCAAAACGAAGCATCCTTGACATTCCTTGTATTACAACGCAGACAGATTGAAACATTACGAACAATTGATAGATTATCATCCTTGACTCCTGTAAGAAATCTTTGAAGTTCCTTCTTTGGGTATAATGCTTTCTTCACAGACAACGTGAGACGCTTCAAACCATTAGGATCAGTAACACCATTTAGCGAAATTATGGGTTTTCCAGAAGACATGAAGATGATTTTACCCATAGATACAGACTGTCCTCTTGACTGACCACCTGACATACCATATCCATAGGCACCATATCTGATACTGTTGTATGATCTGTAGGTGTCAGTTACAACGATATCGTCAAGATCATACATCATCAATAGTCCTGTCATCTTGTTTATTTCAAAATCATAGGTAAAGACACGGAAATTAGTTATTGCATAGATCTTGGAAAAATGCTTCTGTAAGAAACCCTTCTGCTCATAGTGAGACCAAATCATTGATTCATCTTTCTGAAAGTTACCTGACCAAACATTGATCTCTGTAGATTTGAATTCATCATTATTCTTGTAGTAGATTATTGTCATTGAAAAATGAATTATAATTCATGATTGATAACCGGTCTGATCTTTATCTGGACAAAAAACTCTGGTTTTACAGAGAAATCAAATCCCACACGTTTTGCCTAAATTAAAATTTAAAAAAATAAGAACGCCGGGGCACTTTCACTAGATTTTCTCTAAAAAAGATAATCTAGCAAATTATACCCCGCGTGAGAGTCTAGGATCTCTTCCAGTATTTCTTATACTTGTCTTCTAACAACCAGTGGAGCCTTTTGTTCAACTGTATTGCATCAAATGGTTTTGTTCTTCCAGGTTGATGTATAAATTCACCAAGACCTACTACAACAAGCTCTTTGATTTGATTCAATGCTGTTTGCTTTGCAACATTCATCTTGTCTGCTAGTTCTTGCGTGTTTATCTCGCCCTTGTTTTCAAGCAATGCTCTGAAAGCTCTTGCCCTTTTCTTGAATGCACTGGACAATGCTACATCAAGAACTACCCCTAGATCATCTTCTACAACATAGTTTCGTCCATGAAGAACTGCGTGACCTTTTGCTATGTACAACAGCAATGTTGCTGCACGTGTAGGTAGCTCACGACTTTCAACCTCCATTACAAAGCCTTTCTCAGATGGGTGTTTTTCATAGTGTATTGGCACTCGGAGTTTGGACAAGATTGCTGCAGATGAAACAATCTTTTGAACTGTTTCAATGTCATCTTTTTGTGTATCCCATTTGATCTTGCCATGTTGTTTGATGTATGACTCTAGTACATCCCACACTGCCTTGGTCTGCTGTTGGACTTCTGCTAGACGCACAGCATATTTTTTGCCTGTTATGGCATCAAGTATTTTCTGCTCTTCCTCTTCATCTGTGAGATTCTCATCGTTTAGACGCAGAAAGTAGATCTTTGGGCCTAGGTTGCCAAGAATCTTTAGCAGATGATCAGACAGCTTTGGGATTGCCCCTATCCATGTAAAGTAGTAGTCACCATCATATCCCCTACTTCCATGAACCCCTGACTCTGAACGATAGCCTTTTCCATCCAATATGGTTGTAAGGATGCCTAAGGTCTCAAGTAACTTGTCCTCCCTTGTTGAGAACATGGTTCCAAGTTCTGGGGTTATGAGCATTTTGTTCTTTATTCTTGGGAGAAGATCTATCTCCTTGAGATCTTCTTGCTTTACATTTGCAATATGGCTTACAAACGATTTTGATGTAATGTTGTAAGTCTTTATGCTGTCTGGGAGAATCTCAAGGCAACCAAGTATTGTTGTCTTGCTACCTGATGCTCTTCCCACAAGGACAAGAAAGAAAGGCAAGTTGATTCCTTCTATCAACATCTGGGCTTTCACTGATAGACATGCCATGAGAATCCCAAACATGTCCGGAAGATTCTTTTCTATAATCTCTTGCAGTTTGGATACCTCTTCCACAAGTTTTTGCCTGTACTGTATGTCCTCTGAATTGTCTAAAGTCATTTTCTGACAACCTCCAAGGTCTTCAGGCATAGGTGTCCTTCTTCTAGGTAGGCCTCAATTGTAGGCAAAGCACCAAATGCTTTAACCCAGTCAGGATGTAGGGTAATTATCACATACCCATTGAACAAAAATGTGGGTGTTGTTGATAATTTCTTGTATGCTCTATTGCTAGAGTTGCGCGCGTTTTGCGCGTCAATATTTTCGTGCATGGCGCCTTCTTAGTGCCTGAGCATAACCGTCTTGGGTATCTGACAGAACGATGTTTTTTCACGCAATGTATCTATGCATCATTTTTGCAAATCTTCTTCTCTTCTTCCTTATACTTGTTGCAGGAAAGACAATGGTAAACAGCTTTTTCATACCTTTTCTCATTGCTTTTTGCCCACACATGGAGATTATCACGAGTACATCTTCTTAATCTGATTTTTCTTGTTTTTCCGTAATACCTTTCTTCACTTTCACTCTGGATAATAGATCTAGGCATAATTAGGGTTAGAAATTCATTACAATCATCCAGATGTCTTGACATTCTTGCAACTATGTCATCATCATCCTTTTCTGGACTTCCTAACGTTCTAAATAATGAATAAAGTGAATAGCTCAACTCTACTTTTACCCATTCATTTAGATGATTTTCAATCTCAATTTCTTTTTGTCTTTTCTTTGCTAAATTTTGTCTAAACTCTTTACTACGTTCTACCCATATTGCATAGCGCAGTCTCTTTGCTGCATTGTATTCTGCCAATTCTTCGGCACTAAAGATAGAGTAGAACGATATGAAATCTGTCATCTATGGTAATTGGGGTTTTGCTCTCAAACTAGTTAATACATGATGTCCATAGTAGAAACTTGTAAAACACTTCTATCGTTATTTTTTAATTCTATTCTTTATGAAAGCATTAAATCGAACACTTTTGGAAGATCATTTTCTATTACAAATCTAATGTTTTCTTTTGTTATAGCTCTTGATCATGTCTTCCAAGAGATCTTCCATTTTTAGTTTCATACCTCTTTCGGATTGTAGGTTGAGAAATAGCTGGACTAAATCTTCATGAATCTTCTCATTGTCAATTCTTATCGTTTTTGCCATCTGATATGAAGAGATTCGTATACGCAGTATATCAGTTTTGCAAAGTTTTTGCCCTCGAACTAACAATTGAGCAAGAGGATGTATTGTAAGTCAGGTTTCCAAAAATGTGAGAGAAGGTTGAAACCTTACCGGGTTGATGGATCCATGATCAGGATATAATGTATCTCTCTCGCTCTCTCTCTCAAGCATTTTAAATCGTACCGGGGGAGGGGGTAGCAGATATAATAATTCAGAGAGAGATAGATAGAGAGATGTATATCTCAGATTATTATTGACTTAGAAATAATTTAATCAAGATATTATGAAAAAGACCAGTTAAATATTTGATAACCTATTTACTTTCAGAAGTTCTTTCAGACTTTCTAAAATATCTCAATTTCCCAAGTTTAGTTGGAATATTTCTTACCCCTAACACTTTTAAAACCAATTAAAAGCACACAAGGAATGGAAATGATCCCAATGGGTGATACATGTGGCTAAGGCTTATTACGTAAAGTTTCAGGTGCCAGCTGACCT
>JAJPGX010000009.1 GCA_021325595.1 Nitrososphaerota archaeon | reverse complement strand
TAACACTTTTAAAACCAATTAAAAGCACACAAGGAATGGAAATGATCCCAATGGGTGATACATGTGGCTAAGGCTTATTACGTAAAGTTTCAGGTGCCAGCTGACCTCGTTAGCCCAATATATGAGGCTGTAAGGGTGGCGCATCAAAGTGGTAAAGTAAAGAAGGGTACCAATGAAGTTACCAAGGCAATCGAGCGAGGAATTAGTAAGTTGGTAGTAATTGCAGAAGATGTAGAACCACCAGAGGTAGTTGCTCACCTTCCTATCCTATGCGAAGAGCATTCAATTCCATACGGATTTGTTCCAAGTAGACAAGAATTGGGAAAGGCATTAGGAATCGATGTGACTTCTGCTGCAGCTGCGATCTTAGATTCAGGTGATGCACAACATATAGTTGATCAAATTGTTGCATCGCTTTCGCAGATAAAAGGTGGTCAAGCTAACAAATGAGTACTGAAGTACCAATTCCCGCAGAAGTAATACAAATTGTAGGTAGAACCGGTATAGCTGGTGAAGTAATACAAGTAAGAGTAAAGATACTTGAGGGAAAAGATCGAGGGAGAATTCTTACAAGAAACGTCAAAGGCTCTGTTAGAATGTCTGACGTACTTATGTTACGAGAAACAGAACGTGAAGCAAGAAAAATAAAGTGATCAAAAATTGAGTGTCCTTGTTAAACCATGCAGTTTTTGTAATAGACCTGTGGCAAAAGGCTCTGGTACGATGCTTGTAAAAAATGACGGTACAGTTTTTTGGTTCTGTTCTTCAAAATGCAAGAAGAATATGCTTGAACTCAAACGTGATCCAAGAAGACTCAAGTGGACTAAAAAATATGTTAAAGGCGGAATAAAGGTCAAGAAATAAAATGGCAGAGCGGACGCTTTTCATCGTAAAACCAGATGGGGTAAAAAGAAATCTAGTGGGCGATATCGTATCTAGATTTGAAAAAAAGGGGTTTGAGATTGTACAACTAAAGATGTTCACTTTCACAAAGCCAATGGCAGAAGAATTCTATTCTGTCCACAATTCAAAACCATTTTTTGGAGAACTTGTTTCTTTTATCACATCTGGAAAAGTAGTTGCCGCAGTAATTGAGGGAAACAACGCAATTGCAACAACTAGACTTATGATAGGTGCAACAAAATCTTATGAAGCAACACCGGGTACTATACGAGGAGATTTTGGTCTTGGAATCACAGATAACATAATCCATGCTTCTGACTCTAAGGAAAGTTTTGAAAAAGAAGTAGCTGTGGTATTCAAGTGAAAGCGGTTGCAAATACGTCAGCCAATCGTAGCAGTTTTGGGTCATGTAGACTCGGGAAAAACTTCACTTTTAGATAAAATTAGAGGCACTGGAGTCCAAGCACGAGAAGCTGGTGGAATCACTCAGCATATAGGTGCAAGTTTTCTTCCTACTGATACTCTTAAAAAAATCTGTGGGCCCTTATTTGCCAAAATGAGCGGAGGTAAGGAGGAGATACCGGGTTTACTTGTAATAGATACACCAGGACACGAAATATTTACAAACCTTCGTGCACGGGGAGGTTCCGCAGCGGATATCGCAATTCTAGTAGTAGATGTAAATCGAGGATTCCAACCACAAACTAATGAGAGTCTAAAAATTTTACAGAGTCGTAAAGTTCCATTTGTGATTGCATTAAACAAAGTAGATATGATCTCAGGATGGAAAAAAACTGCAACACAATTCATATCACAATCAGTTAAAGAACAAGATCCTTCAGTACAAACAGCATTAGATGAAGCCTTGTACAATGTTGTTGGTACTTTATCCATTCTTGGGTATAATTCTGAAGCATTTTACAGAGTAAAAGATTTCACAAAAGAAGTATCTATAGTTCCAGTTAGTGCTAGAAGCGGTGAAGGAATGCCTGAACTACTTGCCGTTCTAGTTGGACTAACACAACAATACATGCAAAAAAAATTAGATCAGACAGATAAGCCAACAAGAGGAATTGTTTTAGAAGTAAAAGAAGAAGTTGGTCTAGGAATTACTGCAAACATTATACTAATTGACGGTCATCTCAAAAAAGGAGATTCGATTGTAGTGGCAAAAAGAGACTCGACCATAGTCACAAAACCGAAGGCAATCTTATTACCAAAGCCATTAGATGAGATGAGAGATCCTAGAGATAAATTCAGACCAGTAAATGACGTCGTTGCAGCTGCAGGCATAAAAATTGCCTCTCCTGAACTTGAAGGTGTTCTACCTGGAAGTCCGGTCTATGCAACTAGTGATGAACAAAAAATTGAAGAGTTTAAAAAAATGGTCGAATCTGAAATGAAATCAGTTTTCGTAAAAACAGATTCAAAAGGAGTGATCTTAAAGTGTGATACCATAGGTTCACTTGAAGCTTTAACAGATATGCTCAAAAGACAATCTGTGCCAGTATCTGTTGCTGATATAGGGCCAGTTACCAGAAGAGATGTCGTAGAAGCTCTTGCAGTTAAAGAGCATGATAGACATCTCGGAGTAGTTATAGCATTTAATGTGAAAACATTACAAGATGCACAAGAAGAAGCAGAAGCAAATCACATTAGAATATTTCAAGATCAGGTAATCTACAGCTTATTGGATAATTATCTGAATTGGGTTAGAGAAGATACTGCAAATGAAGAAGATGCAATATTCCAAGAAATAACACCCATCTGCAAATTCACTTTTCTAAAAGGTTACATCTTTAGGAAAAGCAACCCCGCAGTTTTTGGAGTTCGTGTTGATGTAGGTTCACTAAAACAAAAAGTCCATGTTATGAATGTAAATGGTAGAAGAATTGGTAATGTTCACCAGATCCAAGATAACGGAAAAAACGTTGATGTAGCAAAGAAAGGCCAGGAAGTAGCTATATCAATTCAAAATGTTACTATTGGTAGACAAATATCTGAGGAAGAAGTTTTTTACTCCATGCCTAATTCCAACGAAGCAAAACTACTGCTGAAACAATTTCTTCATAAATTAAACCCAGAAGAACAAAGTACACTGAAAGAAATTGTGGAAATTCAAAGAAAAACTAATCCTGCTTATGGATATTAAGAATATTTTTGGGCAAGCATGTTGAGGCCAGGCTCTCCTATTGCACCCATCGCCTTGTCTACAAGTTCGCCATTTTTGAATACAAGGAAAGTAGGAATTGCATAAACTCCATATCTTTGTGATATGCCAGGTGCATTATCTACATTAACACGCGCAAATCTTATGGTCTTGTATTTTTTTGCAATTCTGGTAAAGATTGGTAGCATAAACTGACATGGACCGCACCACGTTGCCCAAAAGTCAATAATTACCGGGGAATCCCCTGCTATTGATTGATCAAAGTTGGTATCTGTTAGCTCCATTATCTCAGATTCTTTATGAGCTGTCATTTCAGACAACTTTTTCTTCATAATCTTTTCAATTTCTTCGTCTACCAATATTTATCAACCATGAATAATTGATATTTATTAATTTGTTATAGTTAAAACAGATCTATTCTGCCAAATTAATCTAAACAAAATTTTCTCTTTCCTTAATTATAAATCAAGAATAAATCTCATAACTATGGGCTTTTCTTCTTTTATATCCATCAGATGATATGTAGGAGCCTTGATTTCTAGCTTAAAGTGATGTTTTTCAAAATTAATTTCCTCTCCATTCACAGTTGCATTTAGATGGAACTCTTCATTTTTGCTTATCTTTACCTTAAATTTTGATGCTGCAAATCCATCTGTTATAGTAAGAATGATGATTTCTTCCAACCAGCTGTAAAGTAAACCCTTCAAATCATCGGCATTAATTTCTATTTTTCTTTCTAGTTTACTTTCTACTGATTTTATATCTAAAATTGTATCAACCACTGAAATACCAGCATTCTCAAAAGCCTCGTCTATGGTGTCTCCAATCACTTCGATAAAGGCATCAGTCATATGCTCTAAGTATCTGTAAGACACAGAATTTGTAGGTCTGAATTATACTATTAATTTGTTCTAATTACATATTTACCAAATCAGAAAGTCTAAATGCATTAGAAAAAGAATGAGTCTTGAAATTGGAACTACCACGAGGCATGAGAGACATAGAGTCTAAAGAATATCACGCAATAGAATATGTACGACAAAAATTCATAGAAACATCAAATCTTTTTGGATTCCAACTCATGGAACCATCTACGATTGAACTTGTATCTACTATAGAAACAAAAAGTGGTCCATCAATTAAAAATGAAATCTATTATTTCACAGACAAAGGAAACCGTGAAGTAGCTTTACGTTTTGATTTTACAATAGGTCTTACTAGATACGCAACATCACAAAAATCCATGAGACTGCCAGCAAAATTTTCTACATTTGGTGGAGTCTGGAGATATGATGAACCACAAAAAGGTAGATATCGTTTCTTCCATCAATGGGACATAGAAATTTATGGAGAACCAAATATTGAATCTGATTCTGAGATAATCGATTTTACATCAAAATTTCTAAAAAATTTGGGACTTGATAACATAATTATCGATATATGCGATAGAGAACTCATAGAATCATACGTGAAGAGTGTTTTCAAGGATAGCTCTGAAAATGTAACAAGTGATATACTGCGAGCAGTAGATAAGATACAAAAAAAGAGAAAACAAGACATCATCAAAGAATATGAAGAAAAGGGATACTTGGCCTCTGATTTGGAAAAAATATTACAATTTTCTGAAATAAAGGGACAACCAGACGAAATAACAAAACAAATTGATGTCAAACAATTAAAAAACTGGGATAAAATTCTGCAAATTTTTAACTCATTAGAAAATAGAGGAGTAAAAAATATCAGAATCAATTTTGGTATAGTTCGAGGTCTTGATTATTATTCTGGCATAGTTTTTGAAGCATTTGATAGTAGTTCTGATCTGGGGGCTCTTGTAGGTGGAGGTAGATATGATACTCTCACCAAAGCGTTTGAAAGAGATGATTTAGGAGCAACTGGTGCAGCAGGGGGAGTAGAGCGAATAATTTTCTCATTAGAAAAACAACATGTAGATATCAAGTATGACATTAACAGGGTGTCTGTTGTATTTGTCAATGATGAGATGAAAAAAATAGCCATCTCAATTGCTTCAAAATTACGTACACGGGGAATTAATGTAGATGTGGAGCTATATGGAAAACCACTGCGCAAGCAAATGGAGTTGGCATCTGAATCAAAATATTCCATTATTGTTGCTCCAAAAGAATATGCAAATAAGATGCTGATAATACGGAATATGTCAGATGGGTCTGAAAGACAAATAGAGATTGAATCGTTACTGAATAATCCACAAACTAGTCTTCAATTTTGAATGCTCTAGCTAACATAACAAGTTCAGGACCATTGGTAAAAGTACCTACTACAAGTGATCTATTATTGGCAAGAATACCTGCAGCAAGAAAAGGTGAACCTCCGTTTATTGTAGAAGGCTCCAACTCCACCCCTAAAACATGTGATATTGTTCTTATGTCCTCTTCTTCGGTAGATGGGTGAATAATTCCACCACGAGATGTAGCCACTGCCATGGCTCCTGTTTGATGATATCCTGCAATTCTTTTTCGTATTACTTCAACACCCAATACATCTTGTATTTTTTTGATATGTTCATTTGAAATAAGAGGAGAAACAACTGCTCCCTTATCATTTACACAAATCAAATTTCCAATTGCCGTGTGTTTTGTATCCAAAATCTCCACATTTAGCCCAGTAGATTTTTTCAGATGTGAAATCTCATTTTCTAAACAATTGTTCGGTAAAAGTATGCCCTTGTTATTTAGTGCCATCAAAACTCCTAACAGTCTGGTATTAGCAACCGAAGTATAGACAGCTTCTGTACCTAGGAATTCACAAAGATTTTCAGCTTTTGTAGACGCAAAGCCATTAGGAATAAAGACAAACTTGTCATTACATTTTGCATATATCCCTACGTTAGGACTACGATATACATCATACTTGAAAACTCCCAATGAGGATGAGCAATGCGTGAAAGATATGAATTTATCTTGTATACACTTTAAATAAGTAACATCTATTCTGCAATACTGTGCCAATAGACCCAAACTTTCCAAATAACCACAAAGTTGTTGCGAAGTTCAAAGATCCACTAAGTGATAATTATCATCTTGTCTGGGGTCCTGGACGTCTTGCTGAGGCAGCAACAGACCCAAAAGTAAAAGCAGATTATCAAGCAATTGGTGAACAAATAAAACCATTGGGAGTACATGGCACTTTTGTCGCAGTAGATTGGGATTCATGTGTTGCTGATGGAATATGTTTACTCAGTTGTCCCGTGAAGGTCTTTGAATGGTACAAAAATCCTGGTGAAACTGGTAGAAATGACAGAAAAGATTTTACCGATAAAGCAATTCCAGTAAAAGAAGCAAATTGTATTTGGTGTATGGCATGCGTAGAAGTTTGTCCAACTAAAGCAATTAAGGTTGATCAAGCAAACCAAGAAATTCATGAAAAAGAGATCGCTAGTATACAATAAGTCTGGACGATTTTGTCTAGGTTTAAATAACATATCCTGTGACACAAAACCATGCCGATACCAGAAGACTTTCCAAAAGGGTACAAACCACTTGGAAAAATAAGTCACGCCGATGGTGAGCATTATCACTTTAGATGGGGTCCAGGCAGATTAGCCGAGGCTTCAAAAGACGAAAACTGCATCGCAGCCTTCAAGGCTCGAGGCGAAAAAATCGAACCAGTAGGCGTAAGTGGCACAATGGTCGCAGTAGATTGGGATTCATGTGTTGCTGATGGTGCATGTATTGAAGCATGTCCTGTTCAAGTCTTCCAATGGTACAGAACAGAAAAAGACATTCCAGCAAATAAAGCAGTAAACATCACTATGGCTGGAACTGGTAGTTCTGTAAAAGAGGAAAGAAAGGATTACACAGACAAGGCTGATCCAATTAGAGAACATGATTGTATTTGGTGTATGGCATGCGTTTCAGTTTGCCCTCCACAAGCAATCAAAGTAGATCAGTCGAATCTAGAACACCATGAGAAAGCAGCAGGAACCTTCCAGAAAATGGAAACAGGTTCAGTCAATCCACACGCACACCATTAGATCTTTCGTCCCTTTTCTTTTTCTTATTGCCTATTCCTAGATATATTTCAATGTAAAGAATTTTGTAATTTTAAACAAATTTTAACCAGTCTCTCTGAAAAAAACTCGCAGAGGTCGCCTAGCCCGGCATGGCGTGGGCCTTGAGAGCCTATGTGCGTAAGCACGCGGGGGTTCAAATCCCTCTCTCTGCGCT
>JAJPGX010000046.1 GCA_021325595.1 Nitrososphaerota archaeon | reverse complement strand
GGAAAGGCAAAGAAAGGAGTCGTCTTCATAGATGGACTTGTAATACCGCCATTTTCGCATACTGGCCCTACCTTTGCAGGTTTTCCTCACTCTTTTTTACCATTTGACCCAAGTTATGTGGGAACAGTTCATTCCCATCCAAGTGGAGTAGCAAAGCCATCAGTAACAGATCTGCACAATTTTTTTGGTTTTGTTTCCATAATAGTCCAATCACCGTATGAGGATAATGATGTATTTGCATACGATCGTGATGGAAATCCTCTAGAAATCACGATAGAACTAGGATGAAATATGACAAAAATTTATAAGGTTTTTGCAATAACATGAAATGTGATAAATTACAAGAGCTATCTTATCTTCTTATTTGGTTCACTTGCGGTTAGCATAGGCTTACAGATGCTCTTGCCATTCCCATGGGGACTGGTTGCCGCATTAGCAATATTCATCATATTTCCACTCTTCTTAAGAAATAGAGCCTTAAAGCGAATGGGCAGTATGGGTTCAGATGCGGGTATGGGCGGTGGTGGATTTTTTGGTCAAGGTCAAGGAGTCAAGTACATCTGTCTTGCGTGCAATAATCGATTCAAAGGTGGTATGTGTCCAAGATGTGGCTCCAAAATGAAAAGAGCTGACTTTTAAAGTTAAGAAATGACATTAGAAGAGCTAAGACAGAAGGCACTATTTCAAAATACGATAGATACGTGGATAATGTTGTGTGAAGAGAAAAAAGCAGAATGGTATTCTCCTGAAAAGTATACAAAATTCATGAGTCATCTTTTCAAAAAAGGGTTAAAACTCCAAAAATTTCCACTATGCATCAAAGAGTCAGGAGGTATGTATCAAAGAGGAAAGGATAAGACACAGTTTGCAGAAACGCTGGCTCAGTCTACCGATCCAAACGCTGCAGCATATACCATTAGACTTTCTAATGAAACAATCAACATCATTCGTGAATTTGATCCTAACGCTTGAGTTTTGGGTTCACTATGGAATCAATTGTATTTCCAATGAAAACAAAGGCAAGGCCAGTAATTGCAATCATGATTCCAGGTGGGAGAATCCACCACCACATACCTCTAGCTGCTGCATTATAGGCACTAGCGTCATGCAGTAATTGACCCCATGTAGGAAAGGTAGGATCTCCTAACCCTAAGAAACTCAGACCAGCTTCTGTGGTGATTGCTGCCGGTACAGAAATAGCTATACTAGCAAATGCATATGGAAGTAACTGTGGCAAGATGTGTTTGAAGATTATCTTGTGGTCTTTTTGTCCCATCAGTTTTGAAGCTTCAACGTATTGTAGTGTCTTGATTTGCATTGCCATACTACGAGATACTTTTGCTATTCCCACCCATCCAAAAATAACTAGAAAGCCAACTATCAAAAATATACTATTTCCAATCGTAACTGCCAGAATTATTAAAAGCGGAAGTGCAGGCATAGCATAAATGATATCATTAAAACGCATCATGGATTCGTCAGTTATGTTACCCTTGAAACCGGCAAATACGCCATACAAAAGACCCACGGATACTGAACCTATTGCTACTGTAATGCCTATGAACAATGCCAATGGAGTGCCCCACAATAATCCCATCGCCAGGTCCCGTCTCAATTCATCTGTTCCCATTAAACCATATACTTTTCCTCCAAGAATTAATTTTGATTCATACACGGAGGTATCCGCACCCATACTGTACATGGTTATTCTGAAAACATAATGACCTTGTAACACCTTATTTTCATCAAATTTTGAGAATGCCAGGTCATCATACAAGTGAATATCGTTTGGCAATTTCATCATAGATATATCATATTGAACATTTTTTGCAATCATGGGATCAGTAGAAAATACCATGTTACTATATTCTGTTTTTGTAGATGAAAATGGTAATGATATTGAATCTAGTTTTAATTCAATTCCGTCTGGCCTAGTAACAGATATTTGTAATAGGGGTGATCCACTATACGTTGTTTTAAATTTATAAATAAAATCACTTGGAAATGAACTATAATAATAATTAGTTTCAAATGAATCTGTAATCACATTCACATTACCAATCTTTTCCACTGAACGATGAGGCATTAGAATCAAGTGTTCAGGTATTTTTTGAGCAAGGAAATAATTTATCCAAGAGGGTGCAGCTGATTTTGGATAGGAAAGCCAGTTTGCGGGATCATTCCATTTTTTAAAACTTTCTTGAGGTATTGTGACAAATGTAATTATTGAAACAGCAATTAGGATAACCAGAATCCCTATTCCAACCATGCCCGTACCGCGTTTAGAAAAGTCCTTCCAAATGTCTCTTGATGAAAAACTCATTGGCGTCTCACTCGCGGATCAAAGTAACCGTACAAAATATCAGCCACAAATACACTTACCAGGAAAAATGCAGTAAGAACATAGGTAGCACCAATGATGACAGGCAGATCAAGAACACCAATTGCTTCGTAATATAACCTCCCCATCCCAGGCCAGTCAAATACTGCTTCGGTAATTATTGCACCGCCAAGTGATCCCGAGAGACTCAAGGCAAGAACTGTAACTATTGGAGGCGCTGCGTTTTTTAATGCGTGTGAGAACAGTATTCGCTTATCATCAATTCCTATGACTTTCTTGGCAACAATAAAGTCCTCTTGCAGAACACCTACCAAGAAATTTCTAACAAGATAAGCCCAAGAGCCAAATCCTATCAAAACCAGCGTTATCAATGGTAAAGCCATGTGATTTAGCAAAGAAATCAGGTACCCAGGATCGGTTGGCGGTATATCAGGGGTAGCCCTAGCAGGAAACACAGGATATAAAAATGCAAACACAAAGATCATCAGTACTCCAACCCACCACACAGGAAAACTACTACTGATTATAGCAAAACTGGATGTTATCTTATCTATTTTGGAATTTAGTTTGCTTGCCGATATAGTTCCTAGAAATATACCCACTACTGAAATAATAGCTGTGGCAGTTGTAAACAGAAGAATGGTACGTGGTAATTTTTCAAGTATTATTTCTTTAACATCAGATGAGCCAGTATCACTTGTCAGAAATTTGGCGTGACCAAAATCTAGTGTCAGAATTTTATACATGGACAAACCAATACGATGTGGAGAATACCACGGTTCATCCAAGCCAAGAGAGGAGATTCTCTGCTTTATTTGGTTTTGTATGTACAGATCTAGATCATTTGTAGTTTTAAAACTGTTAAGCAAACCTTTGTCGTTTGTTATTTGTTGCCGAATTTCCAATGAAACGCTCTGTTTTAGTATGGAATCCATGTTAGAACCAACTAAGGCAATAGTTAGAAGAAGTGTAGCCATCAAAACACCAAACATGGTTATAGCTCGTTTTGCAATGAATTTTTTAAATCCCATATCTTAGGTTCGCCTTTTACTACGTTTCATCATCACAGCAATTGCAGACCCAAGAATTATTGCTAGAATTACTAATAATTCAACATTGTAATTGTTGATTGGTGTTTCTGTTCCTATTGTTTTGTTCTGCTCAACTAATTTGAATTCAGAGTTTGTTGCAAGAAAGCTGGTACGGAATATATCTGGTTTATAGGCATCGTCAGATACAACAAAGAGTTGTAAATTATTTGAGCCTTCATCAAATTTTTCTGTTTGTTGTTCATTTAGAAAAATGTGTGCAGTACCATTATCTGAAAATATTTTGTTTTGATCTATTACTACGCCTTGGGAATTTGTAAAATAATAATATAATGTAGCGTTAGTGGTAGTTGTAATTGGAACTGTCAAGTTTTGGCCCATTTGTACTACCTTTGGAAAATCGATGTTTTTTATTCGGGGTAGATCTACATTCTCAAATTTCGCCCAATGGCCTGCCTCAAGCGGATATGACGCATCATCAAATGACTTTATTGTAATCGTTCTTGCTTCAGGTGAATAAGAATCCAAATAGAATGGACCGTTACTTATCACTGCGTTATGATGTGTGTTGATCCAAGAAATTGATGCCTGATATCTAGAGTCTGCGTATGAGTAATTTAATGATTGTAAAGCTACAGGCATGGTTTTCTCCTTATCAAATTCTGAAAGATACGACTCTAACACGTTAGCATCGTCTGGAATTATCAATGACAGCCAATTAACATTATTATTTACGGCATCTGACCTAGAAAATGCAAGTTTTCCGTCCATTACAGCTTTTTCCATAGAATAAGTTATTTCCCATGGGACGCCAGGCCAGACTTGTGCCGAGTCAGCAATTTCACCATTATCAAAATGCCAGAAGTTTTGATAAACTTCGATTGTGTTTTTGTCTATGACGCGAA
This sequence comes from Nitrososphaerota archaeon, assembly GCA_021325595.1. Taxonomy (GTDB): domain Archaea; phylum Thermoproteota; class Nitrososphaeria; order Nitrososphaerales; family Nitrosopumilaceae; genus Nitrosotalea. The sequence continues at coordinate 23,714 of JAJPGX010000046.1, read as the reverse complement.
TTCCAACTAGGGTTTTTATGGCTTGATTTGCTTTTGGTGAAAACTCAGAATCGAATGTTTTCATCTCTGCAGCATTATTTGCCCCCCACTGATAAAGAAAATAAATTCCATAAAGAACATCATTCATATCCATAGGCTGCCCGTTATGCCAATTTCCAAAATCATAGTGAAATGTTACCTTGCTTGTGGCAGTGATCCCTGGTCCTACCTGAACCCATTTTTGTTCAGTAGCGTTCCATAGTATAACATCACTTGGAACATCAATTTTGGCTAGCGGTCCTTTAGTTTCAACCTCCCATGTGGATCTAACTGGGATTGTAATTCCAGTGTATGGATTTTTGTAACTTCCGGAATCACTTACCACGTCCCATATGTATCTACTATAAGAATCAGTAAAACCTGCAACGGGATTCCATGCGCCCTGATAGATTTTTTTTACGCCAACCTTTAGTATATCAGAATCTGATCTTGAGTTTATTAGTGAAAACCTACTTGTTATCCCTGCACCAAAATCATTTATTACACCTTGAATTTTTTTGTTTGTAACATATTGATCAGTCTTACATGCAAGAAATATTCTGACAGAATCTTCTACTCCCAATAATACTGCCTTTTTGATCAGATTAGTTCTTTCACTTTCAGAGGTAAAGTTTCCAACAAATATTGCCTGCGAAACAGAATCGATTTCAGGATTTTGGTAATTCCAGTATGACGGATTGTTAAAACCAGGCATGTTTGAAAACCAAGGTGAATACATTTGTGCAGTCATAACAGAATCGTATTTTACAAACCCGCTCATAGACCATGCTTCAGTATAGATACTCCATTTAAGATCAGCAGGATTAGAGCCATAAACAACAGAAAAAGCCTTTGTCAAGTCACCATAGTCTTTAGAAACCGTAAAACCAATTTCTTGTAACTGTGATGAAATAATTTCCCCTATTGATTTTCTTATTGGATCATCATTACGTATGAATATTGTAAGTTCAATTGGTTTTGAATTGTAATACCATTTTCCATCGATTTTTTGAGCCCCGGCAGATTGTAATGCATTGGACATCATATTTTCAGCAAATGATGGATCGTATCTGAAGTTAAATGACTGCAATTCGTTTAGAATAAGCAGGTAATCAGGGTCGTTGGGTTTGTATGCAGAAATCATTGGAAGTCCATAGCCATTTAATAATTCATCTACAATCAAATCGCGGTTTACTAGATAGTTTAATGCAAATCTAACGTCTTTAATTGAGAAAGGATTGAATTTATCAGATTTTGCAAGATTAACAAGTAAGCTATAACTTGTTCCAGTTGATTCAAAAATCTTAAGATCTTGTCTTGATTTTTCATCAATAATATCAGATGGTATTGCAGAAAAATACATCCCCAAGTTTCCATTTTTTACTTCTTCAAGGGCAGTATTATCATCAGAGTATTGAATAAATTTGATTTGGTTAAAATAAGTACCTTTTTCTGAAAATACAACATTTGAACTTAGAATAATAATCATCAAGATCGCAATTACAAATTTCATGATTTGTTTTGCTTGAAACTCTATTTAACCATCGCCTGTAAAACTAAACATTCTTTGAATACCTACGAATAAATGAAATTTTAAAAAATCGCATATCATTTTATAAAAGAAATACTAAGACAATTCATGAATTTGCAGACTTTGGTTAGAGCCATACCAGGAATAATAACTGGCGGTGTTTCGATTAAAGATTTTTCCATGATTACTCAATGTAGTGAAGATTTATCCAGAACCATATTAGATAATCTAATGCAAAATGGGATAGGAACATATGAAAATAATTTAATTAATTTTGAAACAAATGATAAAATAAAAACAAGCTTGCTCGCAATTAGCATGGGGGCTGCAATTGAGGAGATATCTCGCCTATTGGAATGGCAAGATTTCGAGTCATTATCTGCAGAAATATTAGAAGAGAAGGGATTTGACACAACGCGAAATCTTATCTTTACTAAACCCAGAATGCAGATCGATGTAGTCGGAATCAAATCAAATATTGCCATACTTATAGATTGTAAACATTGGAAAAAAATGAACGATTATTCTCTTAGAAAAGCAGTCGAGAAACAGATTGAGAGAACAAAACAGTTCATATCAAAGGAAAAAGTGAAGGCCGCAGTACCTGCAATAGTTACTCTATATCAACATGATTTCTCGTTCATAAATCGTGTACCCATAATTCCTATTTACAAATTAGAAGCATTTTGCGATGAATTTTATGGGAATCTAGATAAGATTGAGTTTCAAAGTAGTGTATAGATAAACAATGCTGTAGTAGCAATCAAAAATCCTTGAGTTATTCGCATGGCCCTATCAAGAGATTTTGAATAATCTTCAAACTGCTTATCGCCCATCACTTTGACCGTGGTTTCTTGTTGCAGTAATTCATAAGAGGACGGTGCAAGATTTTGTTCTGCTTTTTTGGCTAGTTGTAAAAACCATGATGATGCATCGCTGGAATTAGACAGGCTTCCAAATTCAAAATAGCCGTGCTTGTTTTTGGCAACTCTGGCTTTGTAATGAGTGTCTGAAGTGCAGATCTCAACAAGATTATAGCCATTTTTAGTAAAATTATTTGCTATTTCTTCGCGCAAACCATTTTGCATGTTATTGGCATCTGCCCACCCGAGAAAGAATTTCTCATCCCCAATTTTTAAGCACATGATAGCTACTTTGCCAGGTCCCAGGTCATCAGCTTCAATATGTAACTCATCTGAGTTTGAAAATCCCACCTCTAGCGGAAGCTTATCTTTTGTAATCAGAGTATCAAGATTAGATTTAGCAGATTTTAATAGATCATCTGCATCATGCTTCTCAATTTCTTTTCCCATTGCATTGTGACTATCAACAACTAGAATCTTATCAAATCCTCTATTTTTTGCATATTGTTCCAACTCTGTTTTAACAAATGAAGGTACATCTTCCATTCCGTGTGGTGACAGGGATAGAATCAATACCGCGGTTTTGTCAAAGAGAAACCCCACCGAGCGTGCTTTGTTTATTTGTACCACAACGGGTTTTGTACATTTTGTACCTTGATTAATTCTAGAACTTTTTAACAGACTTGAGAGATACAGATCAACTTGAGATTTAGATGGAAGGTTTAGGGAGTGATCAGAAATACTGTGCATGACCATTGCAGAAGAATTGAGATTTTTGTAAATAAGGTACGTTATGTTGCTTCCTCCTATAGGATGAAACGGTCCTGGATGAACATCTGGAAGTACCAATCTGCATTCCTTATCTTTTCCTCTAAATACAATTTGGAATGTAGACACTGTAGACTCTTGAGAGCGCGATTCCATTATGTGTTCCATTGGTACTGGATCATCTTTTGTTGCTGCTACAACATATGCTTGAAGTATTTTATGAGTACTCTGAATTTTTCCTGCAGCACGATCAGTTAGTATAGTCCACGCCGTTCCAAGAAAATAGAATGCCAAACCATACGTTATGGTTTTTGGATCTGTTAGAGTGTACACCCATAAATTAGATGGTACAAAGGCAAGAAAAATGGACATTGGTTGTATAAGTGAAATTGCCCAAGCAGTCTTTATTTTTGCACCTACAACGGATGTGAATATACCTATTCTAAAGCTAGCAAAAAGCAACATGCCTTCTGCAACTAGCAAAACATTATGAGTTGGTTTTGAAAACAAGTATGCCGATAACAAACCAGACAATAATGTAACTAGCCACAGTAAATTTCCAAATGCAGACATGTGAACTATTTTAGAATATTCTATTCGCAGAATGCGTTTATCAATAAGTTGGGTGATAAGGAGTGCCGCAATAGAAATTGGAATAACAAAAAACAGATTTTTGGGTGTTTCAAAATAATCCATGTTTGAAATTATTACAGTTGCAGTTACTACAATTATGGAAATTAGTAATGATACATAGTATGACGATGGGGTAAAAGTGGTAAGAGTATACCTCTTGTGTATTCTCGAAACGTTTTCAGAACTATCTGTCATGGTGAGAAGAAGATCTTAAGTATCCACGATATGCCTATTAGTGCACTTGGGATTGCAATTACAACTTCTGGTTTTAACTTGTATCCCTTGGTTTCGTCTTCAAAGAACCTTAAAAGACCTGCACTTGATGCTGGAAGCGGGGCAGATTTCTTACTACTCATTGTAACCTACCTTGATAGTGTTTAAATAAATACTTTTGTGGTCATGTTTTTCTAAGCTTCTCTTTAATTGATATGATTTCATTTATCGATCGTAGGATCTGTTGTTGTTTCTCATAGTCTTTTTCTTTCTCTAATTCATCGGTTAATTCTTTTATTTTTTGATCTAGTTTATCAGAAGGCGTTTTAGGTTTTTCAATTTTTTCTTGAATTTTAATGTTAGATTCTTCTTTTCCTTCTTTACCACAGTTTACACAAAATGCGTTACCATCTTTCATTATTCTGACTCCTTTACAATAAGGACATGGATCACTTACAAGAGTGGCTCCTTTAAGAAGTAGTTCAACAGCTTTCTTTGTAAAGTCCTTAGACATATTTTTTATATTTGTGTGACTGAATAAAAAAGATAAGGGCCATAAACAAGGCTTAATAGTAGGAAACCGGCTTTTTATTTTGAATGGCGGTAATCTGCAATACATGCGGACTTCCCAATGATTTATGCGCTTGTGGTGAACTCGAAAAAGATCAAACGCAAATTGTTGTAAGAATTGAAGAAAGACGTTTTAAGAAAAAAGGAACCATGATTGAAGGCATAAATCCAAAGATGAATGATCTGGGAAAAGTCGTAAGGGAGCTTAAAGCAAAATATGCGTGTGGTGGAACAGTAAAGGATGGTTATATTTTTCTTCAAGGTGATCATCGTGATACCATAAAAGGCACGCTTGTAAAGTTAGGATTTCCAGAAGCAAGCATAGAAGTCCATTGAAACTAAATTGTCTAACATAGACAGAGTTAACAGAATCATTACAATTCCATATGCAGGTTTACAGTCAGTAATATTTGGAATAATGTTGTTATCTTTTCCCTTAGGTGCATACATCATATTCAACTCAGACATAGGAAAAGAAATCACATATCAATTTCCAACAAATGGATTTAACATATTTCTTGGAGGAATAAGTTTTACTATTCCAATCTCCTTTGAGATAGGAGATGCATTCATTCTAGCGTGGATTGCATTCTTGGTTTTGTTTACAATATCCTTTCTAGGTCCAAAAGGCTCGTTTCTAAGAGTTTTGTCTCAATCCATGTCCAGTGGTTTGAAGAACATGAGAGAAAATGGACTTGTGAATATGATTAGTTGGTTGTCTATTCTCTTATTATCGTCTGAAATAATCGATAGAATTCAGACTAGCTTTGGCGTCATAATAGAGTCGCCTAAGATACAAAATGATTTGTTACAATTTTTTTATCTCACATCGTCTCCTTTGACAGAAGAGATTGGTTTTAGAATATTGCTTATAGGAATACCATTATTTTTAATTTATTCACAAAAAACATCAATAGTTTTCTTTCTCAAAACATTGTGGAGACCATCAGAATATCTCAAAATTACCAATCATAAGAAAGCCATTGCAATAATAATTGCAGTCGGAATATTTTTTGGCGTATCACATATAATTTCTGGAAATCCTTGGAGCAGTGGTAAGTTTGCGCAGGCAGCAATTTCGGGAATAATAATTGGGTGGGTATATGTCAGGTATGGATTTGCCCCTGCAGTACTGATTCATTGGTCTACAAATTATTTCATCTTTTCATATATGTATTTCATATCAATTCTTACTCAAACATCTGTAGATAATGCATTGTCTAGTTCATTTTCTAATACACTTGAAGGAATAATTCTTGTTGTAGGAATATTGTCGCTCACAATAAAAATCCTTGACTACATCGAAAACAAAAACAGATTAAAAATCTACAAATAATCATTGATTATTTAATACTGAAGAGATAGATTTGGAGATTTTTGAATCAACATTAGATAAAATAAAATTTAGATCATCCTGATCATCAAGATCTAGCATTATTCTTCTAATTAACACCAATGCAGGAGTTAATCCTTTTTTTTCTGCGGTGGTAAGATGGATTTTATAGCTATCCTCATCATAATGTGTCTCCATGATTTTTGGTGGCATTCTCAAAAGTGCGTTAGTGCCATCAAATTTTCTAGAAGGTACAACAAGAACAGAATTTGAACCTTGATTCATACTAAGTAATGTATCAATATCCTCAGATTGCATAAACGGAATATCTTGAGGAAATACAATACTTGTTTCAAATCCATGTTCGGAAAGATACTCATCTCCAAGTCTAACTGCATTATTTACACCTAATTCTGCAGAATCATAGATTTCAATCGCGTTAAATTTTTTCCCGATTGAGAGTGCATGTTCATCCTTACTTACTAAAATTATTTTGTCAATCGCACTAGATAATGAAAGTGTACGAAGTACTGAATCTAACATGATTTTACATACGAGTTCGGTTTGTTCATTTGTAAGATGTAAGCGAGATTTAGCTCTTGAAAATGTTTTAACTGGAACTATTGCCCCTATATTGGATCTAGACATGGATCTGTTTTAAGATAAATGAAGCCAGTGCTTCTTCGTCTTTCTTTTCTTTCATTCGAATTTTGGTTTCATAGACTTTCATGTCTAGGTTTTCTATTTTTCTAGTGTGTAATCTATCTGCTGAATCAATAACTATATGAGATGCAACTTCAGAATACATTTTTGCCAATCCATAAACGGAGACTTCCATGCCTGCAGCTTCCATATATTTTGCAGCCGGTCCACTTATTGCTGCATTATTGATTAATGGACTTACAACTACGACCTTCTTTTTTGACTTTGATAATTCTTTACGAATTCCTTTAATGGATAATATTGGACCAATGCTTGTAAGTGGATTTCCTGGAGCAATTATAACTAATTTAGAATCATGAATAGCGTTTACTGCTGCAGGATTGGCTCGTGCCTTTTCTGCACCAAGATATTTTATTCCTTCAACTTTGTCTTGACCCTTGTATTTTACCCAGTATTCCTGGAGATGCAGATCGCCTTTATTTGTGACAATTCGAGTTTCTACACTATTATCTGTAACAGGTATGATCTTTGTATCAATAGCAAATTTTTGACACAGCCATTCTGTAATGTCAGAGAGATTTTTTCCATTCTTTAACATATTAGTTCGCATCAAATGTATTGCGGCATCTCTATCTCCTATCTTGAACCAAGTTTCTTCTCCAAGCATTTCCATTTGGCGTAAAAATCCGTACGTATCTTTTTTAATTCCCCAGCCTTTATCAGTATCCAAAATATCTGCCAGTCCATAGATTATAGTATCAATATCAGGACAAATGTATAGACCATAAAGCCAGTAATTATCACCGACATTTGATATTACTGAAACATCACGAGTTTGGGTAGTAACGCCACGAACAAGTTTAACAGATCCCGTACCTCCTGCTAGAATTGTAATCATTTTTTGTTTACCTGAAGATCCTAGATCATCTCAACTACAATATTACTCTTGCCAAAATGTTAGCATAATATATTTTTGAAAAAATAATGCTAAGATTTATTACTCACTTGAAGGGATTGCACAACGTGACTAGGAGATACCTCATAGCTTTTGCAGTAATTAGTTTGATGATTTTTGGCACAATATCCCCAATTTGGGCCACAGTTGATTTTGATGCATATCTTCCAATTGCGGCAAACCCAATAGACCCAAATTGGAAATTTACCAAATCCATATTCCTAGATTATTCTAATGGAGGCAAACTAAAAGATGCATTTAGTGGCAAGGACTTGAATGTGTCATTTACTGATGACTCTGATAACAATCCAGATATCAAAAACCTCATGCAACAAATTAATTCAAACATTGCATCTGAAAGAAAGAGCCCTGCTACAATGACAAAATTAACTATTAATTATCAAGTACAAATCCACGGCGGAGATAATAAGGCATCTATTGATTATAGGATTATCTTTTCACCAGTTCTAACAGGTTATGTATTAAACAAGGGAGATGCCAATACGCCCACTACATTTGATGTATCATGGATGGGGTGGCGCACTACAGGGCCAATAACAATAACAACACAACAGTACGGACCTATTGAGATAAACTATCCATTGGATGTACTTAAGAGTCAATTACCTGATGCATACAACGTACTGAAAGGCACAGATGCCGAAAAATCACTTCAAAATCCACTAATTGATGCAAGCCCGTTAATGGCAGAACCAATCGACAAATGGGATACATTATTTGATCCGGCATACACATTAACCGAAACTGCAGGATATGGATTCAAAGGACAAAAAGTAGCAGTAACTACATATTCATCAGGATTAAGTAACCTAGGAGCAGGTTCGCTCAAAGTAAGTAACATCGACATGGACTTTAATGCAGACGCAAAATATCACATTTCAACAGTAGATAGAGCCAGTCAAGGCACTTTCAATGTAGATGGCCATGCCAATGCATTCTTTGTGCAGGGCGAGCCAGCAATATCAACAACAGCGCAAGCAGTGGCAGGAATATCCAATACAACTGCGGGCGGAATGTCAACCATGACAATTTATGCAATGGCTGCATTTGCTGCAGTAATAGCTGGCGGAATATTTTGGTGGAGTAACAGAAAAATGAAAGAGTCAATAAAAAGAGCTGCTGAGCCACAACAACCACGTGCTCCAGTAGAATATGAAGAAAGAAAACACTGGGCAGATCAGTTTGATCCAGATAAGAAACGTTCCGCACTTTAATAAAAAAACAAGTGCGTGCTAGCCATAACCCTCCTTCTGTTTTAGACGAGATTTCGCTATGCGGCCTACCTAAACAAAGTGCAGCACTTAATGTTTGATTTGGCCTTGCTCCGTGTGGGACAGATTTTTCATTCCTAACTGAAAACCTCAGGTTTTACCATCATAGTATTCTTCAGGTCAGATACGTTTCTGTACTGTTGCCAATCATCTCTGATTACCTGTCGCCAAGTCACACTTGCTGCATGGAGGGAGGAGTTTCCTCTGCCGTAGCAGCCTTCGTTCACCAGCTCGCACTTGGCATCAGATACGAAATAGAGTTATTTTAGTATTGAGCAATACAACTATAATTTTGAAAAATAGTCTTCGTCGGTTGTTGTCTTTTTCCTAGATTTGAAGGCAGTAAAGGCTTGGTATATTTTATACAAAATTCTATTTTCTTTCAAACGTGGTGCCAAGGCATTCCAAAAATATCTAGCTCGTATATTTGAAAATCGAGAATTTCGTACCACAAATACGCTATAGAGTGATTTTTCAACTATTTCCATAGTTTTTGGACTAAATGCTTGTTCTGATTGATTACCAGCCCCAACAATTACAATTTCTGGTTCTTGATTCAGGTTTTGTAATAGATCTTTTATAACATCCACATTTGTTGGATAAACACGTTCCACAGGTACCTTCTTCAAGTCTAAATCAAACATTTTTTCATTTATTTTGGCAAGTATGTCACGTTCTTCTTCCGGAGACTCTACCACCCCACGGACTACCCTGATCTTACTTCCCAAAGAACTAGAAAATGCCTGTGCTATTTCCAATCCAAGATCTGAATGTCTCCCTTTATCATATGATACTACAACGCGAGATATTTCTTTTTCAAACTCTTTTTTGATGTTAACACCCAAAATGTCGCAAGTGGTAAGCGAGAGTAATTTTCTATTATTTCGAAGATCATAAAAATCCATGACCAAGAGGTTTATTCCTTGTTCTTCAGCAGTTGCCAATATAGCTTCAGTTGTATCATGAGATAATCTAACAAGATAACGATATTCTGAAAATTCTGGAGATTTTTTTAATTCGTCAAATGATTTTGTAACAGGGTCCGCAAAACCATGTGCCATAGAGAGTGGAATTTGTGGCGGAATTGTTGCTACATAAAGAAACGAGACTTCACCAGATTTATCTTTTGCAATAGAAGAAGCGATCTTGGCTAGATTTCTAATGCTTTTTTTATTAAAAACCACCATAATACGATAATCTTTCCTTTGCGTAGGACCCTCGTTTGCTACTAATGGTGCATAGTGCTCAATTTCTTTTTTGGAAATGTATAGTTTGTATATTGAAAATCCAATCAATATCCATACAATAGCTATAGCCCAACTAAGTGGATTGTAAATCAAGAGAAATATCGCAAGACCAACTTTAGCGAATATTCCAATCATTGGCATCAAAGGAAAGAATGGAATTTTAAATCCATAATCGAGTTTATGCCCATATAATCGTCGAATAGAAATTCCTGCCCAGTTTACCTGAGTGAATAAGAATAAGAACATAACACCTGCAGCAAGTGCTAGTTGTTCTATAGGTAACCATGCTGCCATTATCAGCATTATAAAACCTGATGCGATAATTGCAAAATGAGGAGTGTGATATTTAGAATGAATAGAGCTAAAAATATATGGTAAATTGTATTGCCTACCCATTGCAAAAGACACTCTGCTTGAAGAAAAAGTGGTAGCACTTAGACCTGCTACAGTGGATATCATACCTCCTGTAAGTACCACTATAGTACCAAACGGTAACAAAAATTGTGCTGCATCGGGTATTCCAAGTTCTTTATGGTCTCCAATGAATTTCCAAGCTTCACCACCTATCTTGGATGGATCAAGACCAACCAAGAATGATAAAGTAAATACAATGTAAATAGTAGTAACCATTCCAAGTGTTATGAAGATTGCTTTTGGAATGTTTTTCTTGGGATTTTTTACTTCTTCCCCAGCTTGAACGATTATTTCATAACCTTCGAAAGCAATGAATGTTATCCCCAATCCCAATATCATGCCAACAAAACCTTTTGGTAGTAGATTCTGAAAATTCATAGTCCAGTTATGATTTGTAAATGCCCATGCTGACAATCCTGCCACTATTATTGAAATTATTATTGCCAATTGAGTAAATGTTAACCCATTTCCAACTTTACCAGTAAGTGAAGCTCCTCTGTAATTTACATAAGTAAAAATTATTACAACTATTGCAGCAAGAATGGTTTGCAGGGGAATTCCACCATAATGAGATAACAAACCAATATTGGTTAGAAGACTTGCAAAAAACGAGCCAAACGAAACAGCATATAGACTACCAGCAATCATATGAGCAAACCATGCAGTCCAACCGCTGATAAACGCATTAGGTCTAGGCAGTCCTTCTTTTACCCATCTATATCCCCCTCCTGCTTCCGGAAATGCAGAACCTAATTCTGCATAAGTTAATGCTGTAAAGAGACTAATTATTCCACTCAATGTAAAAGCAATAAGTAAAGAAGGTCCAGCCTCAGACATAGCCGGTCCAATAAGATTGAATATAGAACCAGCTATCATGGATGCAATTCCGACCATGGTAATGTCTAAGAGAGATAGACTACGCACAAGTCCAGGTGATGGTTTCTCATTAGACATATCCTACCCTGAGGAAAGAGTGGTCGAATAAATCTCTAACCGTGTATTTACACTAGAAGACGGAGCTAAACACAGGGGTGTCTGAATTCTAACCAACATAACATTTGATCTATATTATGATCCCGAACTCTTTTGATATATTGATAATTTCTTCATTGGTTTTTGCATCAGAATATTCTGCAAGTAGATCTTTATTTAGTTCAAAAAAAGTGTTACCCCATTTGAATTTGTCCAGTATAGAATTAGCAAGATCAGAAAAATCCATAACATATAGAGCACCAGCTATTGCTTCTGCAGTAGTAAGTTTTCCTACTTTTGAATAGTTGATAGGATTTCCTGCCAATAATGGAGGTAGTCTACGTGGCAACCCTTGAAATTTTTTTAAAAAAGTCTTTTGAGCGTACTCCCATGAGCAATCTATGGCAATTATTGATTTTGCCAATTCTCGATCCTGTTTTAGTACAAAATATTCTGAGAAGGGATCTAAGATTAAATCAGTCTTAGAACTTTTTCTTGCACGCATAGCAAGACCAAATCGTACAAGTTTTGCAGCTGTGCACTTGGATGGATCATCTTGATTTAACATCAGAACTTGGATTTGCATCACATGTTATTCCAAAATCAAGAATAAATTGCTTCGTGTGAATTTGGCAGACTATTTGCTAATATATGTAGCCTGATAATAGAATCTAGACACTTGATTGTTTTTCGTGATTTGAATATTCCATTTCCCATCAGGTATAACATCATCAGCATTTGCAGGTATAATACTAAATTGTTGCACCCTAGTTCCCACACCTGAATAACCCACCAGATAGTTTGTATCATTTATTTTGACAATCTGGTATGAAGACGACGCGGTAATTGTAGAACCAATTACTTTGCAAGTTTGGTCCGTTCCTATAACACATGTACCATCAGAGCTACTCACCCTGAGACTTACATTATAACTATCACCAGGATTTAGTCTCAACAATCCATCTAGTTCTCGTGGATAGAATGTTTGATTTCCAATTGCCTTGTGAACAAGAGGTATAGATATCGAGGTATCTGAAATCTTGCCTGTTTTTTCTACTATGGTACTAGCTGTTTGTGGTTTTTGTTGAGGCCCTACATTTTCTGGAATTATTGTAGGTAATTGTTTACTTGTAGTTTCATTTGTAGGTGAAGATGTTGTTACATTTTGACCAGAAGTCACATTTTGTTCTGGAAGACTGCTTACCACGTTATAATATGCATTAAAGACACCAAATGGAACTTGTGCAGAAACCGTATAGTTTCCTAGCGATGCTGTTTTTGGAATTGTATAGTCATAGCTAAATGAACTGGTTTGATCAAATGGAACTGTTGCATGTGATAGTAGTTTTCCTGATTTTGATATCACCTCGCCTTCTCTGACAACAGTGTCATTTGCTAGTCCTATTGTCAAGTCTACATTATCTACAGATATGATATAGCTTATTCTTCCAGTCATAAGAACGGTTTCGCCTGGAAGATAATCCTGTTTGTCAGTAGTAATAAAAAGTGCAAGTTTTGATGAGGAGGTTGTAAAAGGATCTGTAACTTTGAAGGTTGTAGTTGCACGTGTATTCAAATATTGCCCATATGCCTTGTACTGATCAGTCTTGAATACACCCGGATTAAGATGTATTGCAGTCAAGAATTGTCCTCCCGAATTTACATTAACAAATGTACGATATACTTCTTGCCCTTTACTAGAATATATTATAACTACAGGCATAGGGTTTGTTTCCTTTGTAGCAGGATCTGATGACGGAATTATTTGACCAGACAACTGAAGCAGTTCTGTTGTTTGATATTGAGATTTATCAGTCTGTAAGATAAATGGGGTAAATGTGTCAGTTTGAGGATTTTTTGATACCTCAAAATAAAGATCAATAGTTGCGGCATTAGAACTGATTGTTATTTTATAGATTCCAAATGGACCATTTAGTGCAGGTAGGCATCTTAATTCAGCACAGTTTTTAGCAGTATTTGGTACACTATAAGAACTAGGTATAGCCCAACTCCAAGAGAATTGTCCATTTTGTACAGAAAGGGAGTTCTGGATCATGGTACCATCAGGCTTAGTTAGATAAACAGTATAGGATGATGAGGTCGCAGAGCTTGCTATTTTTCCATTTAGGTTGACTGTCTCACCTAGGCCATAAACATTTTTGTCAGTATTTGCTACAATGGGCTGGTTTCCTGACAAGAGTGTGTCATATACAGTAAATGTAGTCGATGTAGTAAGTTCAGCATATTTTGCTTTTAGCGTATAAGTTCCAGCATGAAATATTCCTCTCTGGATAATCTGTTTTATTTGAAATGCCCCATTGCTATCAGGATATGCAGAATATGTCAATGCGGAAGAAGTTGGAACAAAAATATTATTGATGAAGCTGCCCTGTGAAAGTACAGGTTGCCCAGTAGAATTGAGTATTGAGACAAGCACGCCTGCACCTGCATTTTGAGTGCTTACTGATATTGGATTTAATATTTGACCAGAAATTGTAATTGGATCTCCTATAGCATATGTGTTTTTATCAGTAAAAATACTGAAGGGCGTGTTTGAAACAGTTCCAGTATAGGTAGATGGATCTGTCACTACAACAAAGCTGGCAGTAGCTGTACCAGTTGGTACAGTTACGGTTATACGATAAGTTCCAAGACCGCTAGATGTTCCAGATAGCGGTAGTTTGTAAGTAAATGTATTATCAGTGTTAACGTTAACAAATGTAACTATGTTTACTGTGTTCACTGGTACCCCTCCACACTTAAAACCACAGTTGCTACTTATGTCGGAAGAAAAAGTTTGAACTATTTGTAATTTAGGTGACAGCCCTACGTTCTGTAATCCTGACGCGCTAGTTTTTCCGCTAATTATCACAGTTTCACCTAGTGCATAGACTTGTTTATCAGTGGATATTGTTACAGCTGCACTCTGAGTTATTGTTTGAGTCAGTGTGAAAGTCGTACTTGCTGTTGCAGAACCATAAACGGCTGTGATTCTGTAAGTCCCATATATTGGATTGACGCTATTTACAATAATTCCCGATGTTGCAACACTTCGCTGATATGGATTAGAAGTGATAAAAGAACCTGTTGTATCTGGAAATATAGTTCCTGAATAAATCAAACTATTAGTTGGATCGTATACTTTGTATGATACAGGAGTAAGCGGAATTACTTGGGATACGGTACCAGAAAGAATAATTGGTTCAGATAACGCATATGTGGATTTGTCAGTAGATATTGAAAGTGTTTGTGCCGCAGCTGCTGGTGGAGGAGTATATACTACCGAGCCAACAGAAAAAGAGGATAATGTTGTTGCATCTCCATATGATGCAGATACCTTGTAATTGCCTTCAGTCATGCCTTGAACTTCGTCGATTTTCAGATATGTTGAAAATTGTAAATTGGTTCCTGGAAATAATGTAAACGTCTTTTGGAATCCGTTTGGACCTGAAACTGTAATGCTAACACTTTGGGGTATGTATCCACCACCTGGAAGAGTAACAAGTTGAGAAACCTGTCCGCTAATCTTTGCCATGTCACCAAAAATGTAATTTGGTTTGTCCGTAGAAATGGACATGGTTAATTGACTAGACGTAGTTGTTGTGGTCATCTTTCCATTGGTGGTACCCAATGTAGCCATCTTGAATACCCAATCACTAGTAGAGCCCGTGGAATAACCATCATAGATTCTCTGCCAAGAATTAGAATCATCTTGTTGATCAGACAATGGCGGGGTTTGATCAATTACAGTACCATCAGCAGATCTTAGCTGTACTACTGCTCCAATATGCGGAAACCATTTTGGTCCATATGTGTAAACAAGAAATTGTTTACTTTGTAGTACAACTCCAGATGGAATGGTAAAGTTGTTTTTGAGCCCAGTAGTAGCTCCGATATTCCACCCACCAAGTGATACAGCTGAGCTTGTGGGATTGTACAGCTCTACCCACTGCATCGGGGTACTGGAGTCATCACCTTTTGGATCAACGTCAACTTCATTTATTACAACATGATCTGATATAGAAGCAGTTTGTGAGTAGGCATTATTTTGAAGAGCTAATACCAGTATCAAAATTCCTACTATAAAGTATGACTCCGAATATCTCATCTGCGATACCATTTCATCGTCATGCTCAGAATTTTAGGTATTGATTGTGGAAAAGTTGAGCTACTTGTTAATGTCAAATATGCGTTAGACGACACAAATAAGATAGAATCATATTAGTTATAAGCCGTGCGTATAAATCGCATCAACTTTTATTATTCTCATCTGATATCGCGTCACAGTTTGGGCATTTATTATTAATGATTTTAGCACCACATATAGCGCATACACCTTGACCCAGGGACTGTAAAAGTTGTTTTTTTCTTCTTCCAACAAAAACACGTATTCCAAAATATACCAAGATTGCAATAATAACAGCATAGATAGGAGCCAATATTGCCATCATCCCTATCATTAAAAATAAAACACCAAGTATCAGCAATATTTCCCGCTTTTCAAAACCCAATTCATCTTTGAAATTGAATATTGCAATAAATAGATATTGCCACAGTAAGATCAGACTGTTGTATACCACATATCATAAATTACTCTTTGGAGTATCTGATTCTTAGGTTTCAATCCCATCATAGTTCGATTCAAACTTTATGATATGTTTTATTGGGGTTTATTATAGTAAAAACTTTCAATCTCCACTACTTGGAGATTTTGATTGTAACAACCACACATTCACTGTAACATAACTGCAGTGAAGGTCACAGATTCTTAGATAAAGCAATGAAAAGAAGGAACAGGAAAACTGTATCATCACTACGTCCTAGTTGCTTTATAAAAAATAAAAATTGAATGAGTTATCCTTTACGCACTATGGACCATATGCCTATGCCAGTTGCAACTCCCGCGCTTGCCATCCCCACTGCCCATCCAGGCATCATAAGCGGACCTGCTGGATTGTTAGAATCAGCATACGTTACCTGAGCAAATGCAGATGGCAACATTACTACTGATATCAAGGCAAGTAGGCCGCATAAGAGATGAATTGGTCTCATATATGAGACTCTCTTTTTTAATAGATAAAAAATTGGTTTAACTTTGTTAAGCAAAATTTTTTAGGCATTTTCTACTTTATTAATAACTTCAAAATTCGTTATTTTGCCATGTACTGATCTATTCTAGATGTGCATGAATAAAATACCAAAATTGCAATTTTGGACTAATTTCAAGTACGTGGCTTGGAAAGTTCAGGAAGTCAACAAGTACAATTTCATCTGTAAAGAGATCTGAGTTCCTCTACAACAGCATAATGCTTGATAAGTTCATGAAGATATTATCGGTGATTGTAACAAGATTTTACATTATGAGCGACATAATTTATGCACTTAGATTAGATACTTTTAACCCAAAATAGATTTTTGTTCTGAGTGATTTGTTACTAAATTCGTCATTTGTGGTATAATTTTATTCCGTTACCAATATTGACCAGATAATTAAAAATACCAATAAATTTTTCAAATAGCTGTGCAAAGCAATCTCTTGGATTCACTCATATGGTATCATACACCAACACAATTTAAGGCACAAATTTTCTTCAATGGTACCTATAAAACACGCCAGGCTCCGAGTCACTGAATTAACATTCATCCTTGCATCATGTCTCTAACTCTTCTTCATCGCCTGGCTCATCACAAGTAGTTAAAGTAAGATAATAACGTGATGATTGCAAATGTCAGAAAATATTTGAAATATCAAAATGGGATCGGCCGGATTCGAACCGACGACCTCAGGTACCCAAAACCCGAATCATGCCAAGCTAGACCACGATCCCGATGTGATTGCACAAAAATGTCCCCAATTTAAGCTTCTCATAATCAGTGATGATTTTAAATAACAAACCAAGACATGGACTTTAGATGGAGATTCAAGATTACATAGCTGCAGGAAAAATTGCTTCAACTGTAAGAGAAAATGCAAGAAAAAAAGACCATGTCGGTTCAACCTTGTCTGAGATATGCAACTCTATCGAAAGAGAAATAGAACAAAAAGGAGGCAAGTGTGCATTTCCAGTAAATGTGAGTCTAAATGAAATCGCTGCACATTACACTGCAGAACCAAATGACCAGAAAGTTGTAACAGAATCAGATCTTTTAAAAATAGATTTAGGAGTACAGGTAAATGGGTATATCGCAGATACAGCAGTCACAGTTTGTTATGATCCCAATTATGATTATCTAGTTCAAGCTGCCGAAGCTGCGTTAAGAGAAGCCATATCAATAATTCACGTAGGCACAAAGTCAAGCGATGTGGGTAAAATCATTGAGAATACTACAAAACAGATGGGTGGAATACCAATTGCAAACTTGAGTGGACACTCACTTGAGAGATATACCATCCATGCAGGAAAATCAGTTCCAAACATTTGGTCAATTGGGTCATTTACGTTTCAAGCAACAGAAGCATATGCATGTGAGCCATTTGTGACAACATCAGATGGTTCTGGATTTGTAAGAGAGGGAAAAATAAGAAACATATTTTCTTTGGCAACAAGAAAAAAAACTAAAGATGACTATGCAAATCGTTTACTTGATTTTATATGGGACAAGTTCAACATGCTTCCCTTTGCACTTCGTTGGCTCATTCCCGAATGGAGTGAAAAAGATGCCAGAAGCTTGCTTGATAAACTCATTCAATACAAGGTTGTAAGATCATATCCCATACTGGTAGAGGTAAATGGACAGAGAGTTGCACAGGCTGAACACACATTTATTCCACAGCAAAATGGTGTTACAGTAACAACGATCTAGTCAATATTTGAGAAATACTATATCAGCTCACCAAAGATCTTGGTAATCATCACAGTACCACTACATTTAGAACATTTTTCAAGTATCTTGAACATAAAGTCTCCATCCTTAAATTTTCGTTTTGTCATGGCATTACAGGAGGTGCATTGCTCTACAGTATAAGGATCAAACACTTCTTTCTTTTTTGAAAATATCATTGTGACACCCCTAATGTATTTCCTACCCCAATTACAAGTACAGATTGTCCATTCTTGGTATTTTCTTTTATCATTTCAAGAATTTGTGCGGTTGCTTTTTCTGCAGCATCAGAAATTTCTTTTCTCATCAAGGTTATTGCTTCCTTTATGGATTGTTTTATCACAACAGCATATATTGGAATATGATGTTTAGTAGCAATCTCTTCAATTTGATATCTCTCAGTACCTATTCCGCCAATGGCAGCTCCAAAACCATGGGCTATTGAACCTGTAGCCTCACCTTCTAGTTTTAATGCTGCATCTACCATTATTATCATATCTGGTTTGTTCTGTGAGATTAATGCTTCAGCTGCTTCTCCTGGTCTGCCTACGGTAGCTGCAGGCCCTTCAGCTTTTAACAGGTATAATTTTCTTTCATCAAGCATCTTTTCACTCCAAACAGTCTCAAACGCAGCAGGTTTTTTTTCTGTATCAAGCATCATTTTTCCAACAATCATAGGTCCTATGCCATCACCTATTGGTTGACCATGTCTGAATGTAGTTACTGCTTCCCTTAATGCCTCTGCTTCTTCCATTATGAATGGCATCATCATTTGCAAGGGCAAAATAAGTGGAAAATTATTTTGTTTTTTTGCTGTAAGAAAAATATGCCTTACAGTTTTGTATAAAAGATTGATAGTAGTAACTGCCTCAAGTATGTTTACAATTTTGCTTTCTTCAAATGAATCAATTGAAGAGGACATCGCCTTTACTTGTTCGCGTGTGAAATCTTCACGGGTTCTCATTATGTGCCTTATTTTTGGGATGATGCCATTAGGATCCGTATCCACAGGCATGATTGTAAAGTATTCAAAAAATCTATCAAGTTTTGGCGATGGATCTGAACTTGGCTTTATTGTAGCTTTTACATAATCGATTAGTTCTTTCCGTGTTTCATCACGAAATGTCTTTAGTTTTTCAAGAGATTTGCTAATCTCAGATGAGGTCACCTGAAGCTGTATTTTTTGGCCGTACAGCATGAAAATAAAGATTGGGACTATCCAGACAAGCCACATCAAAGGATTAGAATTATCATTGGAATTGAAGAGTTTATCAATATTCACGCCTAAAAAATCCATTGTAAAAATTCTGCCCTGTACTAAATTAAATCTTTAGCCAATTGCGTGATAGCCAAAAGTTAATGATAAAAACAATCGCTACAAATGGAAGTAGGATATGAAAGGAGTTGAGATCAAGAAGAATTTATCAAAAATAGTCAAATGTAAAATACTGTCAGACAAGTATAGTAGAAATTTCTATTCAGTTGATTCTAGTTCATATACAATAAAACCGTCAGCGATTGTTTTCCCAAGAAATGAGACAGAAATAATAAAAATTGTAAAATTTGCATCACGACATCACATTTCTATTACTCCACGAGGAGCTGGCACAGGGCTAGTTGGCGGGGCCCTTGGGAAGGGAATCATAATGGATATGAGTAATTTGAACAAGATCAAGATACAAAATAATCTTGTACAAGTCCAGTGTGGCGTATTCAAAGGAAATCTTGACAATATTTTGAAAAAACATCATAGATTTCTTGGTCCCAATCCATCAATAGGACCTTATTGCACAATAGGTGGAATGATTGCTACAAACGCAAGCGGACGATATTCCTTGAAATATGGAAGCATGATAGATAATCTAGTTCAAGTAAGAATTGTAACATCAAATGGAAGTGTCATGACTCTTCCTAGCGATAATTCTGAGATAAAAAAAATCGTCAAAATCATACCAAGAGATATTGCAAAGAAATTTCCGCAGGTTACAAAAAATTCATGTGGTTATAGAATTGACAGAGTTTTATCAAGAAAGGACACCCCAAAGCTAATCGCTGGTTCTGAAGGGACACTTGGAATAATAGTTTCGGCCAAGATAAAGACTCACAGAATACCAAAAAAAATAATTCTTGTCATAATATCATACAAAACAATCTTGGATGCAGTACGAGATGCGTCAGATCTAGTCAAAACTGATCCTGCATCAGTAGAACTAATCGACAAACACATTGCGAAACATGTGAATATCAGGATACCAAAAAAGTCAGGTTGTTTGATTTTTGTTGAATTCCACAATGATACTGACTTGGAACAAATTCGTAAAAAGTCAACTGGTAGGATATTACAAATTGTGACAAGTCATGAAAAAATCAAGAAATTATGGAATTTTAGGGACGCGGCTTTAGGATACAGCCTACACAGCATATCAAAAAATGAGAGAATGCCAACAGTAATCGAAGATGCAGTAGTTCCGGTCAAGAGACTTCCAATGCTAATGAAGTTGCTTGATATTTTGATATCAAAGTATAACTTGAAAATAATCACATACGGACACGCGGGAAATGGTAACCTACACATACGCCCCATTTTAAGACATAAAGACAACAAAATAATCAAAAAAATAGCTCAGGAGTTCTTTATTGGAGTAATAGGCATAGGAGGAAGCATTACGGGAGAACATGGAGACGGGCTTGCTAGAACAGAATTTATCAAATTACAATATGATGCACAGACATATGCAATCTTTAAGAGAATAAAGAAGAGTTTTGATCCTTATAACATTTTTAACCCTGGTAAGAAGATCTCACAAAACAGTACGATAACAAAAAATCTAAAAATTTGATCTATTTTATCTTGGTTCCGAGAGGAACGCTATCATTTACAGTCAGCCAGTATGGTTTGCCATTAAGATCTGCTGCAAGAAGCATTGCATTTGATTCAATCCCTCCAATTTTTCTAGGTTCAAGATTTGTGATTACAATGACTAATCTGTTCAAAAGTTCATCCGGCTGATAAAATTCAGCCCCTCCAATTATTACGTCACGTTGTTCTGTCCCCAAATCTATTTTTCCTTTTATTATTCTTGATTTGCCTGGAATTTTTTCAACTTGAATTACCTTAGCTACACGTATGTCTAGTTTTGCAAAGTCATCATAGGTTACATTTGACACAACACATGTCAAATTCACACATTAAAATTGATTTCGAAGCAAATGTTACATCAAAGAGCAAATTTTTCAGTCAGAGTATAAATATCTAGAAAACTAGGCTCTAACCATGGTACAAATTCAAGCCTCTGTTGAGATAGATTCATCTTTGGATAATGTATGGAATATCGTGTCAGATCTTGATTCAGAACCAAAGTTTTGGAAAGGAACAAAATCAATAAGGAATATTTCAAAAGAAGGAAATATTGTGCAAAGAGAGGTCACAATAGCTTTTAGAGATTCCAAATGTATGCAAACAGTAACAACTTACCCAAAAGAAAAAATTCATGTACAATTCACACAGGGAATCATAGATGGAACAAAAACAATCACATTGGTTTCACACGATAACAAAGTGAAACTCGAAGCAGTATGGGACATCAAACTATCAGGCATGATGGGAATGTTCACAGGAATGATAAAAAAACACATACAGAGCGGAACAGAACAAGCACTTCAAAGCATAAAACAAGAAGCTGAGAGGTAGTTTGTTGGGAATTTACATAGATGTTTTCAATTATGTGTTAGTTGTAATCCTAGCTGGAGTATCAGTTGCTTGGATTATGT
This sequence comes from Nitrososphaerota archaeon, assembly GCA_021325595.1. GTDB lineage: Archaea > Thermoproteota > Nitrososphaeria > Nitrososphaerales > Nitrosopumilaceae > Nitrosotalea. Next base: position 1,649 of record JAJPGX010000046.1, on the reverse strand, counting down.
TGATACGTTCCATGTGGATAACTTTTCGTGATTCTCCTTTTTTGGACCAGTTTAAAACAAGATCTCACGCACGACCAAAAGTATCCATAATACTTCCTGCTAGAAATGAAGAAAAATTCATTGAGCGTTGTCTATGTTCTTTGATAAATCAAGATTATGACAATTATGAAATAATTGCAATTGATGACAGATCAGATGATAAAACAGGAAGTATAATTAAAAAAATTGCAGAGAAGAATTATAAGGTAAAATATGTTTTGGCAGGACCAAAACCTGACAGATGGATGGGAAAAAATTGGGCATGTGTAGAAGGATACAAAAGATCTACAGGAGAATTACTTCTTTTCACTGATGCTGACACATATCACTCCAATAATTCCATCACACTTGCAGTCTCGCACCTCATAAGCGAAGAACTTGACGCTTTAACTGCGATCCCAAAGATGTTGTGCCTTGACAAGTGGACAAAAATAACATTGCCTGTACTTTCGACTTTTTTGCATACTAGGTTTTCTGCACTACGAGTAAATGATCCCTCAAAGAAGACAGGTTATTTCTTTGGAAGTTTTTTCATAATCAAAAGAGACACATATCATTCAGTTGGAACTCATGAGGGCGTGAAAAGTGAAATCGTTGAAGATGGAGCACTTGGTAAAAAAGTAAAAGAAGCTGGATTTAAGCTAAAGATGGTTCGTGCAGAGCACATTGTAGAAGCAGTATGGGCCAGAGATTGGCTTACTTTATGGCATGCATTAAAGAGATTAATGGTTCCGTTATATTTTCAAAGCAGAACAGTTGCCCTTGGAATTTTTGTTGCAGTTCTATTCCTTCTTTTCATACCTTTTCCAGCTTTGGCATATTCAGCATTTTTTTCAAGCAATGCGCTCTCATTTGAGATACTATTTGTTAGTTCATTGATATCATCGACTTTAATCTATCTAGCAAGCATACTAGATGCAAGAAAGAGCCTTTTGCTACCTATCAAATACCAGATTTTTACATTTTTGGGAAGTGCAATCATAATTTTTGGATTTGCCAGTGGAATAATACATGCAAAAAGCGATAAAGCTGTAAGTTGGCGGGGAAGAACATACTCCATAGCTGATACACAAGATGCGATTAGCATCTGAGTAAGAATTATACGGGAACCGAACCAGTTCCAATTAGTTGGATAAAACTACAGTAATTTTAGGTGGAGTGTACGGAGTAATTGTTCTAATCATGATATCAGTTTTTGTGTTAGAACCAATGAAAATGGACGGAACTGGTCAGTTTCAAATATTTTCAAATAATTTAGAAAAATTCAATCTAGGACCAAAGCTTAGCCTGGCAGATTTATTTGCAAAGTCAGATGATGGCGTGGTACAAGTGGTGGTTCGCAAAACAGGAGATAACGCTACAGATAGATCCATTGGTTCCGGCATAGTATACGATTCTTTCGGAAATATAATTACAAACAATCATGTAGTTGAGAATTACCAAAAAATTCGAGTAATATTTCACGATGGCAAATCATATGATGCAAGAGTAGTAGGAACGGATCCTTTTGCAGATCTTGCAGTGATAAAGGTAGATTCAGCTTTTCAAGAATTACATCCTTTACAGCTTGGAGATTCCTCAAAACTTAGAATTGGAGACCAAGTAGTAGC
>JAJPGX010000003.1 GCA_021325595.1 Nitrososphaerota archaeon | reverse complement strand
GATATCAGCGCCTCTAAATTTTCCAATGATGCCATAAGTAACACCTGCCTTTTGTAGAATAGATTCAATAGTTTTCAGATTTTTCTTGTTGAATACAACAAGGAACCTTGAGTGTGATTCGGAGAACAGCAATTCATCAAGAGTTAGTTTTTCAGACGGAATTTTTTCCAAATCTACAGTACACCCAATCTTGCTTTTTATACAAAGTTCAGATATTGCAATTGCAATTCCTCCCTTGGAGCAATCATGTGTTATTTTGATTTGATCATTTTTTATTAGCGACAGAATTGTCTGTTGGTTTTGTTTTGATTCCTTCATGTTTACTTTTGGGCACTTACCTCCTACCAAGTCATGAATGTATTCATAGTATTCCGATCCTCCCATCTCATCTTTTGTCACACCAATAACCAAGAGCAAGTCGTCTTTTTCTATAGCTTTTGGAACAAGAGGCTTGTCGTCAATCAAACCTAAAATTCCAATCAACGGAGTAGGCTTGATTGGTCCTTTATCGGTTTCATTATACAAGCTCACCTTTCCTCCAACGCATGGTATTTCGAAATATTTTGCATATTCTATTATCCCCTCCAATGAATCCTTGAACGTCCAGAAAATTTCTGGATCTTCCGGATTTCCAAACTGTAAATGATCAACCATTCCAATAGGTACGGCTCCTGTGCAAACTACATTTCTGCAGGCTTCATCAAAGCAACCAATAACACCCTGTCTTGGATTGACATAGCAGTGCTTAGAGTTACCATCAATTTTTATTGCTAAAAACTTGCCATTGTCAAGCCTAAGAACTGATGCGTCATTTCCAGGTTTTACAACGGTTCTAATTCCCACTTCATGATCATATTGAGTATAAACCCATTGCTTGCTTGCAATGTTTGGATTGGCAAGCATCTTTAGCAAAACTTGTGATATGTTTTTAGGAATTTTTGGCTTTTTTACATCCTCTATTGACTGCAGATATTTTGGTTTTGTAGCATGTCTGTCAAGAAGTGGCGCGTTTGCAACAACTTCGCTTGGAAGATTTGCAATGGTTTGATTTTTGAACTTTACTTCCATTTTTTTATTATCTTTTACTTTACCAACCACCGAAAATGGAACTCGGAACTTTTCACATATTTTTTTAAGTGTTCCAAGCTTTTTTGGTGAGGTTATGACAAGCATTCTTTCTTGGGATTCTGAAATCATTATTTCAGTTGGCGACATGTTGCTTTCGCGTTTGTGAATCATAGAAACATCAATCTCAATCCCAACAGATAGTGCATCCGCAGTCTCAGATATTGCGCATGAAAGCCCTCCGCCTCCCAAGTCCTTCATGGCTTTGATGCATTCCTGGTTTCGTGCCTCAAGTAGTGCCTCGATTACTAATTTTTCAATAAAAGGATCAGGAATCTGTACTGCAGAGCGATTTTCTGATTCAAGTTTGTCTGATGCAAATTGTGAGCCACCTATGCCATCCCGTCCAGTTGAACCCCCTATCAATACAACAAAGTCTCCCTTGTCCGCACTGTTTCTAATCAGTCTCTCCTTTTTACCAAAACCTATTGATGCAACATCAACTAGTGCATAATTTGTAAAACAATTGTCGAATTCTATTTCACCGCCAACTGTTGGAATACCAAGACAGTTGCCATAATCTGCAATTCCACGTACCGCATTTTTAAAAAGCCATCTTGCGTGATTGTCCTTTTCAATATTTCCAAATCGTAGACCATCAAGTATTGCAATTGGTCTTGTTCCAGCAGAAAGTATGTCTCGGATTACTCCACCAACACCAGTGGCTGCTCCTCCATATGGTTCAACCGCAGATGGATGATTATGACTTTCAATGTGTACTGTGACAACATATCCATCGCCAACATCCAAGACTCCGGAATCATAACCGGGCCCTGAAATTACTCTTTTTCCTCCCCTTGGTAAAAGACGAAGATGTTTTTTTGATGATTTGTAAGAACAGTGCTCAGACCATTCTGCAGCAACAATCTGTAATTCCACAGGATTTGGCTTGCGTCCTATCTTTTTTTCAAGATAGTCAAACTCCTGTGGAGTAAGACTCATGCCGTTACACCCAACGTATTAAGCAGTGACTCAAAGATTAGTGATGCAGGCTTTGAGTCTCTTGGATTGATTATTTGTTCAGCAGAGCGTTCTGGATGAGGCATCATGCCTACAACATTTCCTTCCTTGTTGCATATTCCAGCAATATCAAGTGATGCTCCATTGATTTTTTCCGCATATGTGAAAACAATCTGGTTGTTTTTTTGTAATTGTTTGAGAGTGTCATCATCAGCATAGTATCTTCCTTCACCATTTGCTATTGCAATTGGAATTCTTTGATTTAGTTTGAATCTGTTTGTAAATGGCGTCTTGTTGTTTTTTACTATGATTTCAGTCCATTTACAGATGTAGCTAAGACTAGTATTTTTGAGCAATGCGCCAGGAAGTAATCCTGATTCTACAAGAATTTGAAAACCGTTGCATACTCCCAGAATTGGCATGCCGCGTTCTGCCATTTTTTTAACATCTTTTATCACCGGACTATGTGCTGCGATAACACCTGCACGTAACCTGTCCCCATATGAAAATCCCCCAGGCAGTACAATGGCGTCTATGTTTTTTGGCAATGGATCAGTGTGCCATACAAGTCCAGACTGGAGATGAAAGACGTCACGTAATACGTGATGCATGTCGCGATCACAGTTACTTCCAGGAAAAACTATTACTGCAACCCTCACAATTTTATTTTATTTGACGCAATATTAAATCAATTCGAAAGATCATGCGTGCCATGACACATAGTTTGCATTTTCAATCATGTTTTTGCTTAAATTGCGATCATCGTTTGTTTATGTAACGCATCGTTTTATTATGGCAGCATTATGTTAGAGCAGGTTGCTTCGTCTTGGAAACCCTGCACCGATCACACTTGGACTTGTGATTGTCAACATCATCGTATTTGCATATGGAATACTGTCAAACTCACAGAATTATATCATATCACACTATGGATTTATGCCTGACCAGTTATTCAGATACCACCAGACAGCAGATAGCGTGCTTAAAATTTTTACGTCAATGTTTATCCATGCAGGAATTGCCCACATTGCTTTCAATTTGTTTGCCTTGGTATACATGGGTGGCTTTGCAGAACGTGCGCTTGGAAAGGGCAGATACATTCTAGTGTACATCATAGCAGGAATTTGCGGTGCGCTGTTTCATGGAGTAATAGCAAGTTATCTTCTTGCAGAAGGACAAGCTGTTCTGATTGGAGCGTCTGGGGCCATATCAGGAATTTTGGGAATATCGGCTGCAATGGGAGATATCAGGGGATACTACTGGCTTGCAATACAGGTGTTGTATGTTTTCATAGGTTCGGTTACATCAATATCCATAGCATTTGCTGCACATGTTGGAGGGTTTGTGGTGGGATTGGTGTTTACCAAATTTTTGATCGACTTGGAACGACAGAAAAGAATGAGATATTGAAGAAAACATGATTTGTAAAAATTACAATAAATTGTATCAGATTTTATTGTAAATCAAAAACAACATCCAAGAAAAAACAATCCAGCACATCATTTTTATTCTAATACACTTTGGTACTAGCTATAATGGGTCACGTAAGAGATATCATGATACGGGCTGTAGCAACCATAGAACATGACAAGACTGCAAAAGATGTCGCTTTGTTACTTGCTGAAAAAAACATCAGCTCACTTGTTGTTGTAAAAAATGGTGAGCCAATAGGCTTGGTTACAGAAAGAGACTTGGCGCGTAAAGTGTCCACAACTGACAAGAAAAGCTCTGAAGTTCCACTGTCTGAGATAATGTCGCCGAACTTTAGATGGGTTGAACCTATGACATCGATTGAAGATGCAGTACAAAAAATGCTAAACAAAAACATTCGTAGGTTACTGGTACTAGAAAACGGCAAACTTGTTGGAATCATAACAGAAACAGACCTAGCAAAATACCTGCGTAGTAAATTGTTAATTGATGGTGCATTAGAAGACACAACTGCACTTAATAGAAAAGTTGTGAAAGGTTAGAGAGAGACAGTCTCAACTGATACCTTGCTTACAAGAGGATTATAGATTCTAAACTCGTTACATAATCCAAGCACAGTTTTTTCAGCTGACTCTTTGTTTTTTGCATCAATGTCAAATCTTAGCATCTTTGCAGAGCGTACCTTTTTGACTGGCACTTTTTTGTCTTTTAAAACCAAGTCGTTAAGAATTGTGTCGCCCTCAGGGTCTACGATTTCAGGTTTGTTCTCAATAATTACGCTGACTCTAAAAGATGCCACAAAATTTGTTTAATACATAATTAATTTAAGGGTTGAGTAAACTCAGAATTTAGAAAATGACCGCCTTTGATCCAGTTCAATACAAAGTAAACACCAAAGCAAATTGGAATGCAGTAGCTCACACATATCATGAAGGATGGGCAAACAGCCATGTAGGGCCTTTTAGGTCTACAAAGGAACTGATAAAACTTGCACAAATCAAACCAAGTGACAAAATATTAGATGTTGGATGCGGAACAGGGGTTGTATCAAGGGAAGCATCACTGCAACT
>JAJPGX010000016.1 GCA_021325595.1 Nitrososphaerota archaeon | reverse complement strand
TATCACAAAATCTGAATTTTGAGAAGAAATTAGAAAGATTAGATTATCAAGGTTGTAGAACAACAAGTTGTCCTCTCATCGTAGGCTGGTGGAATGTACATATGTAAAAGTTCCAGCAGTGGTAGCTTTCCCTTTTTACCAGACATCATCGACCTCGTCAAGTTCTTTGTATTCAGGAGTCTTTGGCCGCATTACCTTTAATCTAGCAATATCTCTATCAAAAAACACATCTGCAGTCCAGTCTAAAAGAATCCTAATTCTTTTGTTAATCTTGGGAATTTTCAAAAGATAGATGGTCCTCCATATCCACCAAGCAGTAAAGCCATGCAAGTGTATGCCAAATATGCTTGCAATAGCACTCCGCTTTCCAATAATTGCCATCTGGCCTCTTGGTGAGTAGACAAATTTTGTTTTCTTGCTGTTTTTAATTGATGAATAAAGATTCTTGGCTGCAACTTTGGCTTCTGACTCGGCATTCTGAGCAGTGGGAGGTATGGGTCTGTTTGATAAAGGATCTACCAAATAACAACAATCTCCTATTGCAAATACCTCGGGAAAATCAACTGCTTGTAAAAATTCATTTACAACTATTCCTCCACGATTTGTCTTAAAGACGGATTTTTTTACAATGTCTACCGGTGTTACACCTGCAGTCCAGACTAATGTCATAGTTTGAATTGCGTTAATCGTAGATGGAACATATGCACTAGCTTTTGGAGGCTGAGCATCTTCTATTACCACCTCTTCTCCTGAAAAGCTGGACAGTTTAGTTCCTACCTTTACCTCAATTCCACGTTGTTGTAGTTTTTCTAACGCAAACTTGGCAAGTTTTTCATTGAAACCAGGCAATATACTTGGCAGAGCTTCCAGGACAACTACCCTAATATCGCTTTTTTCTATGTTTGGATAAAATTTTCTTGCATCATGTAAAAAGTCCATCAACTCCCCTGCAGTTTCTATTCCTGCAAAACCTCCACCAACAATTACAAAGGTCAGCAAACTCTTTTTCAATATAGGATCAGTTTCGTTATCAGCCTGTTCCAGCATGTCTATTACTCTATTGCGCAAAACAACTGCATCATTGAGACTTTTCATTGAATAAGATAATCTTTCCAAGTTATCCATTCCAAAAAAGTTGGTCTGGCTACCAAGAGCTAGTACTAAATAATCATAATGTAATGATATCCCACGTTTTTCACTTGTACCGCTAAGTGTTACAGTTTTTCCATATGGATCGATGTTTCTTACCTCCGCTTCGTAAAACTTGGTTTTTTTTAATAATGTCCTAATTGGAATTACTATGTGCCGTGTTTCTATTGTACCTGATGCTACTTGTGGCAACATTGGTGTGAACAAAAGAAAATTATCCTCGCTAACCAGAGTAATATGGACACTGTCATCATGAGAAAAGTAAGACTCTAACTTTCTAACGCATTCAATTCCAGCAAATCCTCCTCCAAGAACCAAGATTCGCTTTACTAATGACATTTTTACTCCTAATCTTGGTGATATTTTTTGAGGGTAAAAAAGGTAGTACGATTATCATATAAAAAAAGGCAGGAATTCAAGGGCGAAAGGTAAAATATGCTGATTTTGACATGTACTATATGAAGAAGGAGTTTATCGTAGTACGAATAGACGCCTCACCTGACGGCGCCCCTTATGTCATTGTATCATTATCTACAGCTAAAGACTTTAAGGAACAGAGTACCCCAATGTCTCCTTTTGGGCAAGGCGGAGTTATGGGATTTACAAACATGGATGACATGATTAAAGGCCTAAACAAGATGTTATCAGGTGGGATGGGCCAGCCAGGAAATGTTACATCAATTAAACTTGATATGCATGAATACAAGCAGCTTAACCTTGCCGTAGGTGACAAAGTCTTCTTAGAAATAACAAAACCAGAATCTCTAGGCATCTAGATTAAACTGGCATTTAGCGAGTAATTTCTCCCCTTAGAATCTCATATGCTCTTGCAGCATCTTTTTCATGCACTACAATTACTATGTTGTCTTGTGCGAAAAACGCATTTACAAGCTCGATTCCACTATTGTGCAGAACCTCGGACACGTACGAAACCACGTCAGAACTGCTCTGAGTTTGTGGCATGTGAATGGTTATCTTTGCAAGCCCAGTCTGAAAGTCTTTGGAGGAAAATGATTCTAACACCTTATGTATGTCACTTATGTCTTCTGTCAAAAATCTAAACGAATCTGTAAACCTGAAAAATTCATAATTAGGATCAATCTTGGTAAACCTATCCATTAACGCAACAGCATCTTCCATTGCAAAATCATTTGAAGAAAATTTGATGTCAACAATACCATCTGTCAATGATAGCCTGGCATCTTTTAGCACTGGCTCGTTTTGTACAGCTTCTTTTGTTTCAAAGGAATCTGCATATCTTTTGATTGCAACCACAATTGTATTGAGATTTACAGGCCCCCCAACTCGAGCTTCTACATCCTTCTGGATCTTTACTGCCAGCGCAGTATAGTTAATAAGATCCATCTTTATGCAATCGTAAATTGATCTATTTCGAGTAATAATCTCCCTTACAGCATCAGGTACTGAGAGATTTGTTTGTCGCATATAGAAATTATATACTGTCATCTATATTAGGATATGTCATATGAATTGATATAATATCATAATATTTATATAATGTCATAACTATTACATATCATGCGTGATTATGACATGATAGAAGATGAGTTTGACGTCCTGTTCCGCAGAATGATGCGTCCTTTTAGAGAACTGGATACAATCTGGGATGAAATTAAGGAATCGCCAAATACCAAAACATTTGGTCCCTATTACTATGGTTATTCTATAACAGTAGGTCCAGATGGGCATCCGGTTGTCAAAGAATACGGAAATGTAAGACCAGGTCTACTTCCCTCGGCTGAAACAAGAGAGCCGTTAGTAGATGTCATTATAGACGACAAAGAAAAGCTGCTAAAAGTAGTTGCAGAAATGCCAGGAGTAGAAAAGAAAGACATCAAGATCGAAGTAGTTGGTCGTACAATCAATTTAGATGCGGAACATGGAGAGAAAAAGTATCATGCAAAGATACCCATCAAACAAAAAGTAGACGAGGAATCTGTCAAAGCAACCTACTCTAACGGAATACTTGAAGTAAAATTCAAGCTAAAAGAGGAGGACAAGCCAAAAGGAAAGACAGTGCCCGTCGAATAAATTATTTTTTTGGTGATGAAAAATGAATGAAATTAATGTAAAAATTGCAGAGGCGTCACAAAGACACGTAGGAAAAGGAATTGCTGTAGTGGACCCTAAAATTGTTGAAGACAACAATTGGGAAACAGGTGACATACTAGAGCTTAGTGGAAACAGAAAAAGTCATGTAAAGCTCTGGCCTGGCTCAGTTGAAGATTACGGAACTAACCTTATCAAGATTGACGGAATTACAAGGCATAATATCGGTGCTGGTATCGGAGAAAAAATTACAATTAAAAAAGTTCAAGCACAAAAAGCAAAACAAGTAACTGTTTCTCCAATTGAAAAGCTAAGTGCCGAAGGACTGCAAGAATACATGGTAACAAACTACATGGGATACGTTCTAACTAATGGAGATACTCTTCTAGTGAACACACAGCTAGGTAATAAGACACAACTAGTTGTATCAAATACAATACCACAAGGAAAACCTGTGATTGTTACTGAAGACACTGAATTCAAGCTTGGCACAATTACAAAGGCTACTGACAATACCATCCCTAGAGTAACCTATGATGACCTAGGAGGATTACGAAATGAGGTTCAGAAGATACGTGAGATGGTTGAGCTTCCAATGAGGCATCCAGAATTATTTGAAAAATTAGGTGTGGAAGCACCAAAGGGAGTACTACTATATGGTCCACCAGGTACGGGAAAAACACTCCTTGCAAAAGCAGTAGCTGGCGAGACAAATTCTCATTTTATATCGCTTAGCGGCCCAGAAATCATGGGCAAGTTCTATGGTGAAAGTGAAGAAAGGCTAAGGGAGATATTCAAGCAAGCAGAGGAAAATTCTCCAAGTATCATATTTATCGATGAGATTGATTCCATCGCACCAAAAAGAGAAGAAGTAACTGGAGAAGTAGAAAAAAGAATAGTATCACAATTGCTTACTTTGATGGATGGTATGAAATCAAGAGGTAAGGTAGTAGTTATCGCTGCAACAAATAGACCTGATTCAATTGATCCTGCGCTTAGAAGACCAGGAAGATTTGACAGAGAAATAGAAATTGGAATTCCTGATGAGCGAGGAAGAAGAGAGATCTTAGACATTCACACAAGAGGTATGCCAATTGATAAAAAAGTTAACCTAAACCAAATTGCAAAAATTACACATGGATTTGTTGGTGCAGATCTTGAAGTACTTGCAAAAGAAGCCGCAATAAGATCTTTGCGAAAAATACTTCCTCAAATAGATCTAAAAGAAGAAAAGATCCCGGCAGAAATTCTACAAAAAATTATAATTACTGAAAACGATTTCCGTGATGCACTAAAAGATGTTAGACCATCTGCACTACGCGAAGTTCTAGTTCAAGTACCAAATGTATCATGGGATGACGTTGGAGGCTTGGACACATTAAAAGAAGAAATGCACGAGGCAGTTGAATGGCCACTCAAGCACAAAGAAGTCTTTGAGTACGCAGACGTAAAACCACCAAAAGGCATTCTGTTGTATGGTCCACCAGGTACGGGAAAAACGCTAATTGCAAAGGCAGTTGCACACAATACTGAATCTAACTTTATCAGTATCAAAGGTCCTGAATTACTATCAAAATGGGTTGGAGAGTCAGAAAAAGGAGTACGCGAGATATTTAGAAAGGCACGCCAGGCAGCACCATGTATAATATTTCTAGATGAAATAGATGCACTTGCACCAAGCAGAAGCTCTGGAAGTTCGGATTCCAATGTAACAGAAAGAGTAGTTTCACAATTTCTAACTGAAATTGATGGTTTAGAGGAATTACACAACATATTGATCATAGGAGCTACCAACAGAGTAGACCTGATTGATAATGCACTACTACGTCCAGGTAGATTTGATAGAATAATTGAAGTACCATTACCTGACGCAAAGAGCAGGGAACACATATTCAAAATACACACAAAGAAAAAGCCCGTGGAAACTGGAATCAACTTTGAAAAGCTAGTACAGTTAACTGAGGGATTCAGTGGAGCTGAGATAGAAGGAGTATGTAACAGAGCAGCCATGAGTGCCATCAAACGTTACGTAAATGACGAGCAAAAAGATCTGAAAACAATGAAGGTAACTCAAGAAGACTTTGAAACTGCAATAGAAAAATTGCGTCCAGGAAAGGTCAAACCAAGTCAGACAGTTACTTCATAATTTATATCGTAAACAAGAGTATAATTAATGACGGCAAAAGAAGCAGTTCTCTATCAAAAGTTACCTAACGAAAAGGTCAGATGTACTGCATGTGCTAGATATTGTGAAATAGGAAAAGGTCAGGTAGGTCTCTGTGGTATACGCGCAAACAACAACGGCAGATTAGATCTCTTAGCTTATGGCAAAGTAATAACAGGCCATGTTGATCCTATAGAGAAAAAACCAGTAACACACTATCACCCTGGTTCTAGTATATTTTCAATTGCAACAACTGGTTGTAATTGGTTGTGTCAACCCAAGGGAACTAGAGTCTTGATGGCCGATGGTTCCAAGAAATCTATTGAAAAGATAATCAGTGGAGATAAGGTATGGTCTTACAATGTTGAAGGCAATTTTGAGATAAGTCCTAATGTTGTCACACATACCGGTTCAAGATTTGCAGAACTTTTGGAAATAAGATATGGAAGTAGAGAGAAAGGAAAACTATACCTCACACGAGAGCATCCAGTATTTACAACCGATGGCTGGAAAACTGCAGAAACCTTAGAAACAGGCGATCGAATCCTCAAAATCTGGTATCAAAATACCAAAGTTTGGAAGAGAAAAAGATCAATTCAAGAGGCCAAATTCTCATGCAAGAATTGTGATCAAGTAATTGTAGGAATTGATGATTGGAATAGACATAGAGGAATTTGTTACTTGAAAGAATACAAAATGCCAACAGAAATGAGAACAAAACATAGCTTTAGAATGAAAACTAATAATCTGATGTTTGACCCCATTGTAGCAAAAAAAGCACATGATACAAGTAAGGCTAAATTCATTGAAGATCCCTCTCATGGTTGGCACAAAAATGCTGAAAGACTACGAAAATGGCTTCATAAACATCCATCAGAATCTCAAAAATTACTTTATGATCTACTAGATCGAATCGGTATAAAATACGAAAAAGAATACAGAATTAAAATAGAGAAACCTGTTGGAGGCTCAAAAAACTTCTACATTGCAGATGCTGCTATACTAGGAGCTAAAATTGATATTGAAATTGATGGATGGTGGCACTATAATTCTGAAAAAATTCGACAAGATGATAAAATCCGTGACAAAACCTTATCTGCAAACGGTTGGAAGACTATACGGATCTCTGGCATACAAATCCACAGTCACCCTGATGAGGTTGAGAAACTTATTCTAGAGAGCATTTCACCCTTAGTAAGAAAAAATAAAAGAAGTTGGATGGAAGTTAAACAAGTAAAATTCACAGGCAAAACTACCAAAGTATATAGCTTTGAATGCATTCCAAATCATAATTATGTTGGAGATAGTATATTGTTACATAATTGCAAGTATTGCCAAAACTATGACATCAGTCAGAGAAGGAAGATAGAGGGAACTGACATGACTCCAGAACAAGTAGTTGATTTGGCAATAAAGTCAGGCTCTGATGGAATTGCGTATACGTATAACCAACCTTCAATCTTTATCGAGTTTGCAAGAGACTGTGGTGTCATTGCAAGAAAAAAAGGTCTCTTTAACATATTTGTATCAAATGGGTATGATACCCCTGAAACAGTAAAGATGATGGATGAATTCCTTGATTGCATAACTGTTGATTTCAAAGGAAATGCAGAACCACAATTTACACGAAAATATATTGGTGTGCCAGATCCACAGCCAATCTTTGATAGCTTACACGAGATTCATACCAAAACAAAAATTCACGTGGAAATTACTGATCTGGTAGTTCCCCAAGTGGGAGATAACCTGGAGTATGCTAGAAAGTTATGCAAGTTTGTCTATGACGAGTTTGGCCCTGACATACCAATTCATTTTTTGAGATTTCATCCAGACTATAAAATGATGGAGTTTGAACCAACCCCCGTAGGGACTCTTGAAAAACATCATCAAATAGCAAAAGAAGTGGGCTTGAAATATGCCTACTTGGGAAACGTCCCGGGACACCCACTTGAACATACATACTGCCCAGAGTGTAAGAAGATAGTGGTCAAGAGGTATGGCTTTGATATCCAAGGATGGTATCTTGATGATAAAAACAACTGTTCACACTGTGGAAACAAGATTCCTATTGTAGGAAAACTTGCTGAAAATTACAAACAAAATAGATTTCAGTTTGTAATTTAAAGTGCAATAGCGCGAACAGGAGAACCAGTTGCTCCTTTCAGTTTTAGTGGTAGTACAATAAGCTTAAAGCGAGTTTCCTTGATTTTCTCAAGATTGCACAAGTTCTCCAAAATCAATATTCCTTTTTTCAACAGGATATGGTGTGCAGAAAACTTGGAATCTTTTCCCAGATCTATGCTTGGAGAATCAATACCAACTAGTCCTATCTTTTTTTGTGCCAAGTACTTGGCAGCACTTTCCGAGAGTCCTGGATTTTTTATAAAATAGCCTTTTTCTGTTAGATTATGATGCCAGTCAGTCTCAAAAATCACTGAAGCTCCGGGTTTTACCTTTCCATATTTTGCTTCAAAGTCAAGTATGTCTTTTTTGGTGATGGATTCATCAGGCCCTTTTTTTAATCTGCAAAGTATAGCATCAGAGACCAGTCTTCGTAGAGGAATCTTGTCGATTGTAAACCCTTTTTCTATGAAATGAAATGGAGCGTCAAGATGTGTCCCAGAATGTGAACTTAGAAAAATTAATTCCAAGTTGTATCCATCAGATTTCTTGTCTGCCCACGAGATAAACTGCGGTCTAGGAGATCCAGGAAAGCTTGGAAGTTTATTTGAAATTTCAAGTGTGAGATCTATTGGTTCCACCAATTAACTATATGAAACTAATAATTCAATTTTGATATTGTAACCAAAGGTTAAATATTGTCAAACGGCAATTAACTTATGCCGACAACTTACATTCTGATTAATTCTGATCTAGGCTCTGATGTTGAGATAATCAAAAAAATCAAAGAAATACTTGACAAAGAAAAAGATGTCCAATATGAGGTTCAGGGCGTGTACGGCGTTTACGATATAATTGTCAAAATCTCATCAAATTCCATGGAAAAACTACGAGGAATCATCACAAATAACATACGAAAGATAGACAAGGTGTACTCCACACTAACCATGATGGTTATTGAAGAGCAAGAAAAATAGACTTAAGATTTCTTTATAGCTTCAATTACCTGCAAAATTTCTGACTCTGAATTATAAAAATGAGGAGAGGCACGTACTATCTTTTTTGTAAAGATTTCACGAACAGCAAGAATGATGTTTTCTTTTTCAAGTTTTGCCGTTAGTGTTTTAGGATCTTGGTCCTTGATAGAAAAGGATACAATGCTTGTTCTTTTTTCTTGGTCATCAGGACCATACAAAGTAACATTTCCTAACTTTGTAAGCTCATCGCGTAACAAATTTGCAAGTTTTATGTTCTGTTGCCTAATCTTATCCATTCCTATTTTTAATAAATAATTAATTGATGCCTCAAGGCCTGCCACGCCAGCCCAATTACGGAACCCGGCTTGAAATCTTGCAGGCATTTCCTTATACACAAGATTATTTTCATGAAGAATTGCTGATTCGCCTCCAACTTGCAAGGGTTCAATTAACTCACTAGAGTCTTTTTTACAATAAAAAATACCCATTCCCATCGGGCCACACAACCACTTTGATCCATTAAATGACATGAAATTACATTTTATTTTATTTACATCAACATCGCTTATGCATCCAACTGTTTGCGCTGCATCTACAAAATAATTAATTCCTCTTTCTTCCAGTATTGTTCCAATCTTTTCAACTGGAAGTATTGCTCCAGTATTGAACAAGGCATGGCTTAGTGCCACAAGTCCAGTTTTTTTATCTATTATATTTTCAAGCGAATCCATATCAAAATATCCTGTCTCATTAATCTGCAGGTTTCTTAGCTCAAACCTCTTGCCCATTCTTACCCAAGGAAAGTGGTTTGCAGGATGCTCGTGGCTGGAGCCACGAATAACAATGTTTGATTTTGGGTCAAGTTTTAACCCACTTGCTACAAAATTGATTCCATCTGTAACACTTTGTGTAAGTACAACCTCCTCAGGTCTGCACTTGATTAGTTTCGATATTCCTTTTCGTACTGCACCGAGTCTTTCCCTCACATAGTTATCAGATTCTTCGGAATCAGGACCTAGCTCATTGTATTTGATTAGAAAATCCGTCATGGCTTGTATGCTGGACTTGGGCATTCTAGATGTAGATGCATTGTTAAGATAGATTCTTTGTTTGTATGGAAAATCTTGTGAATAACCAGAATTCATTATTATATTACAACCTACTAGCTAAACTGTTGCTTAAAAATCATGATACCACACAAATCAATCCATCTGATTCTGGAATTCAAAGAATATTGGAACAAAAGC
>JAJPGX010000024.1 GCA_021325595.1 Nitrososphaerota archaeon | reverse complement strand
TCTTTTGTTGCACGTATGACTCCAAGAGCGGTTCCATATCCTACTGTTGCTAACGCTCCTGCGTTGCAGTGAGTCATGATTGTATCGTTATCTGAAAACAATGATGCTCCATTTCTTCCCATTTGCATGTTTATTGCAATGTCTTCTTCGGCCATCCTCTTTGCTTCCTTTACTACATTGTCTCTAATTTCTGATACAGTTGTTGCTGATCTGGCAACTTGCATTATTTTTTCTAGTCCCCAAGCTAGATTGATCGCGGTTGGCCTTGTTTCATGTAGGATTTTTCTTGCTTTTTCCAGATCAGCGAGAAGTTCATCTTTTGTATTTGCCGTACTTTGTAATGCAGCCAAAGCCAGTCCAAAAGCACCAGACACTCCTATTGCCGGAGCACCTCTTACCACTAGATTTCTTATCGCATCTGCGACATCATTATAATCAGTAAATTTGACATAAACTAGTTCATTTGGCAACTTGGTTTGATCAATCATATGTACTGCGTTGTCTTTCCATTCTACCGTTCTAAGACTTGAGTGGATCTTGGTTTCCATATTAGTAATTTTTGGCTACTGTACTATATACCATTCAGTATTACCAAAGCCAAATTCTACTAAATCATACAGAGATTTAATGTCGGTATTTTTTAGAAATTGATTTTGAGTTCTTTACTTTCTTTGCATAGGTATCATTTAGTTTTTTTATCAAATCAAGTGTCTGGTGGTGAATCAAGTCTAGGTTTGGTATTACACAATTGTGGATAACTCGACCGCCTGTTGATACAAAGAGATGATTTTTGGTATCGATTGAATAAACCTCTTGTTCTGCTTCTTGGTGTACAATTTTTGTTGTACCAATCATGTACAGATTGTCATGTATGATATGCCATAGGTTTTTGCTATGATTTCTTGGCACTTGAGATCCTGAAAATCCTGCAATTGATGCGAGTTTATTATATTGTATCTCTTTCTTTGAGATAAGAGAATACAGGAGACCTCCCTTGATGGTTCTGCCTTCTATTACACTTGAAGAATGAATTCTCTCAGATAATGTCATCACAAATCCCATAGAAAGCAACAAGATATCAAGACCTGCTGCAAGCAATTTAGAAGATGTGCCAGCTTGAACCATACCAATTTCGGGTGAAAATGAACCGTCACATCTAAAGTATCCACACATGAATTCTTCTTTCATTTTTCTTGATGCAAAGTAGATAAACTCGGGGAGATTCTTGGCTGTTGAGTTTCTTCCGCAACCCAGAGTGTCCGCAATAAATAATGAAAGCGGCGTTGATTTTATTCCAACATGTGTTACGTTATTTTGTGTTGTGATGTAATGATTTATTTTCATTGAGTTTAGTATATTACATACATCTGAGATATACTGGGTTTCATTTTTGTTAAAAGAGAATCGTATAGAATACCCTTTACCGTAGTTGCTTACAGAGCCTTCTGCTACGTAGTATCCCAACAGTCTGCAAAAGTCCTCAGTGATTGTGATTGATCTTGGCATGTTATATGCAAGCCTCCAGTTTTTTGATTTAAAATCAAAAGAATATTGTATCTTAAGATCTGGTAGCTGCGCTGCAAATGGTATGTAGTCATTTGTCTTGATATCTTTAGCAAATTTTTCTGAGAGGTCATCTGATGCAAGCATTATGTGTTCATCAGTTGTTGTTATGGAACGGTTTGTTCTTGATGTCAAAGTTACCATTGTACCAGAAAATGTTCGCTTCCATTTTGAAGTAACTTTATCGAAAAATGGCTTTTTGTTTTCTTTATCATATGACAAAATATCATTTGTATAGTCTTTTTCTATGTAGTCTTTGATAGTAACTGGTCTCATTCCAAGATTGGTCTTGATAAATATAATCTCGTTCCCGTCAAGACAGTGACCCCCAATGTATCCAGGAAACATCTTTGGCCTGTTTCCGAGATACTTGTGTATTTCATCAGCAAAAGACCACATCTCGTCATAGTCTACTTTGTTTCTAATAGCAATCATGTTACTAATCTGCGCATAGTTGATTAGCCATCCATAGTATGACGTATCAACTACAATTTTTGCAAGCTCAAGTGTTAATGGGTTTGTCATTTTTTTGGTTTTTACGCCGCATTTTTTCATTAGCTTGACATATTCAGAGGATGCCCATTTTGCGTTTGGCGCATCTGGTTCGATGGCGTAAAATTTTGTGTATCGTTTTAGATCATAGAGCATTCTTTTGTGTACGCCTCTTGTAGCGCTGTATATTACAGGAATTGGTAATTTTGATTGGAGTTTACTTGTGGTACCAGGACTAATTGTACTATGAATAACAATTCCGTCGGGTTTGAATCTTTTATACAAAGAAACTACGTTTGACTCAAAATTTTTGTTATACGGTATACAGATGTGTAAAAAACAGGTATCAAGTTTTTCGTATTTTTTGAATTTAGCAAGATTCATTAATTTTTCATTGATGTCGTATCCAACAACAGGGGTTGCTTTGGATATTAGTTGCATGATTGGAGTACCAATCTCACCCAGACCTGCTACCGCATCTTTTAATTCATCTTTCATTTAGGATCACAAATAAGGCAATTCTGACTGTCTAATTAGTTTTCGGCATCTTCAATCAGTAGCAATATAAAATACAGAAAGGAGAGATGTCTTGGTATCAATAAATGAGAAAAAGAATATTCTTGATGCGGCCAAAAATTGACAACCGTGAATTAGAATTAATAAAAAAAGTGCTTTTCTCAAAGATACTTACCGAGGGGGAGGTAACTCATAGATTTGAACAAAGAATAGCAAGATATGTAAAGGCAAGATATGCTATTGCTACAACTTCTGCAACAACATCACTCCATACTGCTCTTGAAAGCCTTGGAGTAAAAGGTAAGAAGGTCTTGGTTTCTGATTTTACATTTCCAGCCACTGCACTTGTCATAGAACTAGCCGGAGGAATACCAATACTTGTTGATGTAGATAAAGAAACAATGAATGTCACAAGAGAAACAATAGAGGAATCTATAGATAGTTCGACTAGATTCGTCTTGCCAGTTTCACTTTTTGGAAATCCTCTAGAAAAAGATTTTTACAAAATTAGAAATCAAGGAGTCAGAATTTTAGAAGATGCTGCAACAAACTTGGGAACAAAGTTAGAAAACAAATACGTCGGCACATTGGCTGATGTAACCTGTTTTAGTTTCCATCCAAGAAAGATAATTACCACTGGAGAGGGAGGAATGATTACAACAAACGATAAGAAATTGGCAGACAGGTGTAATTCTTACAAGATGTTTGGAAAAGTTGGCACAGAATTTGTAAAGGCAGGTACCAACTATAAGATTTCAGATGTGTTAAGTGCCATAGGACTTGTACAGATGGAAAAAATCGAGGGAATAATCAAAAAACGAATAGCTCAGGCAAAAATTTATGATGAACTGCTTTCCAAAATCGATTTTATTCATATACAGAAACCAGTTAAAGATGCAAGGCATACCTATCAATCCTATGTGTGTTATGTTACAAGACCTAACTTACGAGATAAAATAAGAAACAAACTTGCAAGACAAAATATTGAAACACAGATTGGTACATATGCCTTACATTGTTTGCCAGCCTTTAGAAAGCATAGGCGAAAGGGTAAGCTTGAAAATTCTGAGTTCTTGTACAAAAATACTATTTCATTACCATTACATGAAGAATTAACAACAGATGATCAAGAGTTCATTTGCAAGATAATAAAAGAGTTTTAGTTTTAAAATGTCTCACATATCGTTCACAACATATTTTAACGAATTATTGCAAAGTTAGGTGATGAAGCGTCGGGCAGTTGTCACAGGTGGAGCTGGATTCATAGGATCACATTTGTCCAATCTACTACAGAGAAATGGATATGACGTTACAGTTTATGACGATTTTTCTAATGGTAGTGGAAAGAAAAATTTGTCTGCAGATATCAAAATTGTAAGAGGAAGTATTTTAAATATAGAGAAATTCAAAACCGCTTGCAAAAAAGCTGACGTCGTATTTAATTTAGCAGTAAAACCATTAACCATGTCTTTTGACAGACCAGAAGAAGTTGTAAGAGTAAATGATTATGGTACATACTTGGTTGCTAAAGCGTGTACGGAACTTCATTGCAAAATGATACATGTTTCGTCAAGTGAAGTGTATGGGACTGCAGTATCCATACCAATGAAGGAAGGACATTCACTCATTCCACACACAATCTATGCAGCTTCGAAAGCTGCCTCTGAATTGTATGTTAGAGGGTTTGAAAAATCATATGGACTCCAAATGGTTATTGTAAGACCATTTAATTCCTATGGGGAGTACATGAGAACTGATTTGTACGCAGCTGTGATTCCGAAGTTTTTTGGACGATTACTAATAAAACGTTCATTGATAATCCATGGTACTGGAAAACAAACTCGAGATTTCACATATGTTGAAGATACATGTAATGGAATAATGTTGGCAGATCAAACAAGAAATGCTATTGGAGATACGTTCAACATAGGACAAGGTAGAGAAGTAAGCATAAAAACAATAGCAAAAACAATGATTAAAGAATACCACGAAATTACT
This sequence comes from Nitrososphaerota archaeon, assembly GCA_021325595.1. Taxonomy (GTDB): domain Archaea; phylum Thermoproteota; class Nitrososphaeria; order Nitrososphaerales; family Nitrosopumilaceae; genus Nitrosotalea. The sequence goes on along the minus strand of JAJPGX010000024.1, from coordinate 12,160 downwards.
GGCAAAAATGTAAATGAAGATTTATTCTTTGTTGCACAAAGGAAAGGAGATGTGATGAGACACCTTGCAGATATTTCTCATGCACGTAAAATATTAGGTTACAAGCCTGTAATTCCTATCAAAGAAGGAATTAAAAAATACATTTTATGGTCAATAGACAACAGCAGATAATACTTAATAAAATTTAACTGAATATATGAAAATATTATTAGGACATGAAATGAATCAAGACATGGCATTAATATTGTATGGAAACAAGAATAAGATCATTATTAAAAGCAGTGATCTACAGAGTAGTGGTCACCATAATATTGGCTTTAGTTTCTTGGTACTTTACTCACAATTTAACAGCTACTTCAGCAATTACAATAATTTACAATGTAATTGTAATTGGATTTTATTACCTGTATGAAAGGGTATGGGGTAAAATAAAATGGGGTAGAAAATCTGAATAGGCGTAGGTTATTTTTCTGCCAATACTTCAAAGACGTTTGTAAAACCTAGATATGATGCCTTATAGAATGGCTGTATGTTTAATCCTTTATCAAGATGAATGGTTCCCTCCGGAGCACAAATGATTTTCTTAAATCCTACAAGTTGCAGATATTTTGAAAACCAATTTGGAGTAAGAGCTATTGAACTTCCCCTTTTTTGTTCACCCTTTAAGAAGTAGTTAATTGAGGAAAGTAATGTATCAATTGCATATTTACGTACATTTGATTCTGAAGTAAAATTCTGATTATTTATTATGCGATTCAAGCACCACCCTATACCTATAACACAGGCATAAAAAACTCCTCCAGATTTTAGTACACGGTAAAATTCTTTGATAGTTTTTTTAAAATCAGTATAATATAGTACGCTGTAAGAAAATACTGCATCAAATGAATTATCTGAGAACGGCAATTCCTCAATAGAAGCAGAAAAGAGGGAGATATTTGGTTTATTAAGAGATTGAGAAATTGTTTTCGTTATCAAGAGATCGTTAAAATCCATATCTACGGAATAAACCTCCTCATTTAAATCGGATAATCCAATGGTCCATTGACCAAATCCACATCCAGCATCAAGTATTTTTTTTTTCTCTGTCATTTTCAATATTTTTAATCTGTTGTTATACGAAGTCAGAGATTTTCCATATACTCTATTAAAGACAATTCTGTCATTTTCGTTTTTGAAATGTAGTTTTTTGATAATAGATTCTGAAAGATAAGAGCCAGTTGATTCCAAAATTATCACTTTTTTGTTTTAAGGTTGAATATAACTACCTGCTGATTGTTTTTAATCATGTTATTAATTTTGATAATTATAGAATAATAGCGTTTCATTAATAAGTCGTTTTTGATAACATCAAAGTCAAATTTAAAACATCAATATTATATTATCAATACTTGTTTTACCAATTCATACATTGAGTATAATTAGCAATAAAATTAAGAGTTTTGATTCAGAAATAGTTATGACTATAGACATAGAATGGAGTCCACAAGAATTAATAGAATATGTTTTAGATATCTTGGATGATTACAAAATTAAGGCTACTCTTTTTGCTACACATAAAGCAGAGTTAGGAAATAAATATGAAATTGCTTTACACCCATATTACAAAACTGAAAAATCCTATCAAAAAACTTTTGATAAATTAATGGATTTATTTCCCCATGCAAAAGGGGTCAGGAGTCACAGACTTTTAACGGAAGAAACACTTCTTTTAATGTACAAAGAGAAAGGAATCCATTATACTAGTAATTACATGATGGCCAATGTAGCAGGAATTTTACCCATTAATACAATACATGGAATAATGGAGATTCCAATATATTATATCGATTGGAGTCATTTGATGGGTAAAAAATTCTACAAAAAGTTTTCTTTAGAAGTATTAAAGCTAAAGACCCCCGGTCTAAAAGTCTTTGATTTTCATCCTTTCCACATATTTCTTAATTCAGAAAATATGAAGAGATATGAAAAAGTAAAGAAGTTTTATCATAATCCCGAAAAGATTAGAGAGCATATTAATAACAAAACAGTTGGTATAGGGACATTATTTATCGAATTATTAGAGTTTATCAAAAAGAATAGAATTAAAAATTATACCATGACAGAGATTTACAAGAGATATTCTAAAGTTTAATTTATCTGATAGATTTTATTTCTTATTTCATCAACAGATAATTCGTTTAATACCCCATCATACAGGATACTACATCTCTTTGCGAAGATCTCTTTACTGTTATTATGAATTATCCATTGTCTAGATTTTTTTCCTACATCAATTCGTAGTGATTGAGAATTAATCAGTTGTTTAATGGAATCATATATTTCCTCTTCTGTTTTCACATTAATAACAGGTGGAATTTGTTTATACAGTTTCGAGTAAATATCAGACATTAGTGTTAAAACAGGTTTTTCGCTAGACATTGATTCCAATGTAATTCCTCCAAGTGTACCATATCCGAAATTATCAGCTACGATGTCACACAGATTATAATAATATCTCAACATTTCTTGGGTTTGCGTTGGTATTATTTCTACATGATTTTGTATCCCGTTATTTTCAATTAGTTTTTTTGCATCTTGAATATTTTCCCCACGATCACCTAATATCAATAATAAATTATCATATTCCTTGGTTAATCGTATAAAAGCTCTTAGAAACTTGTCATTTGCCTTGACGTTCCAGATCTGATTTGTCGGATGAAATATGATGAATTTATTATCATATTTTGTTGGAATGTTTTCAATCTTTTTTGGTTGAAACTTTTCATGATCCACTATAAAGGGTACGAATATAGCTTTCTTGGTTAATCCCAATTTATCAAGTAATGGATAATGATGGGGTACAAATATGATAATTTTGGCTTTGCCATACGCTCTTCGAAGTAACATTCCTTTAAATGATTTTGATAACGCTAATTCAGCCATATCGCTTCCTAAAGTATGTGAGACAAATTTTTTCCCTGAAAACATTGCAAAAATTGGAAGTTCGACATATGTATGAATAAGATTATATTTCTTATCCCTCATTCGTTTAAGAACTTCTATTTTCCAACCAGATTTTGATGTATCATAAAATTTTATCCAATCTGGATATCCACTATTTTCTAGATCATTATCTTGTGACTTGGGATCTTCTGTACTATGAATTGGTTTTCTAGCTAAAAGATTAGCATTAATCCCATAATTACGTAGCACCTTAACAGCTAGATAACCAAAATTTGCTAGATTACCAGCATGAAGAATGTTCATTTATATTCTTTTTAACATTAGATAGAAACAGTCAATATGTCTTTTCATATGTTATATTACTAAATTTCTAGAATAAAACATAAGTAATTACATATCTAGATAAACAAACCGGGGATAATTTGAAATTAGAACAAAGAATTAAAAGAAAAGCTGATTGGACCTTCAGAAGATTAACATCCAGATATAGAGTTCTTCCCGATTTCCTAATAGCTGGATTCCCAAGGTGTGGAACTACTTCTTTATTCAATTATTTAATTCAACATAAATGTGTATTATCACCTTTAGCTAAAGAAGTTGGATTTTTTTCTAGTGATTATGCAAATGGGGTTGAGTGGTATAAATCATATTTTCCCACCACATTTATAAAAAATTATAATGATAGGGCAAGAAATTGTAGAACAATTACAGGAGAGGCAACACCAATGTATGTATTTCACCCAAAGGCGCCTTCAAGAATAAAAAAAATAATTCCAGAAGTTAAGATCATTTTATTATTAAGAAACCCTATAGATAGAGCATTATCACATTATAACAGTATCAAAAAAAGAGGTAATGAAACCTTGAGTTTTGAAGATGCCATCCATAAAGAAAAACAAAGATTGACTGGTGAATATGAACGAATGTTAAGAGAAGAAAACTACTACAGTGAGAAATGGCATTTTTGGGGATATTTATCAGGAGGTCATTATATGGAATTATTAAAGGGTTGGTTTGATGTTTTTGATAGAGAAAAAATTCTAATTATAAAAAGTGAAGATATGTATGATAAACCTTCAAATGTTTTCAAATCAACATGTTCGTTTTTAGAACTACCTGAAATTGAACTCACGTCTTTTGAACAATACAATATTTCTGAACAATTTGGGAAAATTAGTGAACAAACTAGAGATGAGTTAAGAGAGTATTTTAGACCACATAACCAAAATTTGTATCATTTCCTAGGCATAGATTTTAACTGGAATTAAAATTTCATAGGTATCAAGAATATAATGATAGTTCATATTCAGATTTGCACTTGGAATATGATTATATGGTAGAATTAAATGTTATACATAATGGCTTTTGCAATTTGGATGACTGGTTTACCATGTTCTGGTAAGACATCAATTGCACGAAAACTAAAAGAGCACATACAAAATTTAGCAGTACTAGATGGTGATGAGCTAAGAGAATGGTTATCACCAAAAGATTTTTCAAAAGAAGGCCGAAATGAACATAACAAACGCGTTGCACACCTTGCCAAACTATTGATCAAACACAATGTACCTGTTTGTGTAGCTCTCATTAGTCCATACAAAGAAAATCGAGATAAGGCAAGAGAAATAATTGGGAAGGATGAACTAATTGAAACATATATCAAATGTCCTATCGCTATTTGTGAAAATCGGGATGTTAAAGGGATGTATAAAAAAGCCAGGAATAATGAGATTAAGAATTTTACTGGGATAAGCGATGATTATGAAGCACCTCTTCAGCCAGATTTAACAGTAGATACCGAAAAAAACAATCTTGAAGAAAGTGTAAATCAGATATTGCTTCATTTAAGAAAAAATAATTTTTTAGAATAAAATAATGTATAATTGTTGGTTCACACATAAATCATAAACTTATCAAACCGTATTTTATAAAATCGCCACCCCATTTTTTCTTGTATTTATAAATACCCATTTCTTTCTGATCTACCGGATCTGGATTTACACCCGACAGGTCATAATAATGACATTTATTTTCTATGCCCCATTCTATAATTTTCCATTTTAAAAGATCCTGAGAATATAGTTTTGCGATAGTATCTCTTTCTGATCTAGCTACACCCCACTCATTTATGTAACCATTAAACGATGAAATCATTATTCCCCCTATTGGTTGTCCATTTTCATATGCCATGAAACCAGTTAGACCTATAGGATGTAATATATCCCATAATTGTTCGAGTCTAGATAGATGTTGGTATCCTCCAGCCTTGAGTTTTGTTTCATGAAGCATTTTATGATATCCTATTAGATCTGATTTTTTCATTTCAGTTATAGTTACACCCCTTTCCTGAGATCGTTCTATGTTCTTTTTAGCAGAGTGTTTATCAAGTTTAGACCAAAGGATTTCTTTACCTACAGAGAGATCAATTAAAAATGTACCCCACGTTTTATAAGTAAATGGCGCTCCTAATGAAGATAAACTACCACTAGAGAGAGGATGTTCAGAACCTGAAACCATGCAGTTTTTTAAAACAAGATATTTTGTTAATGCATTACAAATATCTTGATTAAAACTAGAATCAAAAACAACAGGTCCATACACCCAACGATATACATGTTTGTCGTAAGGCGTTAGTCTTTTTAACAACGATACAATTTTTCTATTTTCAAATTTAGAATATACATTCAACATTAATTGCCCAATAAGTTTCCCATTAGAAGTTACAAATTTTAAATAACGAGATTCCCATTTTCGCGCCGATTCTGTAAATTTTGCATATTCTTTTGTCTGGTATACCGTACCTAGAAAATGCAAGAGTCTGTCATTCCAAGACTCATCAGGTATCATATCCTCTTGTATCTCAATATTCATCTAGTAAAATTTCGACCTCTTGCATTTATTATGGTTATGAATCAACTTATACACATCATTAAATTATTTTAATTCAGTGATGATTGATTTGAATAATATTCTTGTTTTTTTATCTATCAGGTATGTGATTATTAGATATATTCCAATACATATGAATAATTGAAGAAGTAATTTGGGTAAAAAGCTGTAAATGCTACTCTGATAATTAATAATCATACTTGACGTAAAGTGAAATACAACGATAAAAGTAATAGTAGAAACAACATATTTTATTGTACTAACATATGGAAATGAAAATTTTATGTATTTTTTGACAAGAATTGAAGCGTAGATTAAAACTGGTATTTGTAAAGCCAATGCTATGGTGACCCACCATGTTACTAATTCAATTGGAGATATTTTATTGGAATTGAGTACTAATAACATAATAGCTAGACTTACTATGTATAGTCCATATTGTATATTGGTCAATGTTGGAATAAGAAAGAGTTTGCTTTTTGCTAAAGCCTTGTAATTATAATTTTTCTCTATGTCAACATCCTCAATTCCTAATAATATTTGATATAAAGTACTAGTAATAACATAAAAAAATGTTCTAAAAGAGTATATTATGACTATCATAGAAGCACTTTGATAAGCAGGATTTAGAGCAAACAAAGCTGGTTTAGAAAAAACTAAAGTTATACCAAGTAGTGGTATTGCAAAATATAACAACCGTGAAAAATTTTCATTTATATAATCATGACTGCCTTTTGCTAATAATTTTGGATATACAGCTTGTGAGATTAAACCTGCGTTACCAATTATAGCAGCTATTGTAGAAGATACAGAAAAATAAGCTACTCCGATTACTGATTTTGTTATTATTGTGTATATGATAACATCTAATGACCATATTACATGTGATAGGTTTGAATACAAAGGTAACCAAGAATGTTTTATCCAATGTTTTAGATTCTGCAAACCAAATTTTCCTTGTAATTCATGCTTACCAAAGTAGATTTGTATTCCAATTTTACCCATATACGCAACGGCGGTTGTTATTATAGCACCATCTACACCCATATCAAGAAAATACACCAGTGATAGCCCTACAGGAATTTTTAGTGATTCAAAGGCAAGTAGACCATAGCTTGAAGCATGTGGTTTGTGGCCAAGATTTATGGCAGACATAGTTTGGCTGACAAATGATACTGGTAGAAGTATAGCAGCCAGTATCATTGAATCATAGTGTGAATGACTTACCTGAGACACATAGTAAGAAAGTATAATGTAGAGTGGAATCGCTCCAAGAGAAAACATTGTACTTGAGGTTAGAGATGTTTTTCCTACTTTCTCTCCTCTTGCTATTTGCCTTGTAGCCCAGAACGAAATCACAGGCTCTGCAATAAGAAAATAGGAGATCATACTGCCTATGATTGACCAGATACCAAATTCTTCTGGAGACAATCGTCTTGTTACTATGAGAGTAAATATCGCGCCTGTTAATACGCTAGCAAGACCTACAGTTAGAGCTATCAAACCCGAATAGGTTACTCGAATATTGCTCAATTGCTAGACTAGAATCATACTGACCATATAAAGAAATAAAATTACTTTTTAGTTTAAATTGATAAAAATAATTTGCAATTGTAATCTACATGAATGTGTCAGAGCAATCAAGAATCAAATCAAAAATACTTTCAATCAATCCTCAAAAATGGTGGGGAAATGATTTTGATGTTAGATTTTATCTAATTTCAAAATTACAAAATTTAGAAAATAAAAAAGTTCTTGACATAGGAGGCGGTATAGGAATTGTTTCTTCAGAAATACCTCAGAGTAATTTCAGGGTGAACTTAGATCTTGACTTTAAAGATCTGAAAACATGTGTAAAAGTTACTGATCCAGATATCGATGTCATTTGTTCGTCAATGATCGATATGCCATTTTCTGATAATTCCTTTGATGTTGTAATTTCTTCTAGTGTTTTACAATATGCAAAGTTAGAAGATATGAAATCAAAACAAGTAACTATAACCAGAGGTATTCAAACATATCCTTCAGTTGAAAAAAGTGTAAAAGAGATCTTACGGGTACTAAAACCAAAGGGGCAACTACTACTTGTTACACAAAATAATGCGTATTATAATTCATATATGCTAAATTATAATGAATTGCAGTATGCAATAAGGACGTATTTTGCAAATGCAAAAATAATTTTTTACAACAAGTATCCAAGAATTTCTAAAAACAGAAAATTCAACATGACAAATGTTATTCCAAAGGTCTTGGGCAGATTGATTGGATCTGATAATGTCATAAAGAAATTGTCAAGTGAGACTAGTGTTCATAACTATAGCGTCTCATTCTTTGTTGAAGCTACTAAAGAAATAAAACGAAACATCTAGTTTTTAAAATGGCTCAAGTACATTTGAAATAACTAGTATGAAAATTCCACTTAGTAAAATAGATATTCCTAAAGACACATTTGATGTAATTAACTCAGTTCTTACAGAAGGCAAATTCATCCTAGGTGAAAAGACAGAAGAATTCGAGGAAAAATTTGCAAAGTTTTGTGATTCTAAACACGCTGCATGTGTAAGTTCAGGCACCGCAGCTTTATTTCTTTCACTTCAGGCTCTAGGAATAAGCAAAGGCGATGAAGTGATCATACCATCACTTTCATTTGTTGCTACAGCAACTCCCATCTTGATGCATAACGCAATACCGCGTTTTGCTGAGGTAAACAAAAAAAATTATACCATTGATCCAAAAGAAATTGAAAAACAGATTACCAAGAAGACTAAAGGAATCATTCCAGTCCATCTATACGGCCATTCTGCCAACATGGATGAAATCCTAGAGATCGCAAAAGAGAACTCACTTTTTGTGTTAGAAGATTCCGCCCAAGCACATGGAGCAAGATACAAGGGAAAGATGATTGGTTCTATCGGAGATGCGTCATGTTTTAGTTTTTACCCATCAAAAAATCTAACCGTATGTGGGGATGGAGGAATAGTTGTATCAAACAATGAAGAAATAATAAAAAAGATCAAAGTGCTCCGCGATCATGGAAGAGAAGAAAAATACAAACATAAGACATTGGGTTATAATTTAAGATTCAATGAGATTCAAGCAGCAATAGGTCTTGAACAACTCAAAAATTTAGATAAATACAACAATGCTAGAAGAAAAGTTGCCAAATTGTATAATGAAATGATTACTAAACTAGTAACAAAACCATTTGAAGAAAGATGGGCCACTCATGTTTATCACATGTATACAATAAGAAGCAAATTAAGGGATAAGCTAAAAAAATTCTTAGAATCAAGAGAAATTGGAACAGGCATCCATTATCCTATACCTATTCATAAACAACCTCTAATTAACAGTAAACAAAGATTAGATATCACGGAAGAAATTTGTTCTACCACTCTTTCTTTACCAATGTTTCCAAGCCTGAGTACAAAAGAACAAGATTACGTCATAAAAACAGTGAATCAGTTTTTTGAGGAAAATAAAAATGGGTAGAATTCACAGGGCCGTAATTACAGCTGGTGGTACTGGAAGTAGACTTTTACCATTTACCAAAGAAACACCAAAAGAGATGATGCCAATTTATGTAAGGTCAGATACAGGCAAATTGGTTCTCAAACCTGTACTACAGGTCATTTATGAATCGATATTTGAGTACGGAATAAGGGAGTTTTGTTTTGTGGTAGGCAGAGGTAAAAGATCCGTAGAGGACCACTTTCTTCAAACACATAACAATACAAGTAATTTAGAATTGAAAAGCCTCTTCAAGAAAATTGGAAAAAGTGAGATAGTATATGTGCAACAGCCATCTCCTCGTGGTTTTGGTGATGCCGTAGGAAGATCCAAGTTTTTTGTCGGCAATGATAACTTCCTTCTTCATGCAGGAGATGATCTAATACTCTCTTCACGAAATAATCACTTGCGAAGACTGGAAAATGCGTTTTTCAAATATGATGCAGATATGGCATTTTTAGTTACGCGTGTAAAAGATCCAAGAGCCTATGGGGTAATTGAGGGGAAAAAAATGGAAAAAGGCATTTTGAGAGTAGACAATTTGGAAGAAAAACCACAAAGACCAAAATCCAATTTGGCAGTAATTGCAACCTATATTTTCAGACCCTCAATATTCAAGGTTATTGAAAAAACAAAGCCTGATAAAAAAGGTGAAGTTCAGTTGGCAGATGCGGTAGCAGAAGTAATTTCTCATGGAAATACCGTCGCAGTAGAATTAATCCAAAGCGAAAAGCGAATAGACGTAGGAACGCCAGAAAGCTATGTCAAGTGCATAAATGAACTACACAGATTCTATAAGAAATAGAACAAAAGAAGGAAAGAATTTATTCATACAAGTCAACGAACATACGTGAAAAAAAAGAATTATGTAATTTATCCTAACGTCAAAATCGGTTCAAATACAATAATAGAAGATTATGTTATTCTAGGAAAAACTTCTGTCAACACAAAAAAGAAAGACATTCTCAAGATTGGTTCAAATGCCATATTAAGAACTGGAACAATTCTATATACTGGAACCACAATTGGGAAAAACTTTCAATCCGGAGATCATGCCAGAATAAGAGAAAATAACATGATAGGAAATAATGTCAGTATTGGCTCTAATTCAATAATAGAATGTGATAGTAAGATTGGTAATAACGTGAGAATTCATTCTTTGTGTTTTATTCCAGAATATACTATACTTGAGGACGATGTTTGGATGGGTCCTGGCGTAACCATAACAAATGTCATGCATCCACCGTGTCCTGTATTCAAAGAACGCGGGAAAGAGATGAAGTTAAAGTGTATTAAAGGTCCAATTATAAGAAAAGGAGCAATAATTGGAGCTGGTACAATTTTGCTCCCAGGAATTGAGGTAGGTGAAGGAGCATTTGTTGCTGCTGGTTCTGTAGTACTAGACGATGTAAAGCCACATACAGTTGTGGCTGGAGTTCCCGCTAAAAAAATATCTGAAATAAAAGATCTTGTATGCGATCCGGGAATTTATGGAAAAGGTGAGATTTATTCTTGGCGTAGTTCTCTGTTCAAATAATAAGAAATGAAACTTTGTGTCTTTCCAAATGATTCCATTCAGGCATATTTTAACAAAGGTGAAATTAAACCTAGATATTTTAATCCAAAAAACTTGTTTAATGAGGTACATATTATTTCACTTACTGATACCGATATTGATGAAAATAAAGTAAGAGAAATAGTTGGTGACGCACAATTAAAAATTCATGCTGTTGGAAAAACTACACTAAAAAATTACAAATCAAAATTAAGTGAAGTGATAAAAGTTGTAAGAGAGATTAGGCCAGATATTATACGTAGCTATAATCCATTATTGCAAGGCTGGTTTGGTATAAAATCTGCAAAAGATCTCAAGATTCCCTTTGTCGTATCAATACATAATAACTATGATAAAGACGCCAGAGAATTTTGCTTGAAAAATCTGCAACTATTAAGATATTTGAAATTTGCATACACTGGAAAATTCATAGAACCGTATGTCTTAAGCAATGCTTCAAAAATTATTTGTGCATATAGGTTTCTTGTACCGTATGTAAAACGCCATGGCGGAAAAGATGTTGAGGTTATTTACAACAGAGTGTATCTGTCAAGGTTCTCACCAAACATAACACCGCAATTCAAATCGGAGATCCCTATCATAATTTATGTCGCAAGATTAGACGATGAAAAAAATCAAGAATGCTTGATTCGTGCAGTCAAAGATCTTAATGTGAAACTTGTCCTAGTTGGAGATGGTCCAAATTACAACAAACTCCAACAGTTAACAAAAGATCTAAACATAACAGACAGAATAAATTTTATCAGATCAGTACCAAATGAATTACTAGGCAAATATTACACCTCGGCAAATATCTTTGCATCTCCAATTAAACAAGGTGGTGTTTCCATACCCATGCTAGAAGCAATGGCGTGCGGGGTTCCTGTCATATCTACATCCAGAGGTAAAAATGAAAGTGAGGATGTAGATGATGCCATTATGTTTTCAAATAATACTCCAAATGATTTTAAGAATGCAATAAAACAATTAATTGACAATAAAGAATTAAGAGAAAAAATGATCAAAACTGGATTAGAAAAAGTGAAAATTATCAACGGTGAAGTTATGGAAGAAAAAGAAGCTACGTTGTACAGAAATTTATTGCGTAATAACAGACAAACTTAATTGATTATCGTATTTTAGGGTAGGCTATGAAACCTAGAATAGTACTTGTTGGAACTGGTAGATTTGGAAAAAATCATTTACGAAACCTCATATTGTTGGATAAAAAGAAAGTTTTGAAATTAGTCGGAGTAG
>JAJPGX010000048.1 GCA_021325595.1 Nitrososphaerota archaeon | reverse complement strand
TTTGATGATCACCTTGATGTTATTTTAAAAGAAAACGAGAAATTATTCCTAAACAATTCCAACACAAGTCTTGAGAAAGTAAAGTATTATCTCAAACGCGACATAAGTGGGTTTGGTATAATCGATTCATTAATGCATGATATTAGTATAGAAGATATAAGCTGCAGTGGAAACCAACAGCCAATTTACGTATGGCATAGAAATTATGACAGCATTCCAACAAACATACAGTTTAGTTCAGAAGACAAGCTAAATTCTTTTGTTTCAAGGATTGTATTTAGAGCAGGAAAGCACATAAGCTCGGCCTTTCCAATTTCAGATCTTGCACTTCAAGGAAATCATAGAATCTCCGTCTTGTATCAAAAAGAAATCACACCAAAAGGAACCAGTTTTACTATAAGAAAATTCAAAGAAGATCCTTACACTGTAATTGATCTAATAAAATTTGGAACAATCAATCTTTCCATTGCAGCATACCTATGGATGCTAATTGAAGCAAAAATGTCGTTTATCATTATTGGTTCCACAGCAAGTGGTAAGACAACACTGCTTAATGCAATCACAGGACTTGTGCATCCAGATTACAAAATATTTTCAGTAGAAGATGTTGCAGAAATTAACATAAATCATGAAAACTGGTTTACATTGATTTCAAGAAGTGGATTTGGTTTAGGTGGAGAGGGAGAGATAGGAATGTATGATTTGATAAAAGCAGGTGTAAGACACAGACCTGATTACCTTGTAGTGGGAGAAATTAGAGGTTCTGAGGCATATGTGATGTTTCAAGCAATGGCCACAGGACACGGTGGTCTGTGTACAATGCACGCAGATGGTTTGGAATCGGCTGTAAAAAGACTACAACAAAAACCAATGGATATTCCTCCTGCCTACATTTCATTGATGAACTGCGCACTTGTTGTTAAGAGAGTCAAAGAGAGTTCGGGTCAAAGCGGTAGAAGGGTGATGAATGTTGCAGAAATTACAGGTGCAAACACATCACATGCTGCTTTTACATGGAATCCAAGAAATGATCATTTCAATGAAGACTTGAGAGAAAGCATACTTTTCAAAAAGATTGCTGAATCAACAGGTAAAGAACTAGATGAGGTACTTGAAGAGCATACAAAAAGAATGAACATACTCAAGTGGATGGCAGAACAAGACATCCGTGATTACAAGAGGGTTTCAGACATTGTTGGCAAATATTACAGAGATCCAAATTCAGTATTGATACAATTGGAAGTGCAGAACTAGTTTGCTTTCATTTAAAAAGCTTGATCAGGGAGATTTTGAAAAAAAACAAGCCAAAAAGATAGAACGCGAGCTTCCGTTTTTTATTACAATCGTATCATTATTGACTAGCAGTGGCTTTGGTCCTTATACTATTTTGCACAAGATAAAAGAAATCAGTTTGTTACCTATGGTACAAGCTGAATCAATAAAAATCATCAAAAGAATAGATCTCTTAGGTATAGATCCTCTTACTGCACTCAATGACGCAAAAGATAAACCATCCTCAAAAGCATTGGGCGAGTTTTTGAGTGGATATGTATCTGCAATTCAAAGCGGAGGAAACGTAGTAAATTATCTAAAAAGTAAGATGCTAAGTGCATTTGAAAGATTCAAAAACGGGGAGGAACAAGCTGTGGAAAAAGTTAATGGCCTTGTTCATGCTTGGTTGACTATACAAATTGTTGTTCTTGCAGTCTTTATATTAGTAGCTGCAGTTGGTTCAAACCCAATAACAGGTAATGGTGATACCTCTTCTCAGCCACCATACATGCTACTTATGTTCGCACCTGCAATGTCTGTCATATTCATGTTACTTGTGAAAAACTTGGTAATAGCCAATACACCTGAAATCAAAGCAAAAGAGATATTAAAAATTGGTGTTCCAATAATTGCAGCAGCATTAATTCTAATTTTTAGTAATGTATTTGCTGGTCTAGGTATTTCTCCTTACATCTTAGGTGGTGCTCTCATTGCAATTGGAATTAGACCAGCTTTAAAGTTTGCGGGCATGTACAAACTAAATCTTGATGCAGAAGTTAGTACTCCACAAATTCTAAGGGATATCACAGAAGCAAGAAAAGCTGGTATAGGACCTGAAAAATGTGTAATACGTGCATGTCAGAGAAAAGATTACAGATCATTCAATAAAATAGCTAATGCTATTTCAAACAAACTAGAATGGGGTGTTTCACTGAATAATGTCTATACAACACTAGAAAATGAAATAAAAAATTTCCAAGTACTAATATCATTTAGAATATTGTTTGAAATTATTACATCTGGAGGTGGTAATGTTAATACACTTGATTCTCTGGCAGACACAAGTGAAAAAATATACAACATTCAAAAACACAAACGAGAAATGCTTAAACCATATGTTCTAGTGGGATTTATGCTCATAACTATTACTGGTTTTACAACTCTTATGACGATAGATTCATTTGTAAATATTAATGAGCAGAAAACTCTAGGAAAGCCAGACAAAAATGCAATTGATTACAAACCGTTCATGGAATTTGTATCTTTAGCAGTAGTAGCTCAAGCTTGGCTAGCTGGTCTTTTCATAGGTAAAGTAACAAGCGGTGCATATTCTGGGGGATTTATGCTCTCAACATGGCTTACAATAATAACCTTAGTCGCAATAGGGTTTATACAATTCCATGTTTTAAACGTAAACTCTCTCTTTGCACCGCACTCCTAAGTCTGTCATGGCAAATGTCATACTTTCTCTTATATCGTCTTCAAGAACAGATATTGACAGCATGAAATACTTACTAGGGCTGATAATACTGGCAAGTATTGCGTTTATAGGATATGCCAATGCAGATACGCCCTCTGTAATTGGTAGTGTTCTACTCCCTAGTAAAATAATGGAAAATACAAACGGTATCATCGAAGTTTATTCAAAGACAGAAGGAGTCATGATTGATAAACTAGTTGCAACCTCTTCTGATCCAACAATAGTTCAAATTCAAGATATAACCCAAGATCCAAGTCACAGTATCTCATATGTAAAGATCAAAGCAGTAAAAGCTGGTGATGCAAAGATAGCTCTTGCAGCTCCTGGTTTTTCCTCTGATGAATTTGATGTTTTAGTTCTTAAAAATGCAAATGTTGCAACAAAACTTATGATAAAATCAGTACCAAATACCTTTGTTTCAAGTGGCCCAAAAAATGGATATGTAGGGATTGAAACAGTCAACGATAATGACATACCAACTCCTGTAACGGAAGACACTCAAATTTCAATTTCTACATCGGATAGTAATGTTGTGAATCCTATAACTAGCAATATAGTTATTAAAAAAGGCTCATACCATACTACTGGCCAATTTTTCGTTGGTCAACCAGGAACTGTAACACTTTCAGCATCTTCGCCTTCAATGCAAGCAGTATCTACTACAGTTACTGTAACTAGTGATATTACTCAAAACACACTTCAAGTCTATGTTTTTCCTAAAATAGTCAATGCATATCAGGCTACTACGGCATATGTGATTGTTCAGTTACATGATGCGTCAAATAATCCCATAATTGCAAAAAATGATACTCCTGTCTCGATCAAGATTACTAACACAAACAGTACTAATGCAATTAATACAAGTGAAGAAACCAATCCATTACAAGTAAATGGGCCATTGATTCTCAAAAAAGATTCCTATTGGGCGTATGTACCAATTCAAGTATCTTCAGCGACAACCGGAATTTACAACGTTGAGATATCTGCAAAAGGAGCAGTTGTTTCAGCTCCAGCCCAGATAAATGTCACTAATGCTAATGCAGTCATGAATCACAAATCTGCAAGATTGGATATTTTACCAATTCTGGCAACCGGAAAAAATGAACTAATTGGTGTAATGCATCTTGAAGATAGTTCTGGAAATACTCTATTGTCAGACACTAATCTTAAAATTCACGTTGATTCCTCAGATACTTCTATTGTCTCTGTTCCTGACGTACAAATGTCTTATGGTTCACAAAGTGCACTAGTATTTGCTCAAATAGGTAATTCAGCTGATCCAGTAACCTTGAATGTTGACACTGAAAACGCAAAACCCGTTACACCTGTTATGACTCTACTTAATACAGAAGCGATTACTCTTAAAGCCGATTCTCTAATACCTAAGGTTCTACAAGACACTACATTTCCTATGATTTTTTACATGGCAAAAGGTGATGCCCTGACCAATTTGACAACTGATTTTTCCATGCTTTTATCTCCAGATAATATAGTCCAAACTTCACAATTATCAATGCAAAAAGGACAGCCTATCAAAATTGTTGACGCTACTTTGATCAAAAGTGGCATGCAAAGCTTATCGGTAACAGCCCCTACCTCTTCCTATTCATTTACAGTTGATGGCGTATCAACTTCCCCCAAATCCGTATCAATTGATCATCCTGATGTAATAATGTCTGGCATAAACAACACATTTTCTATTGAATTATTAAATGATCAACAAATGCCTTTGTATGTTGATCATGATATCACTGTTAA
>JAJPGX010000023.1 GCA_021325595.1 Nitrososphaerota archaeon | reverse complement strand
CCACCCGGTCCACTTTTTTAAGTTACAGTAATTGTGTAGCTGGACATAGGGGCAAGCGGATCTATGTCTCTCAAATTATTCCAAACAAATATCTCAATTTTGTAATTGCCACTTGTATTAGGAGTCCATGACAAAGCTGCACTGAGTGTCTGATTTTTTACAAGCGAACCTGTGGCATAGTTTAGATCAACTATTACTCCATCCGAATTTATTACTTGAACAATATATGCCCAGCTTATCTCTTTATCTACTTGATTTACCAAAGAAGTTTGTAAATTCAACTGTTGATCAACCACAGGAGATCTAATTTCTTCTCCTAGCGAATTGACAATTTTGAAATCAGATGTTGAAATTTCTCCATATCCGTATGCATGATTAATACCTAAAATTATTATGGCAATCACAAAAAAAGGCAAAAACTTCATTGCACGTTTTTTTTCATTCTTAGATTTAAATTATCCCAAAGAATAGCATTCCGCATGTCCGAAACAAGAGAGACTATCTACATTGGAAAGAAGCCTCTGATGGCGTATGTTACTTCTACGCTCATACAGCTGGCAAACCAACCAAAAATATCTATCAAGGCAAGAGGACTCAGCATTGGACGTGCAGTAGATGTTGCACAAATCATTGCACGCAAAACAGAAACCGCTGGGTATTCCATAGGAAACATCAAGATCGGTTCAGAACAACTTCAATCACAGGATGGACGTTCTAGGAATGTTTCTACTATAGAAATCGAAGTAAAGAGAAATACCTCCTAAATATATGCGCCTTGTACAACCTCTTTTTTCATTATAATTTTGTTACGTATTTGCTTTCCATCTTCTTGAATTTCGAAAGATCAACTATATCATTAAACTGATCAAAATTTACAAGAGATTTCTTCAGCTTCAAAGTAGTTCCGGACTTTCTTAATTCTTTGAGAATTTGTAAAGTAGCATATGTGTTTGCATAAAGAACAGACAAAGGATACAAAATAAGATTGAATCCCATCTTATGCAACTCTTTTGATGAAAGCACAGGTGTTGCTCCGCCCTCTATCATATTTGCTACCAAGGGTGCCTTGATTGATTTGCCTATTTTTTTCATTTCTTCTACAGATTTTGGCGCTTCCACAAAAACTGCATCTGCTCCAATCTCCTTGTACAAAAGTCCACGTTCTATTGCACCATCGAGGCCCTCTGTGGCTCTAGCATCTGTTCTTGCTACAATTATGAAATCTTTACTCTTTCTAGCATCCAGTGCAGCCCTTAATTTTTCTATATATTCTTCTTTTGGTACTACCTCCTTTCCAATCATATGACCACATCTTTTTGGCCATTTTTGATCCTCAAGAAATATCCCTGCTGCGCCCAAAGACTCTAATTCATTTACTAACTTCCAAACACTTAGTGGATTTCCATATCCAGTATCTGCATCTACTATTACAGGAACTGATACAGACTTACAAATTCTCCTAGCATTTTCTGTTGTTTCTGTTGGTCCGATAAAACCATAGTCAGGCATTCCAAGGAGAGCAGCAGAGGTACCATAACCTGTTTGAAACATGGCTTCAAATCCTGCCTTTTGTGCAACTCTTGCTGTTATAGCATCATATACTCCCGGAAATACTAGCGGCTTTGATTTATCATATACAAGTTTTCTAATGTTTGTCACTGCGGCTTTAACGCCATACAATTATTTATGCACTTAGTCGATCCTGATCTCTTTTCCTTCGGTTTTCTTCTCTGCCGATTCGATCTTTTTTAATTCTGACTCTAGAAATTTCTTATACTTTGTTGTCTCTTCTTTTGTCATAGATGGTATGTTTGAGCTAAGCGAATTTCCCATTATCGTAATTCTTTCCAACAAATCCATGGCTGCAAATCTTCCAACATTACCTAATCTGAAAATTACATCCAGTTGATTTTTTACAATCTTGTTTACCGTTTCAAGGTCTTCTGATATTGCCTTGCCTTTTTTTGTTATTTGATATTTTCCGTCCTTTGTTTCTTCAATTAGACCCTCATCTAAGAGCCTTCCAAGTAACGGATAGATCAAACCTGGAGACGGTTTCCATTTACCTTCACTTTGGGCAACAGCTATATCGATTATTTCCTTTCCTGTGCATGGATTTTTTTTTAGTACATCCAATATGAAATATCTAGAAAAACCTCTTGGTATTGAGCTTCCTACGCGTTGAAACCATTCCGAAATCATCACTAGTGATATCACTAGTGATATATATTAATGCTATGGATGAAAGTACTGTGACCAGTATTACTATAAAATGATGATAATCCTTCACAAGACATATTTATGAAGTCTAAAAGAAAGATGTCGAATCATGGTTAACAGCATTGATCTCGATCTTTTGATCGTAGGTTCTGGTCTGGCAGGACTTCGTGCAGCAATACAGGCAGCAAAAACAAGCTCAATTATCAAGATTGGAGTTATTTCAAAATTACAAGTTATGCGCTCACATTCTGTTTCAGCTGAAGGTGGTACTGCAGCTGTGTTGTATCCAGAAGAGGGTGATTCACTTGAATCACATGCATATGATACCGTAAAAGGAAGCGACTTTCTTGGTGATCAAGATGTCATTGAAAGACTAGTTCGTGAAATGCCGTCTGAAGTATATCAACTAGAACACTGGGGAATGCCTTGGTCAAGAAGAGAGGATGGGAGAATTGGACAGCGAGCATTTGGTGGTTATAGCTTTAATCGGGCTACCTTTGCTCAGGACAAAGTTGGATTCTATGAAATGCAGACTTTGTATGATACTTGTCAAAAATTTGATAACATTGAATTCTATAATGAATGGTTTGTAACATCAATAATCCATGATGGACAAAAATTCTGTGGCATTACTGCAATTGAGATGTCAAGTGGAAACTTTTACACAATAAAAGGAAAAGCATTGATTATTGCAACTGGAGGCGCAGGCAGAGTGTACAGCTTTTCAACATATGCATTGGCCTCAACTCCTGATGGCCTAGACATGGCATATCGTGCAGGAATGGCATTAAAAGACATGGAATTTGTTCAATTTCATCCAACTGGAATACTTCCATCTGGAATCTTAATCACTGAAGGCGCCAGAGGAGAAGGAGGGTACCTGCTAAACAAAAATAATGAAAGGTTCATGAAAAAATATGCTCCATCAAAACTTGAGCTTGCCTCCCGTGACGTAGTCTCACGTGCAATGATGACTGAGATTAATGAGGGCAGGGGCTATAAACACGAAACTGGAGTTGACTGTTTAAAACTAGATCTTACTCACTTGGGAAAAGAAGTTCTCACCAAAAAACTTCCAGCTATTCGAGAAATCTCACTAAAGTTTTCAGGCATAGATCCAATCAACGAACCAATAGATGTAAGACCGGTGTGTCACTATATGATGGGCGGAATTCACACTAACATTGATGGAGCTACAGAAATTCAAGGCATATGGGCAGCAGGTGAAGCTGCATGTAATAGCGTTCATGGAGCAAATAGATTAGGGGCAAACTCTACTGCAGAATGTCTTGTTTGGGGAAAGATAACAGGTGATCTAGCTGCAAAGTATATCCTAGATGGAAAATCCCAACCACCATTTCCATTACATCTTGTTGCTACAGAAGAAAAAAGAATCTATGATGGAATATTTCGAGGAAGTGGAAGTGCTAATCCGTATGAAGTACGACAGCAACTAACTGAAATAATGAATTCCAAAGCATACGTATTTAGAAATGAAACAGATCTTGTTGATGGATTAAAACAAGTAAGAGAATTACACAAAAAAACATGGAGACATGTAACTGATAAAGCCAAAGAATACAATACCAACTTTACAAATGTGATGGAACTTGACTCTATGTTCCGAGTTGCCGAAGTAATACTTCTTGGTGCAATCAAAAGAAAAGAATCAAGAGGTGCTCATGCAAGAACTGATTATCCAGACCGTGACGACAAGAACTTTATGCATCACACTCTAGTTTACTATGATACAAAAGAACCAGTGCTCAAGACACATCCAGTCACTATCACTAAATATCAGCCAGTGGAGAGGAAATACTAGTGGCAGAAAGATTGTCAAACCGCGAAGGTATCAAGGGAATGGCAAATCCCACAAGATATGGAATTGAAAGAGTAGCGTATTGGTTGCAAAGACTAAGCGGACTTGGTCTTTTGGCATATCTGATTGGCCACATATATGAAACAAGCTCAATTGTAAATGGTAAAATAGCATGGGACAAGATGTTAGCACTTACTCAAACTACTGAGGGCCACCTTATACTTACAATTGTGATTGGAATGTGTGTATTTCATACCGGAAATGGTATAAGAGTTATGTTGGGACATGGTGGTGTGGGAGTAGGAAGACCTGGACAGCCAGAATATCCATACAAAGCTGCATCACTTAACTACAAGCAAAGACTCTGCATATGGGTTTCAATCGCACTTGCTGCACTTGCCATGATGTATGGCTACTCAATATTGATGGGTGAATAAGATGAGAGAAAGCATTATCATGAAAATACATTATGGAACTGCACTAGGCGCAGTGGTACTTGTAGCAGTGCATATTCTTATGAGACTATCACAAAAATATTCTGACTCGTTACAATATCAAAACGTACTTGCAAATTACCACTTTCTTCCATATGCATTAATGTTAGAAGTTGTCCTGATCCTCCTTTCTGTACACGGATTTAATGGACTGCGAGTAATTCTGTTGGAACTAAAACAAGGAGCCACTTATGAAAGAGCAATCAATTATGGTTCAATTGCTGCTATGGCAGCATTAGTTGCTTATGGTTCAAGAACTATATTGATGGCAGGAATGGGAGTATCTTAGACATGGCAACCGTATCAGTACCAAAATCCTCTGAGGAGACCACAACCCAACCAAGTACTATTACACTTAGAATCAAGAGATCAAATCCATCCGAAAGTACTGAAAAGACTTTCTCAGAATTTCAAGTGCCTGTTCAAAAATGGACCACAGTATTGGAAGCAATTCTGTATGTAAAACAAAATCTTGATCATTCAGTTGGTGTACGTTATTCTTGTAGACAGGCATCATGTGGTTCATGTGGTATGAAAATAAACGGTAAACCAGCACTTGCTTGTTATACCAAACTATCTGAGCTTGGTACAAGTATAGTAACAGTAGAACCTATGAATAATTTCCCAATAATACGAGACCTGGCAGTGAATTTTGAGCAACTCATATCAAATCACAAAAAGATAAAACCGTTCATAGTTCGAGAAGATTCGGAAATAACTCCTGGTACCAAAGAATTCATACAAAAACCAGAAGATTTAGAAAAATTCCTCCAATTTTCGTATTGTATCAAGTGTGGCTTGTGCAACTCCGCATGCCCTACCATGGCTACTGATACCTCATTTTTGGGGCCTCAAGCACTTGCTCAAGCATTCAGGTATACTGCAGATAATCGGGATCAAGGAAAAGATGAGAGGCTAAAAATTGTAGATGATTCTCATGGCATATGGAGATGTCACTTTGCGGGCTCTTGTAGCCACGTATGTCCAAAAGGTGTAGATCCAGCAATGGCAATACAATTGCTTAGGGGTTATCTACTCGGATTTAGAAAGTGAATTTTACCTTTTAAGGCTTTTTAGGATTCTTGCTTGAGTTTACTTGATTATTGATAGCTTCTGCCATGAAATGATTTGAGACATTTATCTTAACATCATCGATACCATCGATTTTTAGCAAGTTGTCATGAACATCTTGTGCAATTTTAAATCCAAATATTGCAGGACAAAATGGACTTGTTAAATGAATGTCTATCTTAACAGCCGATCCTTCGATATCTATATTGTCTACAAGCTCAAGCTCCATGATTGAGACATTAATTTCTGGATCTACTATTTTTGTAAGCTCATCAAAAATTTGTCTTCTCAAATCTTGTGACGCTTGTGCCATAAATCAAAAAAGCGTCTATGCTATATATAACCATTTTAATTTCTAAATTGATGTATCGTTCTAGGTTAGAAGGAAAGCTTGATGAAAACACTCTTGAATTTTTATCATCCATTTCTGATGATTATGAAATTGCACTATATGATATAGTTGGAAGCCAAGCACACACCATAATGCTTTTTGAAAATGAAATCATTACAAAACAAGACGCAGTCAAAATTCTTTCTGCGCTTGAAAAGATAAAAAAAGAAAAATTTTCTGCAAAAACTGACGCTGAAGACATTCATGAAGCTATAGAGTCAATAGTAATCAAAAAAGCAGGAAAAGATGCAGGTGGCAAAATGCATACTGCCAGGTCAAGAAATGATCAAGTCGCCCTTGATATACGCATGAAGATACGCGACGACATCAACACCATCTGTTTTTGTCTTAACGAAACAATATCCACATTATTACAATTAGCAGAGAAACATCAGAATACCATTATGCCTCTATATACACACATGCAACAAGCACAAGTGGGATTGTTTTCACATTTCATGCTTGCATATGCAGATGCTCTCTTTCGAGATCTGGATCGATTCTATGTTGCATATGGCAGGACAAATGAATCTCCACTTGGTGCCGGTCCTGTGGGAGGAACAAGCATTCCAATAGATAGGCAATCTACAGCGAAGATGCTTGGATTCAAAGGTTTGATAGAAAATTCCATTGATGCCACAACATCGCGCGACTTTGTAGCAGAATACTTGGCACATGCAGCAATTCTTATGACAAATCTCAGCCGACTGGCAGAAGATTTCATCATATGGTCAACATCTGAATTTGCATTCATCGAACTTGCAGACAAGTTTACTTCTACATCAAGTGTAATGCCACAAAAAAAGAATCCAGACATCTTGGAGCTAATTCGTGGTAAAACAGCTCAAGTAATTGGATATCAACTTGCAGTATTGTCTAATCTGAAGGGCCTTCCATCAGGATATAACCGCGACCTGCAACAAACTAAAGTTTCAATCTGGCCTACTTCAAAGATTGTAATTTCGTCGCTGATCGTAGTAAATTCACTGCTAAAAACAATGAACGTAAATGAAAAGAAATTGCGCCAAGCAATTGATGGTGGATATTCTATATCACTTGATATTGCAGAGCATCTTGTACGAAAAGGAATTCCATTTAGGGCATCACATAAAATTGTGGGGCAATTAGTTCAGTTGGCCTCTAATTCAAAGAAATCTCTTACACGGCTTTCAGTTACTGAAGTAGAAAAGGCCATTACTAATAAGGAAATTTCAGCAAAGGATCTATACAAGATCATTCAAATTACTACTCCAGAAATGTCTCTTCAGACAAGAAAATCACAGGGTTCTTCTGGAAAACATGAACAGCAACGAATGATTGCAGACAGGAAAAGAAAAGTCCAAGCGTATATGGTTGGAACGACCAAGAGGACAAATGAAGTAAGACAAGCATTTGATGGGTTAGAGGTTAAAGTAAAGTCTCTAATCAAAAAATAGACTTAACGAACCAACCATTTTCAACAACCCTAGAAAAAACAAAGCCTAAAATAGTTGAAAAAGAAAGAACAAAATGTAAATTTTTACATTGAAAACGTTTCTGTAATGTGATTTTAATATAGTAATTTTGACTTTTACATTGATTTTGATTCACATAGGTGCAAATAAGAAATTTTCGTAATTTGCTCTCATGTACCAAGTAGTACAACCACAATCGAACAACCCTAACTACACTGCGGGACAGACCTGGGGAGCACTAAAAAAAGCCTGGCGAGGATACAAAATTGCCAAGGTACAAAGTGATCATACTAGGATGACCGAATATGCAAGAAAAATTAGAACTCTTCAGAATGACTTGGGTATCAAGCAAGCTGAATTTCCAGAACTAAGCCTGTGATAGTTAGACTCCTTTTCTTTTTGCAAAATACCTCTATTTTGTAAAATATCTGGAAAAATCTCCATTTTAGTAATTTTTGTAACGGGTTCGCGGGGGATAACCGCCTCAACAAACTTTCCTATGAGACCCAAACAATTGTTTGTTTGAATCATGTTGTTGTATAATGTGTGACAAGAATTTAACTTTTGATATTCAAAAGAGATTTTTGATAGATTAGATATAATGTCTACATGTTCGAGTGTTCTTCTAACGTTTGATATCATTCATACGCCTTCCTTAAATAGTAAATGTACCGTACATCTATATGGGGTTATCTTCTAAGATTCTAATACGGGGAAGAATTCCAGATTCAGAAAACACTAGTACAGTTAACCTAAAAACTGTAAAAAAGATCCTTGAGGTGCTGGCTAAAGATGGTCGTATCAAAAGAACTCATCTTTCTGTAAAGACAGGAATGAACTATGACAGATGCATGAGATACGTCAAATTCTAAAATTGATAAAACTGGTTGAAGTTGTTTTAGAAAATGACTGTAATTATGTTATTGTAACGCAAACTGGAATAGATATAATAAATTTGCTGGATTATATTTAAAATAGTTTTTTAATTCTTGATCATTGTTATGTAGAATTGTTACTTACATGATCGTACTTACACCAGTGTAAACTTCCTTTAATTACTTTGAGTACAATGTACTGGATATGCTTTACCATAACCACAAAATGATCTACAATGATCAATCGTGCGGTATGAAGGTTAGTTCTCTTCATACAAAAAGAAGCATAAAGGAGAAAGAACAAGAAATGAACAAAAATAATTTTACAAAAACAATATTTGCCATCATTGGATTGACTATAATGAGTAGTATTACAATGCCCGCATTTGCAACACTTTCAACTAGTTCCCCACCTTGGAATACAGTTGAAGAAAGTCCTAGCTATTCATCTGGCTCTTGTACTGGATCAAGTCATGCATGTGCCTATGCTCCAACATCAGCAGCAGATAAGATAATCTCGCAAGACACTAATCTGGACTTTGGTTATACTGCAACAGCAAGAAATAATCAAAACTTTGGATCAAATTCTGTTGGCATTTCACCATCAGTTACAACATCGGCAAGCTCCATAGAGGGTTCTGTATACGTCAATGCTAACGCTGTGTTCACAAAACCTGCAGGTGGATATACGGCATACTACCAGTATGGAGGAGACCTTTGGAAGCTCAGCGGAGGTACTTGGCAGAATACAAATGGTTTTGCCTACCAATTTACCTCCTCATTTTCAGGAAATGCTGTAGTACATCAAACATATTCAAACAGCGGTAGTAACTCATATCGCCTTGGTGCTGAACAGGTTACATACATATCAAATTGCTGTGCACAGACTGTGAAAGTAGATGCTTGGAATAATAGTCCATATGCCACAGTAACACAACTGAAACTTTGTGATACTCCTTCACAACCATGTCCGTGAGAGTTCAATGCGATTATTAAAAACACGGTACCTCATGTTCATCTTGGCAGGAATAATAGTATCAGCAGCTGCTGGCTTATTGGTTCCTACTGTTCAGACCACAAAAGCCTCGACCTTGCTTGACAAGAGCATAAACTTTAGTGTAGGTAATCTTCCTGATAGCCCTATAATCATGAAGAAGGGTGAGACAAGAATTATTCCATTTACTGTTATGTCTTTAGGTCAAGAACCTCTGAACCTCAAGATAACAGCCACGGAACGTGGAAAAGAAGGAATTGCTCTTGCAAGTCAAAAAGAAATGCTTCCTCAAGGTATATCCGCTGTTGTCAGCAAAACATCAGAAAACCTGCCTGCTGGAACTCAAACTGGTATAATTGACAGGGACACAGTCAACCTAACCATTTCAGTAGATCCAATGGCAAAGGATGGGACATATCATCTTTCAGTTGTCTTGTCACAAGATGATGATACAGGAAGATTGTTATCATTTGGATATGTAACTGTCCAAGTACAAGGTTAAGCCCATATTGGGCACATCCTATTTTTATTCAATTACTAAATTGTTCATCATGATTTTATGATGAAAGAATATGATATCAACAAAATTTTTCTACAACCTTGCTATCAAATTAATATTGGAAACTAAGTTCCACCAGTGTAATATTGGAATAGTGAAATCTTGAAATTTAAAACCAAACTGCTTTTTGTTTTTGTTATTGTAATTTTCATTCTAAGTATGCCGTCAACTGTCTTGGCATCTGTTGAGCTACAATCTTACCTACCAATTGATGGAACTCCAGTTATTCCAAGCTTACATTTTACAAAAACAATGTTTTTGGAATATCCCGATGGTGGAAAACTGAAGAATATGTTGGATGGTAAAAAAATAGATATTGAGTTCACCGATGACTCCGATAATAATCCAAGTATTAAGAAACTTGCAGATGAGATAAACGCACAGCTTAAAGTGGAAAGAAAGAGTCCTGTCATTATCACCAAATTAATTCTAAATTATAAGATGACTCTTTCCGGAAATGACACTAAAACTTCTATCGAGTATAATGTTATACTAAGACCAACCATTACTGGATATATCATTAACCAGAGAAACAATTCTGAAAATACTATTTATGATGCTGCATGGGTTGGATTCGATATTAAAAAACCAGTTTTTATTACAACCGAAGAATATGAAAATTTAGAAATTAATTTTCCTTTGAGTGCAATACAAAGAAATCTTCCGAATGTATATTCTATGTTAAATGGAAGTAAGGCAGAAGCAGTTTTGAATCAAAATTTGATTGATACCAGCCCACTCTTGGAACAACCAATAGATAAATGGAATTCCCTCTTTGATCCCACATATGTTGTGACTGATTCTGATGCTTTAGGTCAAAGGGGGAAAAAAATAACTGGAACGATATTTTCCACCGGCGAAAGTGCACCTTTTACTGGATTACATGCAGAAGAGAAGACTACCACAAATTTCATTGGAGATATTACATATGGTCTTAGTACCACTGAGAAGGTAAGTTCCGGTTCCATCAGCGTAGACGGTATTGCACATGGATATGTAATTCAGGAAGAACCGATAATTTCAACCGTGGGTAAGATATCCTCTGATACCATCATCACATTTCCTGAAAGATTATCATCTATGAACACAATTGTTGCCACAACGATATTGGTTATTGCAATCGCAATGATGATATTTATTGTATTACGAAGAAAAAAGGATTAAACGATAACGGTCAAAATTTAATTATAAAACCACTGATGGATATTTTGAATTTAATTCAATACCATAATATGCCAATAAGTTTCATGAAAAACTAAATTTTTCAAAATTGAAATTTCTCCAATAACTCAAGACAAATCTTGACATTTCTCTACAAGTGGGCCCAGAAATAATACCAAGATAGTACCCTAGCCCCCGGATTCAATACATCTGTTTCCATGGGCCCTGTTTTTGAAGGACCTGATACAACTGATTTCACAGTGTAACCATCAGACTCAAATCTTACAAGATTCACTTCGCTGTAGATACGAATCCAAAATTTGTATATTTGAATAATAAACATTTTGAAAAAGATTCTTGGAGCTCTGCCCTTGTATAGCCGTGTCCAATGTGGGTATTATCCCGCTCTGGATAATAAAGTGAATAGATCCTCTTCCAGCCAAGGCCCAAATTGTTCATCTCAAGCAGTTTTTTGATGGGTTTAATCTTGTTTGGAATACTAACCGGATTGAGATACATTGGATCGCCTTGTCAAGACGGGACTGTTCCCTTAGCCTTTTTGTATAGGCAATTACAATGCCGACTGCCATGTCCTGGTCTTCCTTTGCTAGATTGACAAACTCTTGTGCTCGCTGTTTATAGTCACCATGTAATATATCAGCACAGGCGTCAACTAGGAATCTTTTGAGATTACCATTCATCGTGCGCCGAGTCTCTGCAGACTTTATTCCGGAATAGAACATCTCAAGGGCATTTTCATGAACCGGCTTTACTTCATCATTTGATAGCTTAAACGCAGGACGTTTCACATTTTTCATGGAACATTTCATCGGAAAAGTAGAGCGATATGCTTTGGAGCTTCGTGTTGAGTCTAAGAAAAGAATCTGCGTCGTAGCGGGTTCGCGGGGATTCGGACCCCGGACAGCCGGATTAAAAGTCCGGTACTCTACCTGGCTGAGCTACGAACCCATAACGAAGGTTCAAAGTTGTGTATAATTTAGTCTTTTACAAAATTTTGATGTGAAAAGAAAGCTTTAAACTCAGATTTTCGTCCACACTATTTCACGCCCTTGTAGTATAGAGGGGATATGGGAATTCCAATCCTCGTAAAACCCGGTCTAGAATGGGGCCCTGTCACGGCCTCGACGCGTGTTCAAATCCCGCCAAGGGCGCTTACACTTTTTATTACAAATTGAGATTGTGCGGCAGTCCTAATTTTTTCATTGTATCAACTAACATCTCTTTGTTTGCTGCTGCTACAAATGATATTCTCTTATCATAACTTAATTTACAGTCCAACGGTTCTCCTTTTTCATCAACTATCAAACCTCCAGCTTCTTTTGCAATAAGATACCCAGCTGCAACATCTGTTATTCTTAATTTGTTACGAAGATCTACAAACACATCAACCAGTCCATATGCAAATATTGCAAGCTCAAGCGCAACTGCTCCAAAATGTCTTACATGACTTGATGTAGAAATAATTGGAGCAAGTTTTGGTAAAACTTCTGGTGAAATACCCGAAATGTCAACACCTACTACAAAATATTGTCCATTTTCTTTGTTAACTTGAATTTTTTTACCATTCATGAATGCACCCTTGCCTTTTGATGCAGAATAGAGATTGCCACTATAAAGATCAATTACTACGCCGTCTGTTACAGAGCCTAAACTATCCTCAGGTGCAAATGCAAGTGAACAACAAAAAAATGGAATACCTCTCACCGCATTAGTTGAGCCATCTATCGCATCCATTATTACAAATCCCTTGGGATTTGATGATAGCTCTACCAGACCACATTCTTCTCCGAACACAGTACATTCAAAGCGAATCTCTTTTAGGTAATCTAAAACAGTTTTTTCAGCAACAATATCAATTCGACGCGAGATGTCTCCCCCAGCTCCTCTACCGTGATCTATTCCAGATTCTTCAGTGCCGGCCAAATGTTTTACATTTTCATGTACTCTTCTTGCTGCTTCTTGAAGAACATCAATTACTTGCACAGTCGTACTTTCCTAGTTCCTAATTTATTTTAAGTACAGTATCTGGAATGCATAAATATCAAAAAAGTTGTGCCATTGTGTGAGTAGCAAAGACGAATCAATTTTTAGTAAAGAGGCCCTCCTTTCCACTAAACCTGGAAAAGACATTGTCAAACAAGCACTTTTCAAAAGCAAGGGATACAAGCTATTTGATAAATACAAAAAAGACGCAGAGGACGAATTTCCTAAATTTACAAAGAGATTCACAGAAGATCTATTACGAGAGATAAAATCTGACCCTGATCCATTTGAAACACAAGAAAAGTTTGCTGCAGAGGTTGGTTCTAATGAAATAATCCTTCAAGAAAACCAGGTTGATGATGTAAAAAAGAGACTTGAAAACTATGATAAACTGTTAGATAGAGTTTCAAGAATTCTTAATTCAAATTTTGTAAAAATGACATTTCCTGTCTTTAATGCACTCTATGATGCATCAACAGAACATTTTGGAGAAACACTTGATGCCAAAAAGAAGATGGATATTATTGATGGCCACATAATAGCAATTGATCTCAGTGAACCAATGGATAGAATAATGGACAAAGACGAGGATGTTGAGTATCTTGATGATTACAAACTAATGAATCCATACATTCTGAAGCTAGCACGTGACAAGATCTCAGCTGGTGGAAAACAGGTACTAGAAGAATTTGAACGCGGATTCAAAGACGCAAGAGTTGGTCAGTATGTAGATTTCAGACTAAAAATGAATCCAAAAAACATATCCGAAGAAGAGATGATTCAATGTTACAAAAAATATAGAGCAGTGATGGGTACTGCAGGAAAAAACATGACACTTGCAAGATTCCCATTAGGGGAGATATTTTATCTTGGAATGGCAAAAGCAGCAGAATCGGTAGGATGTGGAAATGAGATTGAAGATTCAATCAAAAACAAATTTGTCAAAATTCCTTCATGGCCCTTATACTATACTTTTCTTACAGGGAATGTACAGAAAGGATTTGAGTTTACAATGAGAAAAAGCGGAGTATATCTTAGCGAAGCAAGAATGGCACTTGAATTGTTACCTGAGAATTTTTCGCATAGAGACTTTTTGGAATTTCTTTTCTTAACGGTGGAACATTATAACACTTACTGGTATAATCAATTACAGAAAGAAAAACTATGGAAAGAATTTGAATCCAAGATTCCCAAGTGATAAGAAATGATGTGGTCTGAAAAATACCGACCAAAAAATTTGCTTGAGATGATTGGAAATGAGGAAGCAAAAGAATCTTATGTAAAATGGATTAGTCAATGGAAAAAAGGAACAAAACCATTACTTCTTGTTGGCCCGCCGGGAATTGGAAAAACCACTATGGCGATGCTTGGCTCAAAACAATTTGGATATGATTTGATAAGTCTTAACGCAAGTGATGTTAGAAGCAAACAACGAATTCAAGAAATACTTGACCCTGTTCTTGGTAATGCTACAGTACTTGGCAGTCCTATGATATTTGTTGATGAAGTCGATGGAATTCATGGCAGATCTGATTATGGTGGGGTAGAAGCACTAGTAGACATCTTGAAGGAACCTACCATTCCTATCATACTTGCAGCAAATTCCGATACTTCTGACAAGATGAAGACAATAAAAAAAACTACAACTACACTAAAACTTAGACCACTTTCTCCACGCTTGATGAAACTATATCTGCAAGAAATTCTCAGACGCGAAGGTGTATCTTTGCAAATTGGTACTATGATAAAATTAATTATTGATTCTCGAGGAGACATCCGTTCTCTTCTAAATTCTGCACAAGCTCTAGTAGGAGGATTTGAACCTCAAACTGATAGATCATATGAAACCAGAGATATTGAAGAATCAATTAATACATTTTTCAAAGCAAAATCATTAGATGAAGCAAGAGCCATATTGTATGCATTAAGAATTGATCCACAAGAAAAGATCAACGCATTTTATTCAAGTATCATAACTAGCTCACTGCCAAAAGATATACTGAAAGAAATGTTGGAAATAGTATCTGAAGCAGACATGTTATATGGAAAAATAGTGCGGAACCAGGAATGGAGATTATTACGGTATCTTGACGCAATATTGGTTCGATTATACAAGGAAGGAACTGGTATACGATATTCTCAGTATAATCTGTCTTGGCCACTCCTAAACCGTCTAAGATGGGATGGAAGAGCAATCAAATCCATGATAGATAATCTGGCAAAAAAAACACATGTTTCAAGAAGTACATTCTCCACATTTTATTTTCCATATCTCTTATTTTGTATAAAACACAAGTCTATTGAATTAGAATTAGATGAAAGTTCAAACGAAATTATCCAAAAGGAGTTGGTTCTGATAAAATGAGCTGGCGTACAATACCTATGAAGTTTCCTGGTACTTGTATAGTGTGTAAAAAAAAGATTGAGATAAATGAAATAGCATTATGGGCCAAGGGACTTGGTGTAAAACATCAGGCATGTGCAGAAATTAACGAACTAAAATGCATGATTTGCGGAGGTCCTGCAGGATGTAAAGAATGTGAGTTTGCAGAGGATTGTGATATTGCCAAAGTTTCGCAAATTTGTATTTGTAAAAAATGTAGTGAAATGAAAGATGTCTTTGAAACATATAGAAAGTCTGTTATCAAACACTTTCCTATACTAAATCTTAAAATTTAACCCCACAAGAATGAAATCACATGGCTGAGCACAAAACAAAGATCACCCCACTTGATCCTGTCTTTCACGGAGAATCCAACTATGAAGTTGGGCTGGAAGATCTACTTGCTGAACAAAGAAAACTTGTGGCCAAATTAGAGGCAGATCCACAAACAACTGCCGAAACTTTGCAATTTGCAAAAGAAGAACTACAGACACTAGAAACTTTGTGGGAGAATTATCATATTGGGATGAATGTATTCCGCAACGCAAAAGGTGGAAGGGATGGACTTCGTGACATTAAAACTGATTAAATTAATATAGGTTAGACATCGTTCCTAATTCGGCATATGCATTCTGAGAAGATAAAAAAATTTTCACATAAACGAAGAGAAGCAGAACAAGCTGGTGGAGAAGAAAGGATCAAAGCTCAACATGATAAAGGAAAGCTTACAGCACGAGAAAGAATTGCATTATTACTTGATGAAGGAAGTTTCACTGAGATTGATGCATTTGTAACTCACCATTACTATGAGTTTGACATGCAGAACAAAAAATTTGCGACTGATGGTGTAGTGACAGGATACGGAACAAT
This sequence comes from Nitrososphaerota archaeon, assembly GCA_021325595.1. Taxonomy (GTDB): domain Archaea; phylum Thermoproteota; class Nitrososphaeria; order Nitrososphaerales; family Nitrosopumilaceae; genus Nitrosotalea. Next base: position 15,477 of record JAJPGX010000023.1, on the reverse strand, counting down.
ATCTGGAAGACAAGTCTTTCTTTTTGCATATGACTTTACGGTTCTTGGTGGAACACTCAGCGAGATGGGTGCAAAAAAAATTACGAAGGTAATGGATCATGCAATACGAACAGGATGTCCAATAATTGGAATAATTGATTCTGGTGGTGCCAGAATTCAGGAAGGAATTCTGAGTCTTGACGGATTTGCAAGTATATTCTATCATAACCAATTAGCTTCAGGAGTTGTACCACAAATTACAGCAAGCATTGGACCATCAGCAGGAGGTGCAGTGTATTCTCCAGCAATGACTGACTTTGTTATAATGGTAGACAAGATTGCAACCATGTTTGTAACTGGACCTGAAGTTGTCAAAACAGTACTTGGTGAAGAAGTATCCTTTGATGAACTTGGAGGAGCAATATCTCATGGAAAAAATAGCGGAGTTGCTCACTTTGTTGCAAAAAATGAATATCATTGTATGGACTTGGTAAAGAGTTTGTTATCATACATACCGCAAAACAACACCGAAGAACCACCGCATGTAGAGACAGGTGATGATCCTAACAGACTAGATAATAATCTAATAAATATAATTCCAGAAAATCCTCTGCAACCATATGACATGAAAGAAATTATTCATTCAGTTGTTGATAATCATACTTTCTTTGAGATCCATGAATTGTTTGCACCAAATGTTATAGTTGGCTTTGCTAGATTAAATGGAAAAACAGTGGGAATTGTTGCAAATCAACCTATGGTACTAGCAGGAGCTCTTGATATTGACTCATCTAACAAAGCTGCTAGATTCATAAGATTCTGTGATTGTTATAACATTCCAATTATCACATTTGTGGATACTCCAGGATATATGCCTGGAACTAATCAAGAACATAACGGTATCATTCGTCATGGAAGTAAACTCTTGTATGCGTATTGTGAAGCGACCGTACCAAAAATAACTATGATCATTGGAAAAGCATATGGTGGTGCATATATTGCAATGGCTAGCAAAAATTTGGGAACAGATATGAATTACGCATGGCCTACTGCACAAATAGCAGTACTTGGTTCGGAAGCTGCGGTTCGAATCATGAATAGAAAAGAGCTTGAAACAGCAAAGGACCCAGTAGCATTAAAAAAACAACTCGTGGATAATTTTACAGAAAAATTCGCTAATCCCTATGTAGCAGCATCTTACGGCACTATTGATTCAGTAATTGATCCGGCAGAAACCAGACCTGCACTAATACGAGCCTTGGAAGCACTTGCAAATAAAAGGGAGAAAAGAGTTCCACGAAAACATGGAAACATTAATCTCTAGATAGGACATGATCAAAAAAATTCTTATCGCAAATAGAGGAGAAATCGCAATACGCGTAATTAAAACATGTAATGCATTAGGAATTAAATCTGTTGCAGTATATTCTGATGAAGATGTTAACTCTAAACACGTGAAGATGGCAACAGAATCATATCATATTGGTGCAGCTTCTCCATCACAAAGTTATCTTAACATGGAAAAAATTGTTGAAACTGCAATTAATTCTGGAGCTGATGCAATTCATCCTGGTTATGGATTTTTATCTGAAAATGCTGACTTTGCAGATCTCTGTGAGAAAAAGAAATTAAACTTTATCGGTCCATCAGGAAAGTCTATGCGACTTTGTGGTGATAAGATGTTGTGCAAAGCAGCAATGTCTAAAGCTCAAGTTCCTACTGTTCCAGGTAGTCCTGGAATAGTTGAAGAAGTAGAAAAGGCACTAGACATTGCAAATAAAATCGGTTATCCTGTGTTGCTGAAGTCAGTCTTTGGTGGTGGAGGCAGAGGTATCAGACTAGTGCATAATGAAAAAGAATTACGCCAAGCCTTTGAACTTGCCTCTGGTGAATCTAAAGCGGCATTTGGAAAGTCTGCACTCTTTGTAGAAAAATTCCTTCCAAAAATACGACATATTGAATTTCAACTAGCACGTGATAAACACGGTAATGCTGTACATATCTTTGAAAGAGAATGTTCAATACAGCGAAGACATCAAAAATTAATTGAAATGTCACCATCGCCAGTAGTTGATCAAAAAACTCGTGATGAAATAGGACAACTTGCTGTTAATGCAGCAATTGCAGTTGATTATGAAAATGCAGGAACTGCAGAATTTTTACGATTAGATGATGGAACCTTTTATTTCATAGAAATTAACGCAAGACTACAAGTCGAACATCCAGTCACAGAATTAGTTTCAGGTCTTGATCTTGTAAAATTACAAATTGATATTGCAAACGGTGAACCAATACCATTCAAACAAAAAGATCTCAAGGTAAATGGTTGTGCAATTGAATGCAGAATTAATGCTGAAGATACATTTCTTGACTTTGCACCTTCAACAGGAAAAATTACTGATGTAGACATTCCATCTGGTCCTGGTGTAAGAGTTGATACGTACCTATACCCTGGATCTTCAGTATCTCCTTACTACGATTCACTTATGGCCAAACTCATTACATGGGGTCAAAACTTTGAGGAGTCAAGACAGAGAATGGTTTTGGCATTGTCTGATTTCTACATTGAAGGCGTTGAGACCGCGATACCGCTGTACAAGACAATCTTGGAAACACAGGAATTCATCAAAGGAGATCTGTCAACTGACTTTCTTGACAGATTCAAAATATTAGACAGACTCCGAGATGATCTAAAGAATGAGGCATCAAAAAAGGCAGATGTTGCATTAGCCGCAACTCTTATTCATTCAGAATTTCTCAAAAATAAGATAACACCACGAAAAGAACACAGCATGCGTTGGAAAACACAACTGGATAGGCATTGATATGAAATTTAAGCTAGAAAATACAGAAGAAAACCTAGACGGCGAAATTCTACAGTCACTTAGTAATAATGAGTTTGTTCTAAAAATTAAAGGAAAAGAACTCAACCTTAAGATCCTGAGTATGACACATGAAAAAATCGAATTCATGTTAGATAGTACATATCATATTGCAAAATATCTAGAAAACAATACCTCCAGAATAACCCTAGTAGCAGATGGTGTAAAACTCACATTTAACAAACATCCTGATTTGGATAAAATTGTATACAAGAATTCTGGTTCTGAATCTGCTATGGATTCTCAAATAAATCTTAAAAGCCAAATTCCAGGAAGAGTTGTTTCAATAAATGTGGCAGTTGGAGACAAAATAAAACAAGGAGATGTGGTGTGTGTTTTGGAATCCATGAAAATGCAAGTCTCAATTAAATCTCACAAAGATGGTGCAGTAAAATCAATAAAGATCAAACAAGGCGCATCAGTTGCAAAAAATGATGTATTAGCAGAGATAGAATAAAAATAAATTAAAAGGAATTACTTTCCTTTTTTTAGAAAATCTATTATCTCTTGATAGTTTGGTTCTATCAACGGATTATCTGTTACCCATTTGTAGACTATTTTTCCATTCTCATCTACTATGAAAACAGATCTTTTTGCAGCATCATAACCTTTCACATGTAGCAGATCTGGCATTAGGACATCATACTCTCGTATTGTCTGACTCTTGTAATCTCCAAGTACAGGAAAATTGAGATGCTGAGCTTCGGCAAATGCTTTGTTTGCAAACGGCCCATCATTACTAATTCCTATAACTTGAGCTCCAAGATTTGATATCTGGTTCCATTTATCTCTGAATGTACACATCTCTTTGGTACATACTGGTGAACTTGCCGCTACAAAAAAAGACAGAACAACTTTCTTTCCTTTGAATTCATCCAAGCTACGCATTTTCAATTCTGTATCTACCAAAGTAAAAGGTGGTGCTTTGTCTCCTACGTTTACCATGAAAGAATTTTTGTGACCGTCATATATCAATCATTTTCGATTGCAAATTACCATAATTGGATAAATCAGTTTTAAAGATAATTTACTTGATTCCTAGGAAATTATTGAAAAATTTCTCCATAAAGAAAATTAAGATCGCAGAATGTGCATAGATTTTTATACTCTCCGATTGGGTTGTTAGCTACTTTGGTAGGAGAAGCTGCGAGTAGTTTTAGTCCAGTATTGTTACTTTTTCTCTTTGCAGTTGTAGCCACTGGACCTACTTTGATTTTATCCAGAATGATAGCCCCAAGACGTACACCTAGTCCAGTAAAGTTCCTGCAAATGGAATCAGGCCAAGTCCCAAAGGGAGAAGGGCGTACGCATTTTATGATGCAATATTACTCATTTGTCCTTATGTTTGTGGTCTTTGATGTAATGTCAATATTTTTGTATGCTTGGGGCAGCAGTATTCTGAACCTGCCGAAAACAGCTACACTTCCGATTATTGCCTTTCTCGCGATAATGTTTGCAGCATTTGCCTTTGCACTTTATCAAGCAGGGAGGAAAAACATTTGGTAACTTTTAAATCAAATACAGCAAGGAACGGGTGTAGGGAAAAGAGCCATGATTAAAGAGCTATTTAATCAAGATACCGCACCACACGCAACTAATGTTCTAGTAGGTAAATTAGGCGAAATTCTTGTTAGAGCTGTTGGGAAACCTTTCGATTATGCAATAAACTGGGGTAGATTGTGGTCATTATGGCCTGTGCATCTTGAAACTGCATGCTGCAGTGTAGAGTTTGGTGCAGCATCGAGTCCTAGATATGACGTTGAAAGATTTGGTATCATTGAAGCATTTGGCTCTCTTCGACAATGTGATTTGATTGTGGTAATGGGAACAATCACCAGAAAAATGGCACCAAGATTAAGAATGGTATATGATCAAATGCCAGATCCAAAATATGTTGTAGCTATGGGAGCATGTGCAATCACAGGAGGATTATATTTTGATTCATATAATGTGCTTCCAGGAATCGATGGGGTTCTTCCTGTCGATGTTTATGTTCCGGGATGTCCTCCAAGACCAGAGACATTAATCCAAGGATGCATGTTATTACAAGAAAAAATTAAACGGATGAAGGCTAGATAACCATGAGCTCGGAAGACAAAAAGGATGGATCAACTGATATTACTGACGAGAAACAATCAGACGTAGTTGGATTATCAAAAGATGATGCAAAGAAATACTATGAAGAAAAAGGAATTGATCTTTCTCCCGATGTACCCACAAAACCAAAACCCATTCCACAATTTGAAAAATCCATGGCTGATAAAATCTCTTCAAAGTTTGCTGATAAAGTACATGTTGATTATATACGAGCAGATAGAATAAGAGTAGTAGCTAAAAGAGAAGATATTGTAGATGTTGCAAAATATATTCGTGATGATCTAAGATATGATCATGCCGAATCAGTTACTGGAGTTGATTATCCAGATTCAAAAGAAATCGAAGTTGTTTATCATTTAGGATCATACACAGATGAAAAGCTTGCAAGACAAGTACTAACACTTGCAACTCGTGTACCACGAGAAGAAATCCCAAATCCAGGATCTGATTCATCAAGAACTCCATCACTACGTGATGTTTTTTATAGTGTAGAATTTCATGAACGGGAATGCTTTGAAATGTTTGGAGTATATTTTGAGGGTCATCCTGATAACAGAAGATTGCTATTGCCAGAAGATTGGGCAGACATTCCACCATTTAGAAAAGATTTCAAGATAAAGGGAAGATAAAAATGACAACACAGCTACCGCCAGGAATATCACTTGAAAAAGTTGATGATAGGATAATGACACTTAACGTAGGTCCACAACACCCAGGCTCTGGACATATGAGACTCATCATCAAAGTTGATGGTGATTATATTGTTTCATGCGATCCTGATCCAGGATATGTTCATCGTGGTGAAGAGAAAATGGCAGAGTATCGAAACTATATCCAAAACATTCCTCACCTTGAGAGGCCTGTAATACATGATTCATCAAACATATTGTATCCATACTGTCTTGCAGTTGAAGACTTGCTGGGAATCGAAGTTCCAGAGAGAGCAAAATATGTTAGAGTTATTGCAGCAGAGCTTAATCGTTGCATCTACATTCTTTATTGGCTTGCTATCTATGGAATATTTCTTGGTCATTCAACCATGTTTATGTGGCCAGCAGGTGACAGAGAATTATTCATTGATCTTTTAGAAGCAATGTCTGGTGCTAGAGTAACTCATGCATATCTTGTCCCAGGCGGAGTACGAAATGACTTGCCAGCAAACTTTGAAGAAAGATGCCTAAGGCAGGTAAATTATTTTGAAAAAAGATTAAAGGAATACGAAGCTATCTTCTATCAAAATCCTATCTTAAAAGCAAGAACACAAGATACGGGTATATTGTCTAAGACTGATGCAATACGACTTGGTACAACAGGTTCAGTTCTTAGGGCCTCAGGCGTTGATTATGATGTCAGAAAGAAGGAACCATATGATGTCTATGAAAATCTAGATTTTCAGACAGTTGTTATGAAAGAAGGTGATTCGTACGCTAGATCATATGTGCCATATCTTGAGATGTTTGAAAGTTGTAGAATAATCAAAGATGCATTAAGAAAAATGCCCAAGTCTGGTTCGGTACGCACAAAACTAAAACCAAACCCCAAGGGTGGAAATGATGAAGTTTATCGTAGAGTAGAATCTGGGAGAGGTGCACTTGGATATTATATTGTTTCAAATAATAGACCTGAACCATATCGAGTAAAAATTAGCGTTGGTTCATTTAGAAACCTAATATGTATGCCCTATTTGTTAAAGGGAGAAAAACTAGGTAACATGCCAGCAGTATACTGGAGTCTTAACTATTGGCCTGTGGAGGCAGACAGATAAAATGTCTACAATTGCACCAGAGTTTAGACTAAGCCGATTCATTGCATCACTAACTGATATCATATTTTGGGTTCTTCTGATTTTCAGTTTAGTTGGCTTGCCAATTGTTTTCATTGTTTTATTCTACATTAAACTTCCAGTAATCAATGGGCAACTGATGACCCCGTATCTAGCAATGACATGGATGGCTGATCCATCACGTTCAATTCCAATTATAAAATCTTTCATGCACACTACAATCTTCAGAGTTGCCGTGTTTCCAGGTTTTGGATTTGCAGCGTTGCTTGCAGCAGCAACAATTTATGTTGAAAGAAAATTCCTTGCAAAAATACAACTCAGAGTTGGTCCACTTTACTGTGGAAAGATAGAAGGAATACTCCAACTGATGGGAGATGGTTTCAAGTTGATGTCAAAAGAAATAATCATTCCTGCAAAAGCCGACAAGCCAATCTTTTGGATTGGACCAGTATTATTTGTCGGTACAGCAGGTGCGTTTGTTTCACTAATTCCAGTTGCTCCAGGTTGGGTAGTTGCAAACCCAAGTGTTGGACTTTTGGCAGTATTTGCTACTATAGGATTTTTTCCAATTATTGCAGTACTTTCTGCTTGGTCTGCAAACAGCAAATGGACATTCATTGGTGGACTTAGAGCATTACACCAAATGATTGCATTTGAAATTCCATTGATATTGTCTCTTCTTGGCATCGTGATATTATCTGGTACACTAAATCTGTCACAAATCGTTCAATCTCAAGAACATTATTGGTGGATTACATTCATGCCGCTTAGTGCTGTTGTCTTTTTCATAACAATAATTGCTGAATTAGAAAGAATACCGTTTGATCTTCCGGAAGCAGAAAGTGAGATTGTTGCAGGTTGGCTAACAGAATTTTCAGGAATGATGTACGGTTTGATTCAGCTTGGAACTTATCTGAAACTATATGCATTTGCTGGATTGTTTACTGTACTATTCCTTGGAGGCTGGCAAGGACCATCGATATGGCCACCATTCCCGCAAGAAATTATCACCCAAGGTATAACCATTGGTCCAGTAACCGCAAAGTTCCCTGGATTGCCACTATTTGATCAGGAGATGCTTAACGGCACATTGTGGTTTGTCATCAAAACTGTTGGTGTAATACTTTTGATTTTATTACCGCGTGGAGTTTTCCCAAGAGTAAGAATTGATATGATACTACACACTGGTTGGTACAAACTAATTGGTCTTGCTTTCATTAACATCTTTATAGCTCTAGGATTGTTATACGCAGGTGTCTTGGGCCCAGGAGGATTATTACATTGAGTACTGCAGGCGGAATCATTAGAGCATTGAACTCTGGTGTAAAACACCTTGCCGTTAAGAGATTTACATTACGCTATCCCGAACAGAAACTAAAATTCGTAGGAGATGGTTTCAGATTTAATCCTGAAACTGGAGTAGGTATTGCTGGTCTGCGTGGTAGACACATTCTATTTCATGAGCATTGTACTGGATGTCAGTTATGCTCTGTAGCATGTGAAGGGATAGCAGAGGCCATAGGTATGGTCAAGGTAAATGAAACGTGGAAACATAACAAGAAAGCAATAATGCCACAGATAGATTATGGTAAATGTGTTTTCTGTGGTCTGTGTGTAGATGCATGCCCATTTTATGCACTATACATGACAAATGATTACGAGCTTTCATCATTTACTAAATCTGCTCTGATATACACCCCTGCACAGCTAGCAGTAAAACCAAAAATGGCGCAAGACGTTGACATAAAAATAGATGACAGGGGTGCAACACATGGCTGATGCAGTATTCTTAGCTCTTTCTGTTTTAACAATTGGTTGTGCAATTGTAGCCCTTGAGATTAGATCTTTGATTTATGGTTCTATTGCGCTAATGCTTACATTATCAGGCATTGCTGGATTTTTCCTGTTGTTGGATGCACCATTTGTCGCAATGTTTCAGTTATCTGTTTACGTAGGCTCTATTGCAGTTCTCATTCTATTTACAGTCATGTTGGTAAGGCGTGAACTAATCTTTAACAAAATCGAAGATAAGCGCAGAAGATATGCAGGCATTGGTCTTATGATTGCATTAATGCTAACCATTGGAACAATAATCATAGGTTCTGGCATCAAAACAATGGAAACTAATTCATCTGCAATCGATTACAAAAAGATTGGAGAAGACTTTCTTACATATTATTCACCAGCACTAATAGTCATGGCATTAATCTTGGCGTCGTCAATAGTTGGTGCACTGGCATTAGCAAAAAGAGAGGATGTGGAAAATGAGCAACGGACTGATTGATTTTGTACTTGTTTCAGTGGCTCTACTTGCCATTGGAATTTATGGTCTTGCAGTAAAAAGAAATGCAATTAGGATGCTATTCGGTGTAGAAATGGTAGTCAATTCAGCAAATCTGAACTTGGTAGCATTTTCTAGGTACATTCCAAATAGTCAAGGACAAACACTTGCTCTCTTTTCAATTGCAATTGCAGCAGCAGAAGTTGCTGTAGGACTTGCACTTGTCATAGTTGCATATAGAATGTACAAAAATATCGATATTGCTGACTTTAGGAGCTTGAAAGGATAATGCAATACGTATTATTGCAAGCATTATTCTTGCCTCTACTGCTGTCTCCAGTGGCATATTATCTAGGACGAAAAGCAGGGGCAGGAGCAACAGCATGGTTTAGCTTTGGTTTGCTTGCTTATTGTACTGCAATAATGATCATACCAGTACTTTCTGGCAGTTATGAGGAACATTACAAGTGGACTCAATTATTTGGTGAATTTGGCTTGTTACTTGATGGTCTTGCATCACCATTTGCAATCATAATCTATGTTGTATCAACAGTACTAGTGTTATTCTCAAAACCATACATGGTAGCAAGAATCACTGCTACATTCGAAGAGAGAATGAAATCTCAAAAACAATTAGTGGGAGATGGTACTACAATGATTGAATCGTCATCTCTGAAGAACCATGTAAATAATCAGATTGGAATCTACTATGCACTATTTTTGGTTACAGCAATGGGTATGCTTGGAACTGTACTTGCAACTAATCTGATAGAGTTCTATGTTTTCTTTGAGGTAATGTTAATTCCAGGATTTTTCATATTGGCATTCTGGGGATATGAAGACAAAAGAAGAGTTGCGCTATTATTCTTCTTCTGGACTCATGTAGGAGCAGTTATCTTACTTCTTGGCTTTCTAGCAATAGGTCTCAATGTAGGAAGTTTCAACTATGTTGATATTCAAAAACACGGAATACCTCCTCACATCTTAGGATTTGCTGCAGTTGCTATCATAATTGGTCTTGCAGTAAAAATGGGTTCATTTGTGGTGCATATATGGATACCACATTTCTATCGTGCTGCACCCACTCCATTAAACGCACTATCGTCTGGTGCGATGTTGGGAGTAGGTGCATACGGATTTTTCAGATTATTGATAATGCTGATGCCAGGTCAGTATGAGCACTTTGCACTTGCGTTAAACATCTGGGGTCTAATAACCATGATTTATGCTGGCATAATGGCACTAACACAGGATGACATCAAAAAATTACTCGCTTATTCTAGTATAAGCCAGATGGGTTACATCCTGTTTGGAATAGGATCTATGTCAGCACTTGGTCTTTCGGGTTCTGAAATGTTGTTTGTTTCCCATAGTTTAGGCAAGGTACTCTTATTCATGATGGTGGGGGCACTGATACTTCAAGTAAAAACTAGAAGTCTTACACAAATGGGAGGACTTGCAGGAAAGATGCCAATCACTGCAGTATGTGCTATGATTGGTGCATTGACCATATGCGGAATTCCTCCAACCAGCGGATTTATGGCAGAATGGACTATGTTTAATGGTGCACTTCAAACGGCAATTCAAGAAGGTTCCATGATTAGAATGGTTTCATTTGGTTTAGGTTTAGTTGCGACGGTAATTACAATGTCATATGCACTCTGGACAATAAAACGTGTTTTCTTTGGAAAGATCCCAGAACACCTTGAGAATACGAAAGAAGCAAGTTGGTATGTTACTGCACCGATGATGGTTCTTGCAGCATTTACTATTGTTATTGGAATATACCCAGATATTTTCTTTAATCAAATAATTCCTTTCATGAAAGGACTGGTGGGAACTTAGAATATGACAATTGGACCTTTTGAAATTGGTTTTGGTTTAGGTGGATTAAAGGTATGGGCAATCTGGATTCTTCCATTTATTGCAGCGATCATAATCCCTGGAGTGGCAAAATTCTCAAAACGTGCAACAGGTGGAGTTGCAGTAGCGTTTGCTTTAGCTAGCGCAATCTCTGCAGCAACTCTTCTCCCATTAGCTCTTGGAAATCACGAAGTTCACAACCAAATTCCATGGATATCATCAATTGGTCTCAAAGCTGGTGTATTGGCAGATCCTCTTGCTATTATAATGAGTAATGTTGTTGCATGGATTTCATTTTTGATCTTTGTCTATAGTACTGGTTACATGAAAGGTGACAAAGATCTCACAAGATTCTGGTTCTGGATGGCATTTTTCGTAGGTTCTATGCAGCTTATTGTACTATCTGATAATTTCTTACAACTATTCTTTGGCTGGGAAGGTGTAGGGCTTGCATCATATGCACTAGTAGGATTTTGGTATAAAGACAAGAAGAAAGATCATGTCGGTATAGAGGGAAGGCATGTGTTAGGTCTAATGGATTACTATTCTCCGACTCATTCTGGAATGAAAGCTTTCATCATGACAAAGGTTGGTGATATTATGATGCTTGCTGGAATGTTTCTAATCTTTGCATTTGCAGGAACATTTGGATTTAAAGAACTACTTGCAAATACTAGTTGGGCAACAACAATGTCTGCTCAACATTTGTTGATTCCTGCAGCCGTACTTCTTTTCGGAGGCGCGATCGGAAAATCAGCACAATTTCCACTAAATGAATGGTTACTTGAAGCAATGACTGGCCCAACCGCCGTATCAGCTCTAATTCATGCTGCTACTATGGTCAAGGCAGGAGTATTTTTGGTGGCAAGGTTAGGTCCACTATTTTTTGCTCTTGCCGCAATTGGAATTAACATGGATCAATTCTTCGAAGTCGTAGCATGGGTTGGTGCAATAACTGCCTTACTTCTAGCTACGCAAGGAATGGTACATCCTGAAATTAAGAAAGTGCTGGCATACTCTACAGGTTCACAAATTGGTTACATGATGATGGCACTTGGTATTGCGGGTCTTTCAAAACAATTTGTTGATGGTTATACTGCTGGATTTTTCCATCTGATTTCCCATGCGATGTTCAAAGCATCATTATTCATGGCAGCAGGTTCACTGTTACACATAGTAGGTTCTAGATTCATGACCGATATGGGTGGTCTGAAAAAATACATGAAAAAGACATATGCTTTCATGTGGGCTGCAGGACTTGGATTGATGGGAGCCCCATTCATAACAACCGGATTTTGGAGTAAAGATGCAATCTTTGCAGCGGTGTATGAATCTGGTAATACTTGGGCCCTTCCAATCTTTATAATTGCTGTAATTACTGCAATGATTACTACTTTCTATACTACAAGAATGATAGGAATGGTATTCTTTGGAAATAAGAGCAAGCATATTGAACACTTGGAAAAAGAAGGATATCATGTACATGAAGCAAGTCCATCGATGTGGATTCCATACGGAATCCTAGCGGTTCTTACAATTGCTATTGGTGTAGTAGGATTAACATTTGAACATCAAATTCACCAAATTTTCACAGATTACCTGGCTTCTAGCTTTGGAATAAAATCAACTGATACCAATGTTGCAACAGAATCTCAATCTATACTTGGAGGATTCTTGCAAGGAGTGAATCCAATTGCTCTGACGGCATCACTAGCAGCATTTGCTATTGGATTTGCACTTGGATATGTATTCTATATTGGAAGATTTGCAGATCCTGTAAAGTTTGTAAATTCTAACATATTCTTCTATGCAATTCACAAATTCTTCCTAAACAGATGGTATCTTAATGCACTAATTTACTGGGCATTTGTAGTTGCCCCATTGTACATGGCGAGAGTGATTTATCGCTACTTTGAGAATTTTGTTATGGAAGGATTCAATCTTGTACCAGAGAAAACCATGGCAGGTGGTGCAAGAATAATGCAAGCTACACAAACAGGAGTATCGCAATCATACCTCTACATTTTTGGTGTGGGTATACTAATTGTCATACTATTATTGCTAATTTAGGAGCGAGTAAAAATGATAGACTTTACCTCAACACCAATAATATTAACACTTTTGCTTGGTTCCGTAGGAGTACTAATTCCAGTAATCAGTGTTGCAAGAAAAGAAAAGGGTTCTTCACTCTACGGCGGTATAGCACTTGGAGCATTATTGGTTGCAATTGGTTTTGTAATTTATCAAATAATCACAAAACATGTTTCTCCAGCTGCGATATTTTCTCAAAATGTACTTGTTGACGATAAGTTTGGATCCTTCTTTGCAATAGCTATGCTAATTGTTGGAATCATGACAACAGTTGGTTCATTTAACTACATGCGTGGAAGATCAAACCCTGCTGTTTACTATTCTTTGATATTGCTCTCATCAATTGGTATGGTCCTAATTGCTTACTCAACAGACTTGGTAATGTTGTTTATTGCATGGGAATTGATGAGTATTCCAACATATGTTTTGGCCGGATTTTCAAAGAAAGATCCCTCTTCAAACGAAGCTGCACTAAAGTACTTTTTGTTTGGCGCATTATCTTCTGGAATTATAATTTATGGAATTTCAATCGCTTATGGTATAACAGGATCTACCAACATAGAACAAGTAATTGATGGATTTTCAAAACTTGGTCCTGATATGATGCCACTGGCAATTCTCGCAGTTGGTATGTTCATTGCAGGATTTGGCTTCAAGATTGGTCTAGTACCTTTCCACATGTGGTTGCCTGACGCATACGAGGGAGCGCCTCCAACTATTGCAGCTTTACTTGCTGCTGGTACCAAAAAGGCTGGATTTGCAGCTGCCCTGAGAGTAATAATTATGGGTGCAATAGCCCTTAATCTAAACTGGGCATTTGCCTTGGCTGTAATTGCGATAGTAACCATGACAGTAGGTAACCTAGCTGCTATACGACAGAAGAACCTGACCAGAATGTTGGCCTATTCCAGTATTGGTCAGGCAGGATACATCTTAATCGGTATGAGTGTTGCTCCATTCTCACAACTAGGACTTCAGGCATCATTATTCCATATTCTAAATCATGCAGTAATGAAGGCTGCAGCATTCATTGCAGTAGCAGGAATAATTTCTACTCTAGCTGTATCTCATATTGAAAAAATAAAAGGCCTAGGCAAAAGGATGCCTATAACATCTCTTGGACTTGTTATTTCACTACTTGCATTAGCAGGTGTTCCACCACTAAATGGATTCTGGAGTAAGCTAATGTTGTTTGGCGCAGCAATTAATTCTGGTACTGCAGTTTCATGGGGACCATATTTAGCTGTAGCAGGAGTACTTAACAGTGCTCTATCACTTGCTTACTATGGTTGGATCATTAGAAAGATGTACTTTGAAGAAGGTGAATCAGACAAGAGAGTCAAAGAACCAAAATCTATAATTGCTGTTATGATATTCTCAATCATCTTCATTGTGGGAATAGGAGTCTATCCAGACCCCGCAATTGAATTTGCAAAATCTGCAGTTCCAGTATTAAGTAGCTTAGGTTCTATACACTAAGCATTGTAAGATCTAACAAGCTTTCTAATCTCATTCTGGCTGGGCCATCATTAATTTTTCTCAAGGCAGTTTTTGCTTTTGCAGAATAATTTTTCAATAACGTTTCCATTCGATCAAAAATTATACGTGGATCGGAACTATTCTTAATTAAAATATTAAATAATTTTTCTTCATTATTCCAATCTTGCAAGTCATCTCTTATCTGATATGCTATTCCCATATTCTTGCCATATTCTGCAAGAGCCAAGATTTGATCTTCATTACCCCCGCCAAGTATTGCACCAATCTTTGATGCTGCTTCAAATGCAGTAGCGGTTTTGTATTCTATTACCTTGAGATAATCATCAAAAGTGATATCCTCGCTTGATTCCAGTCTGGTCTCAATCATTTCTCCATCGCTCATCATCATGGCTGTATTTGCAAGCTCTCTGGCAATTCTGGCATTATCTAGTCGTGAAGCAATGTTTAGAATTAACCCAAGAACAAAGTCCCCCGTTATTATGCTTGTGTTATATCCATATTTTATATGAAATGGATCTTTTCTTCTTCTTGAAATCTCATTATCGATTATATCATCATGGATCACTGATTCTGTATGTAAAAGCTCTACCGCACAAGCTGCGACGTATGCATTTTCTGTATTCTTACTTAAACTTTCAGTAGACAAGATCAAAATTAACGGTCTTATCCTCTTTCCACCTTCCAAGGCATACTGTAAAGGCTCGAAAAATTCAGAGGCTGAATAAAGATCTAATTCTTTCTTAATTGCATCATTAATCCTACTGATATAATTTTCAAAGTCTTTAATCAGCGGGTTTATTTCGAAATTTTTCCTATCCAAAAAACTACCTAGTGAGCGTAAGGATGGTACGAATTTAATGCTTTTGTAGGTGCTCCAGCCGGGATTTTCATCATTTAGAATTTGAACCCGGGATCCCCGGCTTGAAAGGCCGATATGCTTGACCGGTCTACACCACTGGAGCCCGAACTGCATCCTACTTTCTATCCATAAAATCCTTTTG
>JAJPGX010000026.1 GCA_021325595.1 Nitrososphaerota archaeon | reverse complement strand
CAGTCAAAATGACAAATCCATCATAACAAGGATTGAAACTTAGTGCTTTGTGTGGATTTATTGCAAATCGGAAATGTCAAAATGACAAATCCATCATAACAAGGATTGAAACATTGGAGTGTTAGGCGGAATAGGTCTTTATGCGCTCATGTCAAAATGACAAATCCATCATAACAAGGATTGAAACATAACACAAAATTTTTCTTGATAAATTATTATGCTAGAATTTCCTATACATCCTATCTTCGTTTATAATTTTATTGATTCTTTTTTGAGCCTTTTCTGATACCGATATACTATCAAAAAGAGTCATGTAACGTTCTTGACTCTTGTTGTATTTTATCCACTCATTTAATCTCTCAATAGAATCATCAAAAATCCTTCTTGCAGACTAGGCCATCTTGTTATATGTATGAAGTATCTTACAATCAATCTCATGTATCAGACGTTCCAATGACAATCTCTCCTGAAATGTTTTTGCCTTGTCTAGATCTTCACGCAGTCACTACTGTTGGAAGAATCGCATGATATGCCGTTTAATGTTAGTAGGGAGTTTATTGAGCAAAATAAGAAAACACATTTGAAACTTGTAGCAAAGAAAGGCGGACCATACTCTAAGGCAGAGCGCGACAGGAGAAGAAATGAAGTATACAGGCTGCACTTTGAGTATGGATATACTGCAAGAAAAATTTCAGAGCTGATGAAAGTGAACCGAAATACCAATAAATGGAGACATTGACTACTGGTATTCAAAAATTTACGAGTCATAATATATTCAATTCCGAGGGTGCCATACTTGTAAACATAGAGAGGCTTGAGATCCAAAGATCAAGATATTATGTCCAAAATAAAACTTGTGGTATATTACAATAGTACCGTATTATACAGTCAACGACTCAGAAATTGGCATAGTTGGCCTAGTTTCTCATAATGTTATACTTTCTAAAAATGTATAAAGGACAAATGACCTCAAATCAATTTACAATTCATACCATATCATGAAATCTTTCAGTATTTCGTATATCATACGATTTGTCCAAGTATTCATATATTATAACAAGTGCACTAGAAGACCTCTAAAAGCATTTAAGGATAATAAAGCGAGGTTATATTGGTTTGAAAATAATCCTAAAGTTTGGTGGAACCTCAATCTCGTCGGCTTCAAATATACGCCAGGTTGCAAACCTTATCAAGACTTTATCAAAGGAACACCACGTTATTCCAGTATTTTCTGCATTAAGTGGAGTTACAGATGATCTAATCAAAATCACTGATCACATTCAAAAAAGAAACAGAGACGCTGCCAAGGCTTTGGCAAAAAAAATTATCAAGGTACACATGGACCTTGCAAACCAATGTGCTAAAAACACAAAGATACGAAAGGAACTAGAAACCAAGATGAAGGCAGATCTGGACGAGCTAGAAGGTCTGCTTGATGGAATGCTGTTACTGGGGGAGGTAACTCCACGCTCATCTGATTATATGGTATCATTTGGAGAGAGACTATCTATCAATCTGGTTGCCTTTACACTAAATGATATTGGAATAAGGGCAGTACCTCTTACTGGAAAAGATATTGGCATAATTACAGATTCTAATTTTGGTAGTGCAAGACCCCTCATGGATACTACAAGATTGCATGTATCTCATACCATTGAGAGTCTGTCTCAAAAAAAGATAATGCCTGTTATTGGCGGATTTGCAGCAGCGGATCAAAACGGTAACATAACTACTCTTGGGAGAGGGGGCTCTGATTATACAGCTACAATTGTTGCGTCAAGCATCAAGGCAGACGAGGTTTGGCTAATGAGTGACGTGGATGGATTGATGACTACTGATCCAAAAATAGTCAAAAATGCAAAACTGATCAAAGAGGTGTCATACATCGAAGCCATGGAGATGGCGTTATTTGGAGCTAAAAACATCCATCCAAAGGCACTTGAACCGCTAGTTGCAAAAAAAATTCCATTAAGAATTAGAAATACATTTAACATAAAAAATCCCGGAACGCTGGTTACTACAAACCCTCTACCGGAGACTCAAAAGACTGTAAAGTGTGTCAGCGCAATCAGACATACCGCACTTATCGATGTACGAGGAGGAAGCATGGTTGGTGCACCGGGCACTGCAGCTACAATATTTTCTATTCTAGCAAAGGCAGGAGTTAACATAATGATGATATCTCAAAGTCCTTCTGAATCCAGCATATCTATCATTGTGAAGAAAAATGATTTGGATAAAGCAGTAAATTCACTAGAAATGAATCTGCTTGGAAAAATTATCAAAAAAGTCGATGTTACTCTGGATGTTTCAATTATAGCTCTTATTGGCTCAGGTATGAGGGGAATTACTGGTGTTGCATCCAAAGTATTTACTGCTGTTGCAAAAAGAAAAGTAAACGTGATAATGATTGCTCAAGGGTCATCTGAGCTTAACCTTGCCTTTGTAGTCAAGGACTCTGACTGTAATGCAGCAGTACAAGCACTGCATGACGAATTTGAATTGGCAAAAAATTAATCGTTCTACAAGAGTATTTATGTAAATTAAGAATTCAAAACCATATGCGCAAATTTCTGCTTGTCGGTATTATAGTCATAATTGCAGCTTTTACCGTTTCTATTCCTCTGCTCAGTAATCAACTTGCGGACGCCAAGGTTGCCAAGAAAATTCAATTTACACAAACAATTACCTCAAGACAGGACCCAGGAATAGACCACCAAAATGAGCAACTCGCATTACTGTTACCGCCTGATAACGGGTCTATCTATTATGGAACCGTTACCTATAGTTCAAGCCAACCCGTCCAAATGCTTGTCTTGCATCAAATTGACAAAAGCGAATCAAAAGGACAGCCAATATGGTCAGTTGATGGAAACACATTATTTGCAGAAACTGTACTGAATTCAAATTCAAATTCCGGTACTAGTGAGTTTGCTGGATCTGCACTTGCATTTCATTCCAACACTACGCAGTTTACCGTAACTGCAAGCGTTGACGGCTGGATTAGAATAGTAAATCCTCAGGTGATGCAGCCAGCTCCAACAGTGCACATTACTAATTCCACAATAAAACTTCTAAACACAACAACACAAATTAAAATTCCACTACGTGAAGGATTATTTTCTGGCAAACCTGTTTACTATATCATAACAGATTCCAGCAATAGTTTGTTTGCAAATCAAGTAACAGAAAAAATGAACTGGAAAGTACAACCGTCTCCAAAATTAGCTGGAGTTCCAATAAATTCATACGGTAACATCTACGTCTTTACAAATGGCATTGCAGGTAATGGTCTGCGTGGATTCCAAGATGAAGTATTTGCAGTAACTCCAAGTAACAAGCAATACAGCCCACTGAACAAAGTAATTGAGGTAACATGGAACATTGGAAGAGAACCGCACTTCCTAAATTCTACTCAGCAAATCCTTGATGCAAATATGACTGGCAAATTAAGGCTTACAGTAACAGATACCATTGTTAATACCCCTCAAATAATCTGGCCAGGCGGTTCTTTGAGCGTAAGAAATGACAAACCAGTACTAGATGAGACATCATACATGAACGGACAAGTACTTGGTATAGATTCAAGCAACACTACAGTTACATTTGTAGGTCATCGCGGATGGGGGCCAGATGGAAAAACAGTATACTATATTGTACCTGAGGCAACGCCTCAAGGTCCAGCAGATATGATGAAGATCACAGGCGTGCCTACTCTTTCGACACTTGAATCATCTGCAAGAGATCTCTATCATTTCACTAATGGATTCAAGGGCGCAGGTCCATTTGGATATCAAGAAGGAGTAACAAGTGCATTACCAGGAAGCCAAGACTATACACCAATCTGCAAAGTTTCAAACATAACATGGAAAGATCCTCAAGATGCAAAGATTCTAGAAAACATGGATGACATAAATTCTGCAAAAGCATCAAACGAAATAACAATTGAGCAGGCAAGAGTGTTAAATGAAAACTATATTCTTGACTGTCCAATAATAACAAGCCCATAAAATTATCAAAAGGGATAAATTAACTGCGCAGATGTTTTTCATATATGACTGGCAAATTGTATATTGTTGGAGTAGGTCCAGGCCACCATGATCATATGACTTTTCGCGCAAAACAAGTAATTGAAGAAAGTGACACAATAGTAGGTTACGAAACTTATGTAAATCTAGTTGAGGATCTTATAGACGGAAAAGAAGTTCACAGATATGCAATGACACAAGAAGTAGAAAGGGCTCATCAATGCATCGAGCTTGCACAATCTGGAAAAATTGTATCTCTAGTGTCAAGTGGGGATCCTGGAATCTATGGAATGGCCGGTCTCATTTATGAAATCTTGGCAGATCAAGGCTGGGACAGAGACACAGGTCTTTATGTAGAAATTGTTCCTGGAGTTTCGTCTCTTAATTCATGTGCAGCCCTAGTTGGTTCCCCTCTGATGACTGATTTTGCAGTTGTTAGTATGAGCGATCTACTTGTTCCATGGGATATTATAATAAAAAGAGTAGAGGCTGCAGCACAAGGAGATTTTGTAATTGTGATTTACAACCCTGCAAGCAAGAAAAGAATACATCAACTTCAAGATACAAGAAAAATCCTACTAAAATACAGAACACCAAATACGCCTGTTGCAATAGTAAAAGGTGCATTTAGAGAATCACAGGAGATAGTTCTAACAGATCTAGAAAACATGGAAAAACATCAAGACAAACTAGGAATGATTACAACTGTTATAGTGGGAAACTCGTCAACTTTCAAATACAAAGATATGATGATCAATCCTCGTGGTTATACTTCCAAGTATAATATAGCAGAACCACAACAAACAAGAAAATAATATGAAATCAATCCCGGTGGGTATCACTTTACCACAAGGGTGGCTAGATGAATTCCCAAATGACAACCCTCATCAACAATTCCTATTTTCTAAAAATGTTGCACTAGCAGCTGAAAAAACCGGATATGACGCAGGATATGTCTATGATCATTTTGTTCCACATCCAAGTGATAATCGCAAGGGAACCTTTTTTGAAGCATATACTCTGCTTTCTGCAATAGCTGGAGTAACTACCAAACTAAGAATTGGCCAGGTAGTTACATGCAATTCTTACCGACAACCTTCGCTTTTGGCAAAGATGACATCTACACTTGACGCAATTAGTAATGGGAGACTGGAATTTGGAATAGGTGCTGGGTGGTTTGAATATGAGTATGACTCTTACGGCTTCAAGTTCGAGTCACCATTATCAAGAATCGAACAACTTGATGAATCAATTACCATAATCAAAAAGATGTGGAAAAATGAAAAATCCACATTCAAAGGAAGGCATTATGGCATCAAAAATGCAATATGTAATCCAAAACCCGTTCAGAAACCACATCCTCCAATCATGGTAGGTGGTGCAGGCAACAAGCTGATGGAAGTTGTAGCAAAACATGCTACCAGATATAATCATCCTTTTGGAACGCCAGAAATACTAGAAGAAAAAATGAATCTTTTAAAAAGTAAATGCAAATTGATTAAGCGAGATTATGATGAAATTGAAAACTCTGTACTTTTACGAGTATTGGTAGGAAGAGACAAAGATCAAGTAAAAGACATAATTTCCAAACTAAAAAATAAAAATGAATCCATAGCAGAGTTTGTCATTCGTTCCAAAGACAGTATTGCGCTTGGTACGCCTGACGAGGTATCATCATACCTTGAAAGATATGTGAAAATTGGGATCACCTACTTTATTGTAAATTTTATCGGATTGTCTAACCTAGAAATGTTATCGCTTTTTGCAAAAAAAGTAAGACCCAGTCTCAAGTAGTCTGTTTTATTGCTTCAGAAAGTTCTGGCGTTAAAACAATTTTCTCTCTAATTGGTCTTATTATATCACAAATATAGTCAGCAACAGTATTTTTCAAATCAGACGGATGTAATTTCTTTTGTAGAAAATCTCTTTCCAAGTCTTGATAGTTTGTATATGTTACACTTCCACCAAATTTGGCAGGCCTTTCTATTGTCATCTCATTTACTTCATGAAATACAACATGCCTTGCTAATTCCAAAATTGGATTTTTTTCTGCTATTCCCTCAGGACACCATGCCTTCTTGAACTTGTTTTTTATTTCCACATCGGTATCATGAATAAATATTCCTGAAGCAGATTTTGACTTGCTCATCTTGCTTGACACAAAATCAGAGTCGTTTTCTTGTACGGCTTCTGGCTCGCTTAATCCAGCTAGGATATGGTGATGTACAGCAACAGGAACTTTCCACTTCATTTTTGGAAATATCTCCCTTACAAGCATGTGTATCTTTCTTTGATCCATTCCTGCATGAACGATATCTAGATCCATTGTGTGTATGTCTACTGCCTGCATGGGAGGATAGAAGAGCTGGCCAAGGTCAATCTTGTCCTTATCAGTACTTCTGCCCATTATAGTAAGTGAACGCATGGTTCTTTCAAGTGACATGTTTTTGGAAAATTTTACAAGGTCCATCCAATACCCTTTCTTTGATTCGTACAGCTGTGAGCCTTCCAGAATCTCAACACCTGGGCAAAATAACTTGAAAGCATCAGCATAATATTTTGATACCATTCGAATCTTGTCCCAGTCACCTCCCATCTTGTTATTCAAGTAAGTATGCCAGTCTGCTAAAAAGACAATACAATGCGCTCCTGCTTTGATAAAATCATTTATCTTAAATCCTGTTAGTATGAGACTTCCAAGATGTAGAAAGCCTGAGATCTCAAGACCGATGTAATGTCTTGGGTGGGGATTTGTGCTAAACAGATTTACTAATTCTTCTTGAGTTACTACCTCTTCAGTGGGATCTCTTGTAACAAGTCGAATTTTTTCTGTTAAATCCATCTAGGTCAGATTCCAGCAGATAATCCTATAAATTTACGCATCCAGTTCTTGTGCAGACTTTCGTGGCCTTGTACTTAGATAAAATGCATGACCACTAATCAAGGTGGCAGCTAAGAAAGACTTGGTTGCAAAAATGAGATTCCACGGTCTACTGGGATCAGGATATGCTACTGTAAGTGAATCAATGTCAGGAACCTTACCATTTACTATTCCAGCTGTTATCTGTGATTCTAATAACACAAAGTTGTATATTGTCTCATATAGACAGACTACGGTAAAACCAAGAACCATCAGCTGCACAAGTGCAAGCTTCCATGTTGGTATCTTTGTAGTCTTCTTCCATCCAATTCGTGTTACGCAATACCAACCAATTATTGTAGAAAAAAACAACCATGTAGTAAGTTTAGCAAAATGTGGAGCAGGAAACTCTGTCTTGACCAGAACCTCGCCCATAACATACGTGCCTTTGTCAGCCCATTCCTGAATCATAGAGTATATGCCAAAAACTGTTATTGCTGCCATTATGACTGCACAAGCATAGAAAATGTACAGAAAGATCTTGTACCCAGGTTCATTTTCTTGTAGGTGGACTTTCATTAATTTGGGGTGAATTTCTCTAAAATATAAAAATTGGTTTTAATTTGACAAGTTAAATTATAGTGTCAGGCTGGTAACTTGTAAATGAAAGTTCCAATAAACGTGCCAATTATAGAGAAAGAGGAAATCAAGGAAGTAAATGCAGTATTAAAAGAAAGATCCCTTACCTCTGCTGCTAATGTTGGAGGAAAAAGGGTTCAAGAATTTGAACGATTGTTAGCATCATACGTAAAATCAAGATATGCTGTTGCAGTTAATTCTGGTACTGCAGCATTACAAGCCGCACTCTATGCACTAGGAATAAAACAAGGCGATGAAGTTCTGCTGCCATCATTTACATTTGTTGCAACTGCAAATTCTGTAGTATCAGTTGGCGCAAAACCTGTTTTCGTAGATATATTGCCAGAAAATTATACCATGGATCCACTAGATCTAAAAAAAAAGATTACCAAAAAATCCAAAGTAATCATACCAGTCCATCTTTATGGCAACTTTTCATATATGGACGAGATCTCTGAAATTGCCAGAAATCATAATTTGGAGATTATTGAAGATGCAGCCCAGTCCCTAGGAACGTCATATAAGAAAAAGCAGTCAGGTACGTTTGCTAAAATGGGATGCTTTAGTATGTATGCAGCTAAAGTAACAACATCCGGTGAGGGCGGGGCCATTGTGACAAATGACAAGGGCCTCTTTGAGAAATTACGTAAAATTAGAAATCATGGCATGTTGCATGGTTATGATACACGAATTTTGGGATTGAACCTTCGATTACCAGAGATCTCCGCTGCAATTGCCAAAGTACAGATGAAAAAATTATCCAGATTCTTGGATAAAAGAAAAAAGAATGCAAAAATCCTTACAGACTTGCTTTCTGATTTGAATTATGTATTGCCTGACGAACGAGATGGCGTCCAGGTTAACTGGTATCTGTATACTATTGCTACAGCAAACCGCAATAAAATCATGAAAGAATTAAACAATAAAGGAATTGGTGCTACTGCGTATTATTCCATTCCAGTACACAAGACCCCCTTTTACAAAAATTCCACAAAGCTTCCTGTCACAGAATGGGCTGCCAATAGCGTACTGAGTCTGCCAGTGCACCCACGTGTAACTGAAGAAAACCTTCACCTAATTTCTAAAATATTGCATAATCTGGGAAAATGAATCTGATTGAGGAAATAGCAGGCGAGCTATGCAAGATTATTCTTCCCATTGAAGAGACTGTATATTTTGGAAATCCAAATTCACACACGGCAATATGCACACTTTCAAGCATGGTTCTTCTAAAAGAGATAAAGAACTCTTCACTTATGGACAAAATTTCAATTGTAGGAAGACTGCTCTCAGAAAATAAAGGAATAGATTCACTTGTAAGATATGTGATATCTAATAATATTACAACCATCATACTTTGTGGCAAAGATACAATTGGACATAGGCCGGGGCATTCACTTCTCTGCTTATACAATAACGGTATTGATAAAAATCACAAGATCATTGGATCCCAGAGTCCTGATCCTACAGTTACACTCTCACAAGACGAAATTTCTAGATTTCAAGATCAAGTGAATATAATTAATCAAATTGATAGTACAGAAATCTCAAACTTGATGCATATCATAGAAAAACAAAATCAATAACCGTTTAATTGTCTCTGTTTGTTTATTTCATGTTTTTTCTGATATTCTTTTAAGATGTCATCTGGAGTCATGTTAAGCTCAAGTGATGCTTGAACTACAAAATGCCATATGTCAATCAATTCTTCACGTGCAGCCGCTTCATCAAAAGGAGCAGATTTCTTCCACCATTTCCAGTTGGTAGTCATTTGCAGCTCTACTGCTTCATGAATTATTGCAGTACACAATGCAGATATCTTACCTTGAGTATCTTTTGGATATCTATCCAGATTCATCATTTTTTCAAGACTTTTTTGGAGATGAAAAATTGATTCTAACTTGTCTTCCATGAGCTAATTTTTAATTTGATATCTATAACCTTTCTTCAAAAACGAACCATCTTTCTATAATAATTGAACCTATTTTTGATAAGATCTTTTCCAAGTCTTGTTATCCCATATACCCCGTATTTTTCAACTGCAAATGAACCCATTATGTTCCCGTATACTGCAGCTTCTTTGATTGTAGATAACTTGGTATCGTTCTTGCTTGCCAAAAATCCTATCATTCCTCCTGCAAAAGAATCGCCTGCACCCGTAGGGTCTACAATATTTTCCATCGAGAATGCCGGTGATGGAAACACTATATCATCAAAAAATAACAAAGACCCGTGCTCGCCTTTCTTTATTATTACATATTTTGTTCCCCATTCCATGATTTTCTTGGCAGCCTTGATTAGATTGTGAGTCTTTGTAAGAAGTTTGGCTTCCTCATCATTAATTACAACAGAATCCACTGCGCCCATCATTTTGATGACATCGTTTCTTTTTGTTGTAATCCAAAACTCTATCGTATCACACATGGAAAATTTTACTTTATCAAATTCCTTGAGTATCTTTGTATTCTGTGCAGGATCATTATTTGCAAGATAAACAAACTCTGATTTTCTATACCTTTCAGGAACAATGGGCCTAAAGTCTTTGAGAACATTAAGTTCTGTTTTGTTTGTAGTGCGAAGACTCAGGGTTTTGTCATAGCTTCCATCGTACCTGAATGTCTTACCGTTCTTCTTCACAATTCCTTGCATGTCTACAAACTGTTCCAAAATACCGTAGTATTTTCTTGGAAAGTCTTTTCCTATGACTGCAATCAGGCCTGGTTTTGAAAAGTAACTTGCAGAAATAGCTGCATATGTTGCAGCTCCACCAAGTTCATTTTTTAGAATCCTATCTGGCGTTCTTATTGTATCTAAGGCCACTGAACCAAATACAGTAAGCATTACTTTGCTGCTTTTATGTTCCGTGTATAAATTCTCTGGCTTCTTCTTGTGTAGGATAATACGTAAACGGAATACTTACAGAAGCAAAGAGCAGATCATACTTGCTGGTTCCTGTCAGTTTTACATTTGGTATGTTGTCACTTTTATCATATTTTGTTATTAGTGAATTGTCTGCAAGAAAAGGTGTCTTTGATACAGTATTGCCCATAGATGGTATGACTGAAGGTTGTAAGGTACCTGTGCCTAGATTCTGGCCGTCAATTGTTACCACAAAATCAGTCTGTCCTAAATTAAGAACCAATAAGGAAGGATTGTTGAATTGAAGTTTCATGTCATACAAAGTACTGTCATTTGTTTTTTGGACTACTTTACTTTCTAATATTGAGACATGTAGATGAGTAGCTGATACAAATTGAAAATACCCAAACGCTCCTACGGCAGCTACGATAATGCATACTATGGCTATCTTTGAGTTTCGCTTCATGAGAACAGATTAAAAAATTTCCTTTTAGATAAGTGGGGGAAAAAATTACAAATAAGTTGTGTAAACTTTTTTATCTATTTTCTAAAGCTACTTAGAGCTAACAGAATAAATCAAAATAGGCTAATTGAATACAAATGGCTAGAATCAAGATAAAATATGGTCAAAATGAGCTTGAGATAGAATCCAAGGATTTCTATATAGACAATGAGAGCGTAGATAAAGTAATTTGCAATCTAGCCTCGTTTGTGAAGGACACAAGCTCAAACACACTTCAATACGAATATTCCTCATTTACACCTGAGGCAAAGCCTGTAAATAATCCCCTGCATGTATTAGAGGAGGCTGAGATTCACGAGCCTGAATTTGTAAAGCCATCTTATATCTCCAAGAATGAACTGCCAGAAAAGATCCAAGTGCTCATACGTGATTCATTTTTCGAACAGTCAAGGACCGTGTCTGAGGTAGTATCACAACTTCGGGAGTACGGATGGACTGCAGTGCCACTTGATGTATCCAAAGTACTCACAAAGATGGCATTTAACAACGAACTCCAAAGAGACTTGAAAGAAAAACGAAGTTACTATTCTGCTATAAAATTACTCGAAGTCAACTAGTGCCGTATCCACACTTTGCACAGGACTCAAAGATGTCTCCTTCCAAGTGATCAAAATGCGTGTTGCAGACACTGCATGTATGATGCATGTCAAAATAACCGTCACTCTCAGCTTCGCTTGTACGTTTTGACACCAAGTTGGTACTCCCGCACTTTATACAATGACATCCGCACTGCACAAGGAAAGATTTTCTCTTATATCATTAAAATCTAATGAAAATTCAATCTTCCAGCAAATCTTAGCAAGACTACTGCTGATACTGCTATTACCAAGGGCACAAACATAGGAAATTCTGGGACCGCAGTTGTTCCTGTTAATTGTACGGTTTCAGCACGATGCGGAATTATTCCTATCCATGCATGAGTCCCATTATCATGATACAAGCTGACTGGCGAAGTGGTGTTTTGGTTAGATGCCAACTGATACGGGCCCCACAAAAGTGCTTTTGGCATGATCACAGTTATGGGTATGTTGCCTTTGTCAACATCAAACGCATATGTTTTTTGTGACTGGTCAAAAACATAGTTGCCTGGTTGCAAGAGAGTTCTCATGCCTACTACAAAATTTTTGTCTTCCCATTGAACATTTTGTGTTGTGGTTGGTTCATTGATTACATACTCCAAAGTAAATCCATTTCCATGTTGTCGCAATCCATGTTCACCAAGATACACCGGTCTTTCATTTGCCCAAATCATGTCTACGCCACTTGGAAAGTAAAAGTCAGTAAAATCAATATCCTCAGGTTCATAATATTTCCAGCTCCATACTCCATTATTGTTTGTCACAACATTTGGTAACTCATATTTTATGTATGTCATATTTCTTGTAGAATGATTCAAAACAATCTGCATTGGTGACTTTTGAATTGTTGCATATTCTACAGTGCTGCCATTAACATCTGTTACAGAAAAATTCTCCATAGTACCATTTATCATATCTACTTGAACTGGTTTTAGACTCAATCCCATGACTTGATGTACTACCTGCGCATTTCCATTCTCATCAATAGTTACTTTTAGATTCTCAGTAACCTTGTCGCTTTGATTCAATTGCCCAAAGGCTTGGGTTGTGGAAAAAGCAATCACAACTAGAACTAAAATTAGTAAGCTACGCATTTCTCTTTCCTACTCTGAAACACTTACCCGCAAAATCTTGGCTTCTTGCAAAGGACAGTCATTTTTGTCTCGTTGCAGACTTACTATCTTGTCTGCAACATCCATCCCTTTGGTAACCTGTCCAAATACAGTATACTGTCTATCAAGAAACGTACTGTCAGTTGTTACTATGAAAAACTGTGAGCCTGCACTATTAGGGTCCATTGCGCGTGCCATGGAGACTATACCCCTGAGATGAGACCTTGAATTAAATTCTGCCTTTATGGTATATCCAGGTCCTCCCATTCCCCACTTGCTTTTGTCTGCATTCTTGGTATTAGGATCTCCCCCCTGAATCATAAATCCAGGAATGACCCTGTGAAATAATGTTCCATCGTAAAAGTTACTTTTTGCTAGTTTTGTAAAATTTCTGACTGTTTCTGGAGCTAAATTTGGCAATAATTCAAACTCAATATTGCCAAAACTTGTTTCAATAGTTGCCTTTGGCATTCTTGATAACTTGATAACTATTCATAAGAATCTTTCTGCACATTACTTTACAGTAAAGATACAGAATCACAAACTCTGATTGAAGAATAAAGTAGTAAAATAAAAAGATTCTACTGTAAAAAATTCTAATTACTGAAATTTCTTTAAAGTTAAAAAATTATGATACATTATATCGAATTTCGTTAATCGTAAAAAGTCCTTTTTTCCAAAATTAGTTTATTACCACTTTCATAGTAACAGTCTTATATAGAACATCTGAAAATTAAAAATCGTGAATCGTACTACTCAAAGCACTAGCATCAAACAAGCAATCAATGAATTGCTCGACAAAGGCCTTACAGATAAACAAGATATCTACACAAAAGTTGTAGAGGAGCTTGGAGTTCCGCGACCAACCGTACGTAGAGTAGCTAGAGATCTTCGAAATGAACTTCTACAAAAAATTAAAATTTTACAATCCGAGGTTCCAGAAGTAGAAGGCGTTCAGAGGAATACTGCAGAAAGCAGTGACTAGCACATTTCTCCATTTTTATCTTCATTTTTGAAGTTGGTAATTTCCATTAACATTATATTCCACCATTTTTGAGGTAAATTAATGGGGCATATACCTACAATTTTGGTAACGTGTCTTGCTGTGGCATTAACCATTTTGTACTTTGTAATGCCTGAAGCATTGCATTTCACAATACTAGTATTCGTATCCGCAGCTTGGTTTCTAGTTGCTATATGCTGGCTTGCAGAAAAGAGTGCAGCTTATATGCACAAACTAGAAGGCGGACATGAGCATACTCACGAAGAAAAAAAAAAGCTAGCTAGCTACGGTCACGGACAAACTTTACAGATGAGTGCAAGTGAAATAAGTCAAGCAAGAGCTGAACTTAGTGCAGACCTAGAGTCACTACAAAGTTCACTTAAAAACAAAGATAAAGAAATTGAAACCCTCAAAAAAGAGATATCAAGTCTTCAAACCCTAGTTCAGATTGAGAAACTAAAGACTGAGCTTGCTAATCTGAAGACATTGGCAGCAAAAGAAAATACCAAGAAAAAGAAATAGCTACTTACAGTGACAACAAGAATGGCTTCCATGATTCCCTTTACAAGAAGGACAACTTATCGCCCCACCGTAGTGGCAATCACACTTACAACCATCATTTAGCTTTTCTTCTGCAATCAATGTGTAGACCATTGTTACGTCATCTTAATATTTAACGATGTAAAATACTTCAGCATGAAGTATCTGTTAGGCGCAATATTTGGCCTATTCATATTGCTACTTCCTACTGTTACCATACCGGCATCTCAGGGTGCAGAAATGGATCAAAAACTAGTACCTGAAGATAACGTAGTTTTGCAGAAAAATATTGTTTACATGCATATTCCAACTGATAGTCCTTTACCATTTGCTTGTGTTTGGGGAACGGTACAAAATGCAGCTCCTGGATATCCTGTTGTAATTCAAATATACCAAAATGGCAAGCCGGTATACTTTGCTCAAACTGATGTGAAAAATGATGGTTCCTACGAACATTATTTTAGAGTAAAAACAATAGATGGCGATAAAACAATCAACATCTTTTCGGGCGATTATACAGTTGAGATATTCAAGTCAGTTGTAAAGAGTACAACTGCCTCAACTGCAATTTCAACCTAAACTTTTCTAAATATTTAACGGGCTCGGAGGGCTTCGATCCCTCGACCTGTAACTTAGGAGGCTACCGCGCTATCCATGTTTCGCGTCACGTGACTCTGCGCCACGAGCCCAGCAAAAATCAATCCTAGTAAGAATTTAAGCGTAATCCAAGTTTGAAACTATCATTTCATGGATTTGGCGCCATTGAGGATCATCTGAACTGTTCCATTTTTCATAATAAACAACATCTTTTAGATCCAGTCTTGAAAGCCATCCTGCTGTTTCCAGATCTGGCTTTTCTGCAAACTTTGTAACATGGCCAAGGCACAAGTACGCAACAGGAACAACATGTTCTGGAATCTCAAGAATTTTCTTCAATTCATCATTTGAAAGTATGCTTACCCAACCAACCCCAATTTCTTCTGTTCTTGCAGCAAGCCAAAGATTCTGTATGGCACAACACACGCTGTAGATTCCTGTCTCTGGAATACTAGATCTTCCAATTACAAACGGTCCAAACTTGGAAGGATCATAGGTTACACATACGTTTACCGCAGAATCTAAGATTCCCTCAAGTCTCAAAGAAAGATACTTGGATCTTTTGGGATCATCTATAAGATTTGAAGATCGAATTCTTTCTTTATCAAATGACTCTTTGACTTTTTTCCTAGTATCCTTGTCCTTTATCAGAATAAAGTTCCAAGGTTGTGAAAACCCGACAGATGGAGCATGATGAGCAGCGTTGAGTATTCTTGAGAGAACCTTTTCATCAATTGGTTCAGAAGTAAAGTGAGACCTTACATCTCGTCTTGAAAATACTGCTTTGTAAAAGCCATTTTTTTCTTCTGGCGAGAAATCATCATTCATGGTGTTAGGAATTAATGCATCGCATATTATTCTTGTTTTCTTAAACGTTAATAACGTCTAGAATAAGGTCGTATTCTATCGGGCCGATCGTCTAGTTGGTTAGGATACCGCCCTGACACGGCGGTGGTCGAGAGTTCAAATCTCTCTCGGCCCACTTTGTTTTTATCTGATATCTAAAATAACAATACATGGTTAAATTTACTCCAAAAGAAATCAAGTTCCTAAAAGAGAATGAGGGTTGCAGAATAGCAACAAGTCTTGATGACATACCACACATTGTACCGGTTTCATATTATTTTGAGGATGGTTATTTCTACTTTGCAACAGATTATGGTACAAAAAAATATGCAAATCTAAAAAAGAACAAAAACATTGCAATCTCAGTTGATATCTATTCTCCAGGAAAACACAGAGCAGTAATTGTTCAAGGAACTGCTTCGTTTATAGAAAAAGGAACAGAATTCAAGCGACTCTATGACATTTTCTACAAAAGGTTTGCTTGGGTAAGAGCCACACCATGGAGAGAAAATGAAGCTCCCTTTGTAAAAATTACACCAAAGAAAAAATTTAGCTGGGTCTAATCTAACTTGAGATCAAAGTCATTTGTTACCATAGTCCAGGCTGATTCTATTGTTACCTGACCTTTTGATTCAAATTTCATTGGTTGTCCTGCTGTGATTGCAGCATACTCATCTGAAATATTTCCCGTATCTACCAACTCAAATTTGTCTGATACAGTCACATTGCTTCCTGGGAACAGAGCTGGCCTTCCTGCCATTGGTATGTCTTCTACAGAATAGTGTCCTTCTCCAATCTTTTTACCATTTGTATAAAGATCATAATTGATTGTTGAGATAGTGGTAGTAACTGATGTAGGATTGATTAGCTGATAGTCTACTTGAAGATGGGCACGCTTGTCTATCTTATCGACATCTAAAAGTTTGACACTTACTAGATTGATCTTAATCTGTTGAAGTTCAGGCTGAAACGAGTTTGCATAAAATACAAAGTAAAGCATCATTAGACCCAATCCAGCAAAACATGCCAGTATTACTGCCCTACCTCTACTTATCAAGTCTATTAGCTACGAGGATTTATTGAACTAAAAAACCTTCTTAGATTAATAAAAATTAAAACCAAAACTCACAAACTAAAATTATTCAAGACCATAACTGATAATGTCTTAAAGGAAATCTGTGAATGCTAGTGCGTTGATTCAGTAAAGGAAAAACTTGACCAATTCCCTGCTGGTATTCACGTATCAAACTTTTTGCAGTTGTAACTTTTTTCCACTGATTAATTGTTCGATGATTTTATCTGCCACATTTTCTCCTTTTCTAGTAAGAGAATATCTTTCATTTCTATTTTCTCTGTGTTTTTTTATTATCTTTTTTTTCAGCAAACCATCAAAATGATTTTTCTGAAACCATCTGCCAACATTTTTCCCCCAATCTTCTAAGGAATTAGAAATTTCTTCTTTGGTCTGATTCGTATTAAGATATAACGAGACCACAACAAGATGCCGCATTGGTATCTTGCCGATGTTGTCAATGAGAAGGCGTTCTACATCATTTCTCTTACCAGACCGATAATTTCCTTCTAAAATAATCTTCTCAATTCTTGCAAGCCTTTCTTCAATAGAATCTATTCTAGTTTGTAACGGATTCAAATGTAAAGTTCCGGGCAGGTAAATGGAATTTAAGATATTCGATTGTAATACACATCTTGCATAATGTAAACTGTTACGTCTTTTTCATGCCTAATCGAAAATCAAATTTCTAATGAGAATAAATATTATTAGTTAATTTCCCGAGTAGAGACATGTCAATTGTTGATGCACTCATAATGTGGGCGCATCTTGTAGCAGCTTCGATCTGGGTCGGCGGTTCAATATTTATTGGAATAGTTCTTGCACCTCTTCTTAAGACAATTTCAGATTCTGTGGAAGGGCGACTGTCGATAATGATTCGTGTAGGACGTAAATTCAACAAAATCGGAGTGCCTTCTCTTATAGTATTGATTGCAAGTGGAATTTACAATTCTGTTGGTTTTGTTTCAAAGCCTGAGATGATACTTTCAACAAATTATGGTATAGTTCTTCTCATCAAAGTAATACTTGTAGTCATGTTGATAATCACATTTGCAGTACATGTTAGACTGATACGAGCCGAGATAGAACGTAAGATAGAATCAAAAGAGCTATCCACTGAACTCTTGCAAAAGGTTCGCTCAAAAATTATCATGCTTGGTAGAATCACTGTATTGATCTCAGTTGCCATACTTCTGATGGCTGCTTTGCTTCACTCAGGCATCTAAAGTACCAGCTATTCTTACCTCAAAGCCATCATCTAGTTTTCCTATCCCGTACTTGCAACCAGTTATCTTTGATGCTACAAATAGATTTGTCTCTAAATGTTTTGTAATCTCTTTTACTCTGTATGTTGAGGTATCTCTGATTAGTGAGAGTGGAACTACTAACATGTCAGAAAGATACAGGTCAACTCCAAGACCTGACTTGACAAATTTCGTTGCTACTGACTCACCAAGGCCATTCACATTTTTTTGGTAGATTATATCAGAACCAATAACTGAGCTTGAATCACTAGAAAATACCAGAATTGAGCACCCTTTGTCTAATGCACTGTATTCAGTTATTGTTATGTAACAACTAAACCCATTTTTTTCAAGAATTGCTTTTGCGATATCAACTTCTTTTTCTATTATGTCTTTAGAAATATGTGAATAGGAACACAAAAGTTTTGCATGTTGTGTCTTTCTTTCAAGCAGCGAAATCGAAGTCAGGCTCTTGCAAGGCTCTATCTGAGTTTCAACAAGTCCACCGCCCTTTGGATAGTATCCGCGCTTTTTTACTTCAGATGTAAAATTAATTCCAACTCTAGAGAATGCGTCTGATAAAACATATTTCGTATAGTCTAAAGTGGGACTCCATGGAACATCTGTGCCACCTGTTATGGATAGCTTTAAGCTTTTTTTCAAAAGTGAAACAGCAGGAATTAAAACCTGCAAAATAAGTGAGATACTTCCAGCAGTTCCAATATCTTCCCTAAGATCCAAATTCAACCCTTGGGAAGGGTGAAACTTTAACGAAGTCGAACTGACATGTAGTCCTTCTACTTTGGCCTGACAAATCTTTGATAATATTTTGATTCCAAGCATGTGCTGTGGACGCAAACCAGGAACTTTTCTGTTCTTTCTAATGTTTTCAATTTCAACTGGTTTTCCAGTTATTGCAGATAATGCAACCGCACTTCTAATTATCTGTCCTCCGCCTTCACCAAAGCTACCATCAATTCTTATAGGCTCCATGCTTTGCGATTATTTTGAGAATCTAATTAATGATGGTTACCTTATAGTTTTGTCTCAAAATAATGTAAAGATTAGTTTAATCATTCGGTATAGTTACTTTATACAAAAGATAAGTTAATGTTAAATAATTGAAAGATAAAGTGTGACTAGTGAAAATACTAGCAGCAACTATTGGCATTGTTCTTTTACTTGCAACGATAGGTCCTTTTACTGTATTTGCTCAAACTGAGCCTAACGAATCTGACAAACCAATGAAGAGATTATTCAATGATTTTTCAACTAACTGGTCAGGACATTATGTTACTAATTCAAATGGTTATACTTATGCAAGTGCATCTTGGATTGTACCTACTATCTCAACAAGCTCTAGCGGTTATTCTTCTGCTTGGGTTGGCATAGGAGGTGTTAGTGGAACTGGTAATCTCATCCAAACTGGAACAGACCAAGATTGTACAACAGGAACAACAACAGCTGGTGAGCTAAAATATCACGGCCTTGAAGCTAAACCAACTAACAGTGGTAAGGGAGGAGGTTCAGGTGGTGGTTCAAAAAGTTGTACTCCAACTTACTATGCATGGTATGAAGCATATCCTGCTCCCGAAGTAAAAATAGCAAACTTTGTAGTAACTCCAGGTGATGTGATTACTGCTTCTGTTACTAAATCAAACGAAAACTGGGTTATTACTATTAATGATATAACCGCACAAGAGACTTTCACAACAACAGTAAGCAACTTTACACCAGACCAAACAACTGCTGAAGTTATAATGGAAAGACCGGCTTTATGTTTTGTTACATGTAAATTAACAAATCTTGCTAATTTTGGACAAATACAATTTACTAACGCTACTGCAACCAGTTCAACTACAAATACTTTTGATAATATTTTAAGTGATGCTCCAATCACAATGGTTAACAATTCATTCAAACTTTTAGCTTCTCCAAGTCCTATTACAAATCCTGGTACCTTTACTGATACTTGGTACAGAAGCAGTTAAACACAATTCCAATATTATCATCTCAAGACTTTTTATTCTGCATGATGGTTTTTTAACAAGTGTTACAAGATCACGACAATGGACGGTCTACTAATTGGCAGGTTTCAGCCATTTCATAAAGGGCATCTTGCTGCCGTAGACTTTGGATTATCAAAAGTAGACAATTTGTGGATTGGAATAGGAAGCTCAAACAAAAGTTTTGAGAAGAAAAATCCATTTACTGCAGATGAGCGAAAAGACATGATCTTATCTTCACTAGGTCCAGAAAGAGCAAAACGCGTCAAGGTCTTCTATGTACCAGATATAGGGGATCATGATAGATGGACATTTCACGTTGACTCTATTGTACCTCCATACGAGATTGTTTTCTCAAATGACGAGTTTACCATTTCTTTATACACAAAACGAGGCAAGACTGTGATCGAAGTTCCTCTACTTCAACGTGAAGTCATATCTGGAACAAACATCAGAGAAATGATATCTACAGACAAGAATTGGTCAGATCTTGTTCCGGAAGGAACCAAAAATGTATTGCTAAAGATAGATGCCAAAGCAAGATTGTCAAAGATTTCTCAATTGTAATCATTTTAGATAAACTGGAAATGCTAGTGATCCTTTCCAATAACCAACATTTCCAGATCAAGGCAACAAATTACAAACTGCAAACTGTTAAAAGGTCACAAAACTACAAAACCCACATGAGTAGCTCTGATCATGATTCTCAAGTAGAAAAAATTGCATCACAAATTGTATCAGATAAAACCTCACTTGATGAGCAAAGCCAAGAAAAGCTGCAAAAGTATTATGATTATGTAGAAACCAATTTTCACCTCAAAGGCGATGATGCAGTTCTACTGGTTCATGAAGCCTTTTTGTATCTAAAACTAAAGAGCTCTGACTTTGATCCACTCCAAGAAGGTGATCGATTTGGAGCCGGGTTTAGCTAAAACCT
>JAJPGX010000040.1 GCA_021325595.1 Nitrososphaerota archaeon | reverse complement strand
TCCCCCTTTTTCCTTTTTGTTATAGAAAAACAGTAACGGTAGTTGTAGAGTAGATTTTAGAATAGATTTTAGAATGGAATCCTAGAATGATTTTCGAAATTGATTTTGAAAAATTATAATTTTGAATTGTAACTCTAAATCATAGTTATATGATCTCTAATGGATCTATGTTACCACACATTAAATAGAATCAAAAACGAATTTTATACAAATGACAAAGAATGGTATACTGTACATGATTTTTTTTGTTACACTTAGTCTTGTTATCTGTGAAAAAAATGCATTTGCCCAAGTTACAAACAATTCCAATTCTTATAACATTCCACAGCAAGCATCTGATTATCTTGAGATAACATCAAACTCAGAAGGACACAAACAAGTGTTGAGATTGCCTGTTGACCAATTGCTGTTTAACGTAACACCAATCTTTGATCAGAGTGGAACTTTACAATCACTCTCAATGAGTCTCAAGCCAAGTCTTGCAGATTTGTATAATGATATAGGTCTTGCAAATAAACCAAAGGATATTGTCTTTGTATATCCAAGTTTTACGCAAGCTGCCTATGAAAAAAACGGATTTTATGACTATTACAACAAAAAGTGTGATATCAAGTGTCTTACCGTTCCAATCCCAACCAAGGTAGATGGATTCCAGTCTTCCAGCATTGCAGGTGCATGGGCACTAAAGTTATTGCACTATCCATATGTCAAGGATGAGGACATTGACAAGAACCCCGGCATTCTAAAACAGTACAAGCGAGTAATTGTTCTGCACAACGAGTATGTCACAAAAAAAGAGTTTGACGCAATTACAAGTCATCCTGATGTAATGTTTCTTTATCCAAATGCATTATACGCTGAGGTAAAAGCCAATTATACCTCAAATACCATATCGCTTGTCCAAGGTCATGGCTATCCTGATACATCGATCAAAAATGGCTTTGGCTGGAAATATGACAACTCTGGATATGAGTATGACGTAGAATGCAATACATGGAATTTTTACAAGAAAGATAATTACACAATGCTTGATTGTTATCCGGAATACCGAATGCTTTATTCTACAGAATTATTGCGCGCACTGCAATTAGAAGATCCTGAGCAAATTATTGTACATCTTACAGACTGGATTAATCATCCAAACTCAGATCCCTCTGTTTTATTATCTGATTATGGTATAAAGGGAACTCATATGCCAACCTGGATTGTTCATCCTGCAACATGGACTATAAACGGCGATATCACAAAGAGCCAGTTTGCCAGAATGCTTGAGTATCTACATGAAAAAAATATCATACGCTAGTCTTGGTATGAAATTTTAATATGAAAAAAAGATCACCTGACTGATTTCTGCCTAAATTTAAAATACTAAAATCAAACTAGATCACTGGTAATCTTCAAAACGCTTAAATAGAAAATAAAGGGCACGACAAAACAGCAAATGAAGAAAATCATTGCTGTCTCAATTATTGCTCTAATGGCTATTGCGCTTGTTCCACAGTTACACTTTGCCTTTGCCCAGGAATCAAAGACCGGGGCAAAGCAGTACATAAACCTCAGAGCAGAGGTATGGAATGAGTTCTTTAGAATGACTACTGCAGCCTTTACGGTTGGTGCTGTGGTGTCAGGCACCATGATATGGCTTGTATGGAGATTCAGAGAGTCACATCCAAAGAACAAGACTCCAACAAGATGGGAGGGTATGGACGATCCAACCACGGGATCATATGGAGAGGGTCACTAGATGGGTCACGATACAGCAGAGTGGGTATTTGTCGGTATTGTAATTGCAATTTTATTTTATGTAGGTGTTGATTCCTGGATTGTTCAAAAAGAGGTCGAGGAAGTTCCAGCAGATGCAGAGATTGTCAAGGTTTATGGCCAGCAGTGGTTCTGGAGCTTTGAGCATGCAGATGGAACAAAAGAGGTAAACACACTTCACCTAAAGCAAGGACATGCATACAAGTTTGAGATATACGGAAAA
Source organism: Nitrososphaerota archaeon (assembly GCA_021325595.1). GTDB lineage: Archaea > Thermoproteota > Nitrososphaeria > Nitrososphaerales > Nitrosopumilaceae > Nitrosotalea. The sequence continues at coordinate 21,414 of JAJPGX010000040.1, read as the reverse complement.
GATGTAATGCACTCTTTTAACATTCCAGACTATGTGGTCTTTGAAGATGTTGTACCAGGACATGTAAACCATGCATGGTTCTCACCAGATCAGACAGGTACATTTCCAATCCAGTGCAGAGAGTATTGCGGACTGTTGCACTATAACATGAGAGGAGAATTAGTAGTGGAGGCAGACAAAACATGACAATAATCAAAAACATTTTATGTATACCAAAGTTATCTGATAAAACAGAGGGAGCTATATGGTACTAGAACTAAAGAAAGCACGTCCAGTCTGGCAGATAATGTTTTCAACACATCACACTGATGTAGGCTTGCTTTATACGGTTACAGGCCTTGCATTCTTGTTTATGGCAGGAGTCTTGGCATTGATGATAAGAACTCACTTGTTCTTCCCAGGACAGAACTTTCTAATCTCCGATTCAGTTACGTTCAACAGAATATTTACAGTCCACGGCCTTACCATGTTGTTCTTGTTTGCACTGCCAGTTGCAAACGGCATTGGCAACTATCTCGTACCAATCATGGTCAGATACAAAGACATGGCATATCCAAAGCTTAACGCAGTTGCATTCTGGATGAACCCAATTGGAGGCGCATTGCTCTGGCTTGGATTCTCTGATACCTCTTGGGTGTCATATGCCCCATACTCAGTTATTCGAGCACCAGGACCTGCTGCTGACATGATGATATTTGGACTAAAGATATTGGGAATTTCATCAATATTGTCATCGATTAACTTCATAGTTACAATAATCAAGTGCAAGCATCCAGACTTGCCACTACGTAGAGTGCCACTCTTTGCATGGTCTATGCTTACCGTGTCTCTTATGACAATCATTGCAATGCCAACCTATGCTGCCGCGCTTATCATGTTGTTAACAGACAGACTTGGAGTCTCAGGCTTTTTCAATCCATCATTGGGTGGAGATCCAATCGCATACCTACACCTGTTCTGGTTTACATTCCATCCTGAGGTCTACATCTTTTTGTTGCCAGCAATTGGTATGATGTATGAGTTAATTCCTAGATTCTCAAGGAAGCCACTTTACAGTCAAGGCAGTGGTGTGTTTGCATTTGTAATGCTTGGAATCATTGGCTTTGCATCTTGGGGTCATCACATGTATTCTACTGGTATGGACTTTACAACCAAGGTTGTCTTCATGATTGGTACACTAGCAGCAGTGCCAGCATCTGGCATGCACGTCTTTAACTTCCTTGCAACAATGTGGGGTGGCAGAATCAGATTTGCAGCACCAATGAAATTTGCAGTCGGAGGTATTGCTTTGTTCTTCTCTGCAGGAGCAGGTGGTGTGCTAAACTCTGCAATGCCACTTGACTTTATCAGTCATGGAACATACTGGGTGGTAGGACACATGCACTTGTTCTTGACAGGTACAATTGCATTTGGATTTGTCGGAATGGTATACTACATGTTCCCATTTATCACTGGAAGAATGTACAGCGAGAAACTCGCAAATGTACATTTCATACTAATGCTATGGGGTACGGTTCAGGTATTCTTTACACAACACTTGCTAGGACTTGCAGGCATGGCAAGAAGAATCTATGATTATCCACCGGAATACACATCTTGGGTAGAATTGAACCAAATTGCAACAGTTGGTGCATGGATACTGGGAGCAGGCTTTGTCGCATTTTTGGCTAACTTGTTATACTATAGTTCAAAGGGTAAGGAAGCTAACATGGATGATCCATTTGGCCTAGGTGGAAAGTACTACTATCCATACCAAGCAAAGAATCCACATCACGCATCAGGATATTGAGATGAGCCACACAGAGGAACCAATACTTAGGACAACACCAGCAAGGTTTGGCAAGTTGCTTGCCATACTAATTGGAATCATGGTAGTGGGTGGCGTAATATTTTTTGGAAATTATTCTTACTGGAACTCTTACTTGCCAACAGCTGGCAAGATCCAAGAACAAGGAATAGGTGAACATGTTGCACAAGGAAAAGCAACAGGACAGACAGTAGATGTTAATTTATCATTTGTGGAATCACCAGATTTTAAGACATATGCATTCAATTCAATCTCAGGCCCTGATCACAATCCAGAAATTCATGCTCATGTAGGAGACAAGATTGTATTTCATGTAACCAACGCTGGAAAATCATTTCATGCATTTGCAGTAACTGCCTCAAAAGAGGGTCCGGGACCAGCAATTGATGGTACCACAATTGGAACCGCAGATCAACCGATGAAACCAAAAGAGACTGGTGAGGCATCATTTGTGCCATCCCAGCCAGGTGAGTACTATTACATATGCGCAGTACCGGGACACAGAGAACTTGGAATGGAAGGCAAGATAGAGATTGCCCCAGCAAGTGGTGCAGCAGAAGCATCTGGCGCTGAGGTAAAACCAACTGGAAACAAGGTAGAATTTTCAGTAAGTTTTGTTATGAGTTCTGACTTTAAGCAATATGCATTTGATGCATTGCCAGGCCAGCCAGGATCAAACCCTGACATCAAAGTAAAGTCTGGTGATACAGTAACAATACATGTAAAAAATGACAGCAAGTCATTTCACTCATTTGGAGTGGTAGTTGATCCAGATAATCCAGCAAATGTCTTGTGGAACTCTGCAGCAGGAACACCAGATCAGCCACTCAAGCCAGGTGAATCAAAGGACGTTACCTTTGTAGCGGGTGCTCCGGGAACATATCACTATATCTGTACGGTTCCAGGACATGCGCAACTGGGAATGGACGCCAAATTCATAGTCGAGTAGTAATGTACTTCAAGTATCTAGCACTTGCCTCTCTTGTAATTTTGTATTCACTGATGTTTATCGGTGGATATCTTCAGGCAAGTGGGCAGGGGCTCACATGTCCTGAATGGCCGCTATGCCCAAGTGGAATCTTACCATCCTCTGAGTTTCTCACAGAATGGATTCACAGATTTATTGCTGCAACAACAGGTGTATTGGTTGTGGCAACCGCAATAGCAAGTTGGAGAGTAAAAGGATCACACACAAGAATTAGAATAACTGGAACTCTGGCAGGAGTCTTTGCTACTATGCAAATAATGCTTGGCGCAATAGTGATTGACACAAAACTTCATGCAGTCATTGTAGCAATACACAATGGTGTTGGGATATTGTTGTTTGCAATGACGTTATTGACTGCAATCTATGCATTCAAGTTGCCACGCGAACCAAAGATAGAGACTAGAGCCTAGACTTTACCTTTCTCTTTCTTGTTACAAGAACCCACAAAAGTATTCCACCACATGCTATTCCACCAGATGAAATTACATATGGAAAGATTATTCCAAAAAGATCAAGAACAGTTATGTTAAATGAATATTCAAGCGGTTGACCGTTTGGACCAACATCATACAGGTCCAGTATCAAGATGTGATTTCCTGATTCATGAAATACATAATCAGTTGACCATTCTCCACCATTGAAACTCTGTACTGGGATGGTACCAACTAGATTATCGTTATAGTATATTCTTGCACCCATCCTAAAGTGATCCACCTCACTTGTCTTGGTATCAAACGAATTTAGAAGATTTGTTGCAGACTGGTAATTTAGTACCCTAAAACTAAGCTTAAAGTGCTGATTTGCAGTAGGTATCTCAGGATCTGTAGCTACTTGGACCTCATAATTTCCAATTGTCTGGTCCTCCGAATTTAGATTGTTATGAGCGCTTGCATAATTTACTGGTGGTACAATTGATCCGACCATCAAAAGTGAAATACCCAACAAGGCAAGCAAACGCAAGTCAAACATCTGATTGGTATGAGGTCATTGTTCCATATATGTTACAAGCATATTTCCAAATCATAAATCGATCTTGGAAATGAACAAAAGCTTTAAATCAAGTTTGAAGAGAACTGCCAATGATGACCACTGTCAGTAAGACAATCGACATCAAAGAAAAAGCATTAAACGTATTCACATACTTTGCACGACCGGAGCACATTTCTGACCAATTTGAAGAGCGAGTAGGAATGACAGTTGTTCCCATGGATGTCAAGGCAGGAATGGGTGTAGGTACAACATTTAGAGTAATTGGTGACTTTGATGGCAAGAGATTAGAGTGGGACTGTGAAACAACAGAGTATATTCCTGAGAAAAAAGTTGCAGCTAAAATGATTAAAGGACCATTCAAGAAATGGGAGATTGCAGTTGACTTTCAAGAACTGGGTGAAAAATTAACCCGAGTTACCATGACAGTAAACTATGATATGCCATTTGGTCCACTTGGCGCAATTATGGACAAGGCAAAGTTTTCCAAGACCGCCGAAAAAGGAATGGAGACTGCTCTGTATAGAGTAAGAGGTTTGTTGGAAGGAAATGGCTCAATTCCAGTATACATCACACTTGATGCATACAGAAAACTCTTGGCAGAGAAAGAAAAGATGAACAATGCTCCAGTATCTACGGTATTAACAAAAATACTAGAGAAATATTCTCAAATCGAAACAGTCAAAAACTAAAATTATTTTCTTTTCTACTCAAGTTTAAATAACGACTTTAGGTCTGCTACTTTACGGGTCTATGGCTCAGCCAGGTAGAGCGAGGGACTCTTATGGTATTTTCAGAGAAATCCCTATGCCGTGGGTTCAAATCCCACTAGACCCGCCTAATGATCAAAACAGAATGATTTATCTCAAAAACTACAACCTGATTGCAGGGGTTTCGTTTTTAGAAAATCTGTAATATGATCTTTTACAATCTAAATTTTTTGTTTGAATCTATTATGATGATTATATTTTAGCAATCAAGTTTGACTCTTGAAAATGTCTGCAAACTCTATTTACCAATTTACCAGAAAAAAATATCTGGGCTATTTTTTTAAAAATGTGAAAAACCAACAGATCTATATAGGCAGATCAGAGTGGCAATACATGGAGTTTCAAGAATGGTGGAAAGGTTTGGCCAAAGAACTAGAAGAGGATCTTGAAGCTGATACCCATAACTAGTGATTGCACTGACAATCTATGAGTTTTGTATCAAAGGTACAATCATGAGGACCGTCTGATCTATCATATGCAGGAATCTTCTTCATACATTCCTCATGTCGTCCCTTTTTGCAGAACCAACAAATGGGATTGGTTTTCTCTTCTTTGCATTCCATGTTACATCTAAAATATAGTTACATCTCCAGGTGCAGGAGAGTGGTCATTTTTGTTTTCATGAAATTCAACAAAATCCTTGTGTACACTTTCTTGATGTTTACGCAATTCCTCGATATTATCAAATACATTACTGCACAAAAAGCACTTTGGCTTGTGTTGGTCTACCATTGAAAGTACCATATTCTCAATTCTTGTTTTAGCAATAATTGAATCTTGAGTTCTAGAGTGGGGTTAGCCAGTCAATAAAGCGCTCATCTTTGCCCCTTGAGGCATCAAAGAAGGCATCTTGCAACTTTTTTGTTACTTGGCCTATCTTACCATCCCCTATTGTTATATTATCTACCTCTGTTACCGATTTTACTTCGGCTGCAGTTCCAGTCATGAATATCTCATCTGCTATGTACAGGTCTTCTCTGTCCACATCTCTTTCAATTATTGAGATTCCATCTGCTCTTGCAATCTTGATTACACTGTCCCTTGTTATGCCTTCAAGTATTCCGGCATTGAGCGGCGGAGTGGATATCTCTTCCTTGTTTACAACAAAAATGTTTTCTGCACTTCCTTCTGATACCTTGCCAGAATAATTTAGCATGATTGCCTCGTCATATCCATCCTTTAACGCCTCTACTCTTGCAAGTGCGGCATTAGAATAGTTTGATGCGGCTTTTGCTTGCATTGGCTGTGATCTTGAATCTATTCGAAGCCAGCTTGATACCTTGCATCTTGCACCACGTGTCTTTCCTGCACTTGACTCGCCAAGCTTCCATTCCCAGCATGCAATGGATACTTCGATCTTGTTTGGTGTAGGTGTCAAACCCATCACACCATGACCATAGTACGCAATTGGTCTTATGTAACATTCTTTTAATTTGTTTGAGCTCACTGTTTGAATTATTGCATCAGAAATTTCTGATTTTGTATACGGAATTTTCATAGAATACATCTTGGCAGATTTGAATAATCTATCAACATGTTCTCCTAGTCTAAATATGGCCGGCCCTTTTGTTGTGTTATAGCATCTGATTCCCTCAAATACTGCGGTAGAATAGTGTAATGCATGAGTAAGTACGTGCACCTTTGCATTCTTGTATGGCACAATCTTGCCATTCATCCAAATCTTGTTCTGGCCCTTCATACAGAGTTGGATGAATCTTGGTAATTTAAGAATTAATCATTAAACCATTGAGATGAAAATTCAGGTTTCTTTAAATGGAGTACACAAGTATCATGAATCATGGCACAGCCAATACTCTCATTTGTTTCAGTAGCACTCTTTGTAATTGGCATTGTTGGCAATGGATTTGAGATGAGAAAAATCAGAATGGCTACAGAAGGAGACGTGCAACCAAAAAATGTATTTTTAGACAAGCGAAACTACAAGTGGTATGTATTGATAGCAATTGCCCTTGTACTCTGGGCAATAAACAGTGCATATACCTGATCTATATAGATCAGCTCTAAATATCCCCAAGTCTAATATATGATAGCGCGTGTTTTGGGTAACGCCGAGCTGATTCTAGATAAGAGGCTCAAGAACAAACCCACTTTGACTTCCTACGGGTATAGGCTCGTGGGCAAGTCAAGTGTTTCTAAATTATACAAAGACAACAGATATCTATCAATCATTTTAGATTAATCACATGGCTAAAAGAAAAACAGGCAAACACAAGAGAAAGGCTGACCAGAGAGCTGCTAGAAGAAAACGAAGGTAACTCAAACAAATTTTATTTTAGATCTTTCTGCATGTACGGCGCGAATTGCTTTTTCTATGTTGTCATTGCCGTCCTCGATAACTATGATAATCCTTGATGTCTCTTCCTGAGCATCCATGTTCAGTATGTTAAGGCCAGCTTCACCTATCTTTGAGCTTGCCTTTGATGCGATTTGCTGCACTCTCCACATCTCATCTCCAATCAAGGTTATCACTCCGCGATTATATGTTATTGAAGCCAGAGAATCAAATCCAAGGATGTATCTTTCATTACGCTTTACATAATCTCCATCCAAAAATAAGATTCTGGTAAACTCTATGTCATCTTTAGTAAAGGGGGACAGGACAACAAATTCGCTATATCTCTTGTCTTTTTCAAGAGAATCAAACAATCTATCGGCAGAATCTTTCTCAATCCTTACTATGGCACAATTCTTCTTGCCAGTTACAATCTTCAAAGGATGACCGTTTTTCTCACTTGGCGTTCTCTGAATTGTAGTTATCTTGTCAGGTTTTGTCATGTCTGTTATTATGATTGGCATGTCCACTCCATTTTCTACTATCTCCTTTATTGCAATTGGATCAAGAATTTTCATTCCAAACATGCCTGCAATTCTAGCCTCGTTATATGATAGACTAGTAATGTAATCCAGTTCTTCTTTTACTACTCTGGGGTCAGCCGAGAGAACTGCACTGTCTTTTTCAAAATCAATCCTTGTACGGTATTTTTTGCTAAATAAAATTCCAAGATCAGCCGCCGTTCTATCTGAACCGCCTCTTTCATATGTAGTCTCTACGCCATCTATTGTTTTTCCTATGAATCCGCCCATGACTAGAACATCATTTTCTTCCACTAGATTTGTTATACCTTCCATGCTCTGGGATGACTGTACAGCAAGAAAGTTTGCAGACTCGATATTCTTGTCTGTAATGATTGGCCATATATCAAACCCAACAACTGATGATTTTATTCCGGCACTTTTAAGTACATAATTCATAACATATGACATTAGTACCTCGCCAGTGTACGCCAGGAACCTAGATCTGGTCTCATTTGCAAATTCTTTTTTCTCTAATGTTTCTGATATTGACAGACTGGCTTTTCCAAGAAAGGATTCTATCGTATTTTTACATTCGTCTTGATACTTTTTATCAACTAGTTCTAAAATTTTTTGATATGGCTTTCTTATGCTGTCCAAACCAATGTTTTCACCTTTCTCGGCTCTTTGTCCTACTTCAAGTGCTAAATCAGTCAGTGACCTCTGTTTTCCATTGTATGTAGTCAATGGTGCAGAAAATACTGCAATAACTTTGGAATCTTTTTTTAATTCATTTATTCTTTTAATTATTACAGGAATTTGATTCCCATCTACTCCTACTGCGCTACCACCAAATTTTGAAACAACTAAATTTTCCAAAACTTGGTAATCTCTCTTTACTTCCTTCTATAAAGTATTGTATGTTTATCTAAAACTACAATGAAGCAAGAAGATCAATCATACGCATGCCTTAAATCTAAAAATGACGTTTTTCTGAGCATGCTCAAATCTGGTGATTTGTTATGATTGGGCAGGGGGAGCTTTTCAGAGACAAGAATACAAATCACATACTGCAATTTGTTCCAGAAGTAGGTCTGGTTCACAACGAATCTCTTTGTAAAGAGATTACCGGATGCATTGATTTTCAACAAAACAATTAGAGAAACTTTCTGATAAAATCAGCCGCCTTTTTATCCCCATCAAAAGGCCTGGGATTTCTTTTTTCATTGATTTTTTCTAAAATTAATTTATCAAGATGAAAAATGTCGTCATAGCCATACCCTAATTCCTTTGCATTTTCTTCCTGCTCAAAATGACCCTTTATCGGTATGAAGATTCCCGGCGTTCCATAATGTATCGATTCATCAATAGTTGATTTCCCTGCAAGGGAAATCACCAGATCACTTGCTAGTATGACTTCATGAAGATTGTTTACAAATCCAAGATTTCTAAAACGTGAATCTACAAGATCAAGTGATGGGCCTGAAACCATGACAAGATCTGCGTCAATATTTAATCTTGAGAATGCTTTTACAGTTTCTTCTATCAAAAACCTTCCTGAATCAGTACCACCGATGCTTACAACTATGGTTTTTCTATGAAAAGAAAATTTGTCTCTTAGTTGATCTCTTGATTCTGATGTTTTACGAACTATGGGTCCAACTCGCACTATGTTGTCTTTATTGTCGCCATTTTCTGGAACTATGACAAGGTCACATTTTTTAATAATTCCTTTCATTGATTTGTTCATTTGTTTCTCTATAATGGAACCAACTCCTCTTGCAAAATTGGTTTCTAAAATGTCTGTCACAAGTATTGTCTTGATTCCTTTGTTTTGACCTGATACAAGTGATGCAAAGTCTTCATCACTTACTATTAGATTTGGGCCATACCTGTCTAGTATGCTGGATGATATTTGCTTACATTTCCTATAGTAGGAATAATAACTAAAGAGCCATCTGAGAGGCTGTTTTAGGTTGCCATTTTCAACTTGAAATGGTGGTGGATTGTACAGATTATCCACCTCAAAGCCATATTGAGATAAGAGTTTTGGAGCCATTCCACCGCTTACAAATCTCTTTGATGTATCATCTAGGTTCTGTGATATTGCCACATCCCTTGCTGCATGGCCTAATCCAATGGGGCTTGAGAAAAAAACTAGCTCTAACATATCTGCAATTTCATTGTTAAACAGTATATCCATTTTTGTTTTGGCAATTCTCAAAGTTTAAATGCATTTTAAATTTCAGCTTGCATGGGTTCATAGTCCAGTTGGTTATGACGTCGCCCTTACACGGCGAAGATCCAGGGTTCGAATCCCTGTGGACCCATTTTGATATTGTTCTTTATTAGGTTCCATCAAGCATGGAATCCAAGAATTTGAAGATAACAAAAGAAGATCTACAGGCCATCAAAGAAGAACCCATAAAGCTATTCTATCAAGGATTAAGATCTAAAGCTACACGTGACAAATACACAAGAACGCTACGCAGAATGTTATGTGAAACTCTTGAAGATATTCTAGAAGGTAATTTTGAAGAAAGAGCCAAACAGCTGGTGGAATTGGGAAAACAAAAGCCAGAATGGATAACCATGGCATTACTGACAATATCAAAGAAGCTAAAAGAAAGAACTATTCTAAATCCATCCGACAAGAATTATCTTAATCCAAATTTCATTCCGAACAAATTCAAACCTGTCAGAAAGCTTCTAGAAATGAATTCTGTTCCAGTGGCTTGGACAAAAGTTTACACAACATTTCCAGAACAAAATAACAATTATGATGGGAGGGGATACACAAGACAAGAAATTCAAAAAATGTTGAATTTCACTAAAGGTGCTCTTGACAAAGCGATAATTCTAGTTGCAGCAAGTTCGGGAATAAGAGAAGGAGGTTTAGTGTTAAAATGGGAAGATGTGACACCTGTCTATAAAATAGAAGATAGAATTGTGCTAGATATTACTGAATCAGAAACAAAAAAAGCTGTTATTGTTTGTGCGATAGTGGCTGTATATAGAAATACAAACGAAGCTTATCCAGCTTTCATAACTCCTGAAGCGTATCAAGCGTTGATGGATTACAAAACTGTATGGATAAAAGAAACAGGTAAAGAACCAAGACCTAGTGATCCACTATTCAAACAAGCAGGTCCTACTGTGAAAGGGTTGACTCCTGAAGGAATAAAACAACGAGTTTACATAGTCGCTTGCCATTATGTGAAATCATGTACTAGAAAAATGTTGAATAACCTGTTTATCTCCTCTCATTAAAGGTATTATCAAGAATAAAAAATACGCTAGGTTTTAAAAGAAAGATATTTGTATGTATAATACAAGGGATGAATCATGTCTAGTGCAGAAAGCCAGTTTCTAATGTCTATGAAAAATAAGGATGAATATAGAGGTAAATGGATTGCCATTCTAGACAATAAAATAATTGCAGAAGGAAAAGACTTGCAACAAGTGTATAAAGAAGCTATGGAGAAGTCAAAAGTGCGTACTCCATTGTTCAAACAAGTTCCAGAAAAAGATACTGAAGAAACTTTAATTCTTTAATAATTAGCATTTTTCAGTCTCCCCATGGTGGGTGGATCCCGTCTTGAAGAGAAAATGCATTTCAAATATGTTAAAGAGGTTACAGTAGACAAAGATGGAAATCATATACATCATATCCCACGTCCGAAAATTGAAGTGGTATTTAGAAAATACCCCGATGCAAAAAACCCTGATACAAATCCTGAATTTAGAATTTTTGGTCTAGTAGATTCAGGAGCAGACGTTTCTTATATTCCAAGGCAAATTGCTGAAATTTTAAAACTGGATCTAGATGAAAGTACTAAGAAGGAATCAAAAAGTGCATCTGAATCGTTTTGGACATTCAGAACTCAAGTACATCTAGAAATTGTATACGGAATGCGTAGAGTGCCGATCGGCATGATAGATGTATCAGTACCAGAAAAATATGAACTAGGTGATGATATAGAAAAGAAAGTTCTATTGGGTCGTAATGGGCTTTTTAACAAATATGAAATCACATTTAACGAGACTTCACAAGTTATTACAATGAAAAAAATATACAAATACGAACCAACACGAGCAGATCTCTTCAAGAAACGATAGACTATGCTAATTACTGATCTCATCTATCTCAATTTAAAGGATCAATAATTTAACTAACCATAATCCTATGAAGTTTTGATGAATACACTCTTCCTGAAATTTGCAATTCATCTTGAAAATTATAACATTGATTTTGGTCCAAAGGGTCCTTTAACCCATAGATGGATGCCAAACGGTCAATCTGATGCCATAGATCTTGATGTTGGTAATTCTGATTACATATTGAAAGTTTGGTTTGAAAGAAGAGGCTATGTGAGAGATGGAATGATTGAATTTGATTATAAGCGAAAAGAGGTAGAACCAGCAATTATTCCAAAACAGGTGGTGCTTGAAGCTGGTCCTATGACTGGTTCCTTTACAATAAAAGATGTTTCAGATGTGGAGTTAGAAGCTGTTAAAGGAAATAAAGAGGGAGATCCTAATTATATCTCTCTTGGAAAACGAATAGTATCTATCATACAGCCTCCAGTTTCTAATCTACTACGAATCTTAAGAATCCAATATGGACAATACTGGTTACGTGAGATTATCTCCATTTGATTCTAGATTCAACTCTTTAGGATCTTATTGTAATAGTTTAATATTACAATGGAGTTTAGATGGAACAAACTGGTCGGATTTTGTTCCTGATGCAAAGATTCAACGTGTAATCAGTCTAGTTATGGGAGATTATGCAGGCTATCGTAATTATATTGCTGAAGAAGATTGGAATGAAATAAAATCAAAAGTAAAACAGGAGTATTCTCCTTCTTATGTAATGGTATTATTAACACAAGCATGGGAACATCATGATCAAAGAAATACTAAATATGCTATACTTGATGGTGTCACTGCATTAGAATTAGCAGTTGATGAATTATTGAAAAAAGGATTGGATAAAATGAATATCCAGTTTAACAAAATAGATGAGTTTAACACTACACAAAGATTACCTGTGAAAACGATGATTGTCACAGCCTTGAAAGGTAATATAACGACTAAAGAAATTGAAGATACTTTAGAGGCAATCAAAATCAGAAATGATATAGTTCATGAGGGGAAAAACCCACCTGCTGATGCAGGTAAACGACTAGTAGGATTAATCAATACAATATCTAAATTAATTGAAGATAGAGAATTTAGATTCCTTAAAGCAAATCATAGTAATGCTATTCGAGATATCAGTAAATGGGAAGAAGAGAAACAAAAGTTTCTCGAAAAGAAGAATTAATCAAAGACTTTAGAATTCAATTATAGAACAATATTGTTTTACATCCCTGTGGACCCATTCCTTCATAGGGTTTTGATCTTAGAGTTCGAGTTTAAGGTTTTATTATGATTAATGTTGGATGATTCTGTTAATTTCTATGAATTATTTAGTGAAAAACTCAGGATTTTTTTATAGTCTCTAGAAATGGTTTATCAAAAAGTGCATGATAAGCAGGATAACAATTTAACATCTTTCCATTGGGAATTACATCCAATGTCAAGTTTTCGCAATTTATGTTATATTCAAATTTAGAATTATCGAATTTCCAATCAAAACCATTTGTGATTGATGGGGTGGGATACCCATGTCCTCTTACCAATGTAATTGTATTATTAGTATAGTCAGTTTTTACTTCTGCATAGAGCGAGTTAGCGAAAAGATATACCACATTAGGATGATTAGTTATGGCATCAAATTCTTTTTTTGTTACATATTCGTTGTGCAAAATTATGACCTTATGATATTTCTTTAAAATGTCTGGATTTTTGTCAACATCAATATCAGTAATGTAAGAATAATTTAGTAAAGATAAAACCATAGTTGTAGTCATACTTGCTCCATACATAGGAACAAATTTTGTTGGTATAGGAATAGTCAGGCATTCAACGCCACATTTTTTTTCATAATAATCATAAAATCCGTGGTTAGAATAAGCTCCTTGGGTGAAAATTGGATATATGAATACGACGTCTTTTGACATGTCAGTAAATCCAACTTGTTTATAAAAATCGGCAAACTCGGATTTCTTTTCAACATTTACATACTCTGGATTTTTGGTTTTGTCATATGTTATTGTTATGTTGAAGAGAAGATCTTTATTTGAAACAGTTAGATTTTTTTGTTGCCCTTCAAGAAATGTAATAAATTCCATGTTATCTTGAGATGGCTGGGTTTTTCCAATAATTTTGTTCGTCAAAGAATCAATTCTTGATTGAGGTGAAATACCAATAAGGATTATTCCTATGATGATTATTATCGAACCTACTATGAGGATTTTTTTATTTATAAGAGGACTTGTTTTGTCTTTATCCTTACTCACTTATTCAAATTTTATTTGATTTATTAATAAAGGTGTGGATGTTTCTGATTTAATCATCCATCAAACCATGTGAATCTTACAGAACTCTTGACATAAAAATTTCAGATAAAGATAGGTTTATTGTGATACCTTGATCTTCTCTTTCTTCCAGCTTTGCAAAAGCAGTAATGATACCACAATTATCGCACCTTGAGTCACTTTACTTAGGATGTCTATCAGACCAATATCATCCTGAATTCCAACTACTGGAAGAGTAGTAGTTCTTGATGCTATGTATAGACCAATCAGTGCTATTGAGACTAGGCTTGATATTACATATGGAGCTCTACTATGAAACTTGTTTTTGATCATCCATACTCCTAGAGGAAGATATGTTATTGCCGCAGTTGTAAAGAGCATGGTTTGTATCTGGCTTGCCGAATCATCAGATTCTTTCATCTGTGAATATGCAGTGACAAAATAGATTCCGCTGTTTGCAAGTACCAGTATAGCTGCAATCAGGATGAACTGTTGTGCAGATTTTTTCATTATTTGCAGTTTGGGATTTCGTATTTAATTGTCTACTTCCCATTCCCATCGATAGAAATGGCAACTAGGTATTATAATCTGCAAAAGGAAAAAACCGTTATGAATAAAAAAATAGTTGGCATTACTATTGCCATAATCGTAGTTGCTGTTACAGCGGCAGGTGTCAAAACTATCTTGGGGGATAAAGCTACAGAATTACCAGGTGAGGAACAGACAGAAAAGACTTTGAATCTTCAAGAAACCAAGTCAACAGCCAATTCGACAGAATCAGCCGAATCGGGATCTACAGAATCAGGGGAATCTGGTCCATAGTTAGGCAAACTGATGCCATCTTTGGAATGATTCAGGAGATTTAGATGAATCCCATTCATAACTTTTGAATCAAATTAACCTCTTTTCCAAATTTCTTATTTACAATAATGATATTTTAAAGATTGGAACTTAAGACCAAAAACTAACAGTATTTTGGTGACAGCTCCAACTGATGTGGTTTTGTAATAGTATTTAGATCATACTGCTAAATCACATGTTTACCTTTTAAACAAATCATGTTTTTCCTTGAAACCATCTTCCCTCAATCATAATTGTATTATGTATTACATATGCAATATTGCGATCAGTCGATCCAATCTATGGACCTCTTGGAAAAAGAGGTTCTGTAATAGTAACTAGAATATTTGCAATAATCATAGCAGCTTTTGCAGTGCAACTTGTGATTGATGGAATAAAACAAGTATTCCAGTAAAAACCTCTCATGATTACGAAAAATCTATTTAATTGCCATTGTTGATAGTATTATTGAATACAGCACCTTTTTGGCGAAGAAAAATTTGCTCAGATTGTAAAAGAATGAAATGCCAGAAGGGTTGCAACTGTGATTGTCATTGGGAACGTAGATAATTTTATTTTTGTATCTATTTATCACCATTATCTGTTTTGACAAGAAGCTGTAGCATATCATGTTTTGATATTACTCCAACAACCTTTTCATTCTCTAAAGTATCCCGTACTGGAATCAAATCATAATGGTGTAAATTCATCTTTTCCAAGACTGAATAAAGCTCTTCATCAGATTCTGCAAACGTAATTTCATGATTCATAACTTTGTCTATTGTAACTGTATCCCATTTTTTTTGAGGCACTCTCTTGATTTCTCTTATTGACACTAATCCTAGAAGTCTACCATCATCTTCCAATATCAAATAGGTATTTGTTAATGCATCAAGATGTTCTTTTACAAATTTTGATATTGGTATTTTTCCACTGGTTATGGGCAAGTCTTTTGACATGATATCTTTAGCTTTTAGGTCTCCTATTGCCATCTTTACATACAAAGGTATGAGAGCATCTATTGGTTCTTCTTTTGCTTCAACATCCTTACCAAGACCCTTCTGTAAACCAATTCCAGATATTATCATCATTACAAGTGAACCAAAGACAAGAAGCGAAAAAATGGTCTTGTCCAAAAGCCCAGCTCCTAGAAGTGTCAGCATGAGCGCTAAATCTACAGCACCTTTTGACATTATACCGGATGCAACAACTTTGTGTGGTGTTAGCTTTCCTATTCTTGCAGCGATATAAGATCCACCAAATTTTACTCCGATTATTATTGCTAAAAATCCAACTATAGTAATTATGGGAAGCTCAAAAAAGTTTGGAGCAAATTGCAGTCCTATACCGGCAAAAAAGATTGGAATAAAAATACCATAACCTATACTATGAAGACCTTTTGACGTCTCTAGATATTCTTCTTTTGGCATCTGTGACATTGCAATTCCTAATAACAAAGCACCTATTGCTCCATGTACACCGCTTGCTTCTGCAAAGTATGCTACAAGCAGTATCATGCCTACAATTGTTCCAAAATAGACTTCTTTGACCTTCATGTATTTTCTTACGTATCGTAACATGCGTGGAAAAACAAAAACAGCAAAACTGCCTGCCACACCAAAGAAGATTAGCATCTTTACAAACAGCCAAGCTATTTCAGGTACGGATACGTTGGAATTAGTCCCTCCTATCTGTATTACCACACTAGTTACTATGATTGCGATAA
The DNA here is from genome assembly GCA_021325595.1 of Nitrososphaerota archaeon. Taxonomy (GTDB): domain Archaea; phylum Thermoproteota; class Nitrososphaeria; order Nitrososphaerales; family Nitrosopumilaceae; genus Nitrosotalea. Next base: position 5,057 of record JAJPGX010000040.1, on the reverse strand, counting down.
ATTCTATGATTGCAGTAACAGTAAAAATTTCCAGCCCTATTGTTGATTTTAGCTTTCCCAAGTCTACGAGAATCTTGGCAGTTACACCCAAGCTTGATGCGCCTATTACGCTTGCAATTGCAAGTGATTTTACTAATCCCATATCAAGTTGCCAAGAAAATGCTAATGCTGCAATAAATGGTATAAGAAATCCAACTACTGCCCCTGCAAACAACCTCTTTCTAAATATGCTAACAAGACCTGGAAGATCGATTTCCTCAAGGCCAATTAAAAAGAACAGAAAGAAAATCCCAATTGAGATAAAAACTTCGATCTCATCTACCGGTTTTACGATAGAAAACAAGGCAGGACCAACTATGATACCAGCAATTACATTTCCAATTATTGGTGGCTGTTTTATCCGTATCATTACCTCCTCAAAGACCTTGGCAGAAAGAATCAATACTCCAAGATACAAAATTGGCAGAAGCAAGACTGATTCTGTATAATTCCTAAAATTTGAACTTTTATTGATATATCCAGCTAAAATGAACAAGAGAAATGTCCAGTATGTTTACAAAGGGTGAAAAAGTAAAAGAAACCACATGAGCATTTCAAGAAAATCAGAGAGGGAACTAAGAAAATTACTACAGCGCCTATCTGACAATCAGATAAAAAAACTAGTTGACGGAATAGATGTAAGTCCATTTCCAGTTCTTTTAGCATCTGAATATGAGCGAAGATTTGGGTATGACAAACCAACTATTAAAAAAATACTAACTAAAATTCGAAAAGAAATGAGAGAAGAACAAAACAAACAGTGGGTCATACTAAATAAGTTCAAAAAAGAACTTGATGTTATGAAAAATACTAGAATTTCTGATAGAGGTCTAGATGAACTCTCAGAAAAGTCTATCACACAGATTCAAAATAAGAGATCTTTTGCACTGACAAATATGCAAAAGTACTGTGATTTACTTTCCAAATCATCTAGAAAATTAGAGGAATTAGAATACAAGTACACATCTCTGCATTACGATTAAGCAATGCAGTATCTCTCTATTATTATTGAAAATCAATGGAGATATACAAATACTTCATGTATAAAATAACAACATGCTAGAAAAGATGCTTGTACCTACAGATGGCTCACATCCGTCTGATAGGGCATTACAATATGCTGTGAAGCTTGCCCAGATTTCTAAAAAATCTCAAATCATACTATTGCATGTACTCAAGGAATGGTGGTTACCTATGGGATATACTGGAAAAGGGAAATTCATCTCGCCCAAAACCGGCAAGAAAATTACAGAGGCGCAGTTCACCAGGGAAATAATTCAAGTACAAGAGACAAAGGCTCAAGAATCAATGAAAAAACAAACAAAACCATACAGCAAGTCAGGTGTTGTGATACGAAATGTAATTTTGATTGGATACCCATCAGATAAGATAATAGAGTTTGCAAAAAAAGAAAAAGTAGATCTTATCATAATGGGTACAACCTCACGTAAAGGACTAATTCCAAGGATTGGTGCAATAGGAAGCACGTCTAGGAACGTACTAGAGTCATCATTATGTCCAGTTACTCTAGTTCATTGATTGTTTACGGGATTAAAATAAGCATAAACCATTATGATTCACGGTAGCCAGAATAAGATTTAACAAAGATGGACGACTTGATAATTCAAAAATATCAAAATTTTAATGACAAAAAATATGGAATGAGAAACTTTTTTCAGAAATTATACTGACCTAGTATTTAGTTAATAAACAAGGTCAGGGTGGATCGAATGTTGTCTATTTTCTGTATTTTTGACTTGATTGTTTCTTTTAGTTTGTCTGATGATGTCGACTCAATCTTTGCAATGATATCATAGGCGCCAACTGTTTCTTCAATTTGTTTGACTGGGATCAAAGATCTCATCTCATCGATGATCCTTTTTTCCTGTCCATAGTCACAACTAATCATGACAAATGCCGAAGTCATAATTATATTACGCATTCATCATATTTTAATCCCTATTATTGCAATGTGTACTAATTCTGGATGAAAAAACTAGATTTTCTTATCCATAGTATTTTGGAACAATCTTGTTATTGATTATTCTATAATATGATGATTCAAGCTCGAGAATTTTATTACATGATGAAATAAAATCAGACTTTGATTTTGAAGTCATAGAGTCATAGTTTTTAATGATAAATTCTATAAAATCATATACTTCATTCCATTTCAGGTTCATGTAGGCACCTCTCAATTCATTTATCGCATTTCCAACATAACCATATAAAATATAATCAGACGGAGATTTGAAAAATTCAAGCCAAAGTTTTTTTATGAATGAAAAAAATTCCTTATCTTCCTGTACAGGAATAACATAGGGATTAGATACGCTAGGGAAAAAATTTGCTACCGTGATATTCCATAAGCTGTTTTTCAGGTCTCTATCCATTGAACGTACTTGGATTTCCTTTTCTACCTCCTCGATTCCTATTCTCTGTGAGAAAGTGCCAGACTCGCTAATAATGGAAGGTTCGATTTTACCAACAGGTGATTTTGGTGCTTTCTTTTTCCTTATATCCAAAACCTCATAGATTTTTTTTAATTTTGGCATTATGACTTCATTGTAAAAACTTGAGGCGCTCATCAATATCGAAGCTCGATGATTATAGTGCGGTTCATCTTTTAATCATATCGAATTATGCCCGTTTTTTCTTATATCTGAATGAAATACAATGCACAAATACGTTTCATTGAATAGTTTAACTTGTTTTCAGCCTAATATTTGGGATACTTGATATAACTACCGGAAATCACTTGATTAAATGCATAAAGCTAAATGTTCCTAATAACGTACTCAATCCAACAAAGACTAGAATAGTAATTATAAGATACTTTTTTGCTTTATCTTTCTCATAGTATTTTCGTGGTGTAACCCCTCTTAGAAAGAAAACAATTATGCTGCCAAGAATTAATCCAATTATGTTAGAAGCAGTAAGAAGTAAAGATCCACTAAAAATTTTCCAATCCAGTAATGCTATTCCTATCCCAGTAACAGTGGCAGGGGGTACTAATGCCGCAGCTATTGCAACACCAACTAAAATGCCCGGGATACTTGAAACCATTGCAATTCCGCCTGCTATTCCTAATAGTATTGCAATTGCAACATCGGTAGGCGATGCAATAGTTCTAACTGTTATCTCATGAGTTATGGATAAATTAGATACATGGGTGAGTATTCCAGTCAGTAAAGCTGCTGTTGCAACTACAGCTATAATCAGCAGTGAACCGGAAAATGCGGACCTTAACATTTTCATTGGTCGTCCAACAGCTGCATTAAACGAAAATGCGGTAATTGGACCAAGTAAAGGAGAAATTAGCATAGCTCCAATTATTATGGCAGGGCTGTCAGAATACAACCCGACCAATGCCACTACTGATGCGATTACAATCATGATTAGAAGATCCTTTCTAAATTTCACGAAAGGCTCTGTTAAAGGAATTAATTCTTCATATAGGGGAATTTTTTTCGGTTTCTGGACTTTTTCGTTTAATTTATCCAGATAACCAGATACAGTAGCATCCACTTTTTGTGTTGTAAGATAAATGTCCTTTTGAGTTGTATCTAATATCATAGAAAGTTTTTCAATCACATTATGTGCTATGTCATCTGGAACCATTATTACATATCGAATTATTTCTTTTTCTAAACTAGTTCCATTAATTTTTTGATATGGAACTTCAAAGGAATTAAGAACATATTCAATACTTTCACATTGTTGCAAAAAAGTCGTTAATTCAATACGTTCCATCAGCATCACTGTTCCTACCTTGATTTTATGGTTTTCTTGAGTGATTTTACTATCAAAATACTACATCTTTGATTTGTGAACCACTATCTGTGATACGCTACCAAGAAGATCATTTTCACACTTCCAAGACCTATATACTCCTATGACTGGATATCGAATTTGTTTTTAAACTGGAAAGTTTATCATAAAATATTGTCTGATTTTACTTCTTTCATAAATGTATATTTGACCAGTATAATAACGTCGTCGATAATTGCTACCATCACCGCAATTGTTTATCTGATACTAAGATATGGTCTTAGGCAGCTATCTTCATCATTTGGACTCAAAGAGTATCACATGAGGGGCATCTTTTCAATAGTAAAAATTGGCTTGATGATAATAGCTACGGTTTTAATTATTTTCCAATTCTCCACTGCCTCCGGAATAGTTGCAAGCGTGATCAGCTTATCAGCAGGAACAATCATTGGCTTTGCTTCTATTAATACAGTCGGTAATGCCATTTCCGGAGTCTTGCTCTTATTGACTAGACCTTTTAAAATAGGAGATAGAATTAGGATTTCAGATGATGATTCCCTTGTTGGCGACGTAATTGAAATATCTCTAATCTATACTAAAATCAAGACAATCACAAATGAATTGGTAAGTGTTCCAAATCAGGTATTATTACAAAAACGGATTGTAAATTATAGTGGCTTAGACTTGGTTGCAGCTACAATTGAGATTACCATGAGCTATGATAATGATAGCAAAAAAATAGAATCGTTGTTGTTAGAATCTGCAAAAATGACTAGAGATATAGTGTCTAGTCCTCCTCCAAATGTAATTATGAAAAGGTTTGACAATTTTGCTGCAGCCTATCAGTTACGAGCCTATACAAGCAAGCCAAATGAATATGTGGTAATACAATCAGAACTGAGAAAAAATGTCTACAATCTATTTCAAAAAAATGGTCTGGATTTAACAACGCCTTATGTATCTAGAACAGCAGATAATAGCATAACACAAAAGATAAATGAAAATGAACAAAGTGGCTGACCCAGCATATACGATCAAGTTTAGACATACAAAACTGTTTTAAAAGATCAGGTTTACACAGAAGCCAAAACTAAGTCAATTCCTGTGTAACCCTTACTATCATTCTTATTGATCATCCATGTACTGTATACGTGCAATCTTGGTGCAAGGTTAGATTCAGTTTTACTCCAGTAGATTCGCGTTATTATGCAGGTGGGAGAACCGATCCTTTGGTTATTCTCTCAGAT
>JAJPGX010000006.1 GCA_021325595.1 Nitrososphaerota archaeon | reverse complement strand
AGGTTCCATGACATCTGGTATAATAAGTCAGGTGGGAAGACTGTTGAATCCGCCCAACATTTCATTTTCAATTCCTAATGTAATCCAGACTGATACTGCAATAAATCCGGGAAACTCTGGAGGTCCACTACTTGACATGAATGGCGATGTAATAGGAATCAATACTGCAATACAGTCTGATACTGGCGAGTTTTCAGGAATAGGCTTTTCGATACCTTCCAACACAATGAAAAAAATTGTCCCCGTCTTAATTCGTGATGGCCATTACAAACACCCATGGCTTGGAGTCTCAGGAGTTAGTGTTGATCCAGATTTTGCCGGTTTAGTAGGACTTGGAGTAAAACATGGATTTCTAATTCAGAATGTAGTACCTGATAGCCCAGCTTCCAAGGCAGGCTTGCAGGGGTATAAGGAAACAAAGACAATAGATGGAATACAGTACAAGATAGGCGGAGACATCATAGTTGGAATAGATAGTATCGAAGTAAACAAACTAGAGGACATGTTAAATTATTTACAGGATAGCAAGTCAGTAGGAGATAAAATAAATCTAAAAATAATAAGAGATGGCAAGCCAACGACATCTGATCTGGTCTTGCAAGAAAGACCAAATCAAGCACAGTAGAACAAGCATAAATAACACTGCTTGAGCTTACATCAATAGTTGAGCAAGCTCATACCAAGTTCCGAACTATTAATGAAAATAACAGAAAATAAGAAATTATCCAAGGACGAGGCTTATCAGATTTATCAAGAAGCTGAGAAAGAGCCTTCAGAATTATTTCAAGTATCCAGAACTTTAAGAACCAAAAATAAAGGAAATCTTGTAACATATTCAAGAAAAGTTTTCTTCAATTTGATCAACCTATGCAGAGATACATGTTCTTACTGTACTTACAAGGCAGAGCCGGGAGAGGCAAAGATGACCATGATGACAAAACATGATATAAAACAACTTGCTGCACTGGGTACAAGGCACAAATGTACTGAGGCATTGTTTGTTACCGGAGAGCGACCAGAGCAAAAATATCAAGAGGCAAAGGCATGGCTTAAAGAAAATGGTTTTACCAGTACTGCTGAATATTTGGTTCATGCGTCAGAGATTGCTTTGAACGAAGGACTTTTTCCTCATACAAACGCTGGAAATCTTACAAGATCCGAAATGAATGAACTGAAAAAAACAAATGTTAGTTTAGGATTAATGCTTGAAAATTCAAGCGAACGGCTTTACATGGAAGGTATGCCTCACCACATGGCCCCAAGCAAGCATCCCAAAGCACGTATCAAAATACTAGAAAATGCGGGGGAACTAGGAATACCCATGACAACTGGAATTCTAATAGGTATTGGGGAAACCCCCTTTGAGATAATTGATTCCATTTATACAATAAGAAACTTGCATGAAAAATTTGGAAATATTCAAGAAGTCATATTACAAAATTTTCATCCAAAACCTAATACACCGATGAGCAATGCTCCAAGTCCTCAAGAAAGATACTTCAAGATACTAGTTGCACTTTGTAGAATCATAATACCTGAAATGAATATACAGATACCTCCAAATCTTTCACCCAACTCGTACCAAGATTTTCTGGAGGTAGGAATAAATGATTGGGGTGGAATCTCTCCAATTACACCAGATTATGTAAATCCAGAATCTCCATGGCCAAAAATTAAAGAGGTGGAAAAAAACTGTCAAAATGCAGGATTTGTCATGAGGAACAGATTCCCAGTTTATCCCGAATTTTTTGCATTGGTAGATGACAGTCTTAAGGAAAAAATGTTACAAATCTCAGATCAACACGGACTTGTAAGTTTGGAGTATATGAAATGAACTCGTATTTTGAATCACTAATCAAAAATGCGGATCCGCTAATAGCTGATACTTTGCAAAGGGCGTTATCAGAAAAAGAAATTTCTGTGAAAGAGGCAACCAGGCTTTTTTATGCGAATGGCCTGGATTTCCATCTAGTTGGATTAGTTGCAGATGAATTACGTAGAAGAAAGGTAGGGGACATTGTCACTTATGTTGTAAATCGAAATATCAATTTTACAAATGTTTGCATAAAGCAGTGTGGGTTTTGTGCATTTAGTAGGGACTTTCGTGAAGAAGAAGGTTACTTTTTACCAGTAGAGGAAATAGTAAGAAGGGCAAAAGAAGCACACAGTCTTGGAGCAACTGAAGTTTGTGTTCAAGCCGGACTTCCTCCAGACATGGATGGTTCTACATATGAGAACATATGCAAAGCAATCAAAAATGAAGTTAGAGATATTCACATTCATGGTTTTTCACCTGAGGAGGTATTGTATGGAGCTACAAGATCTAATCTTTCAATAAAGGAATATTTACTAAGATTAAAAGATGCAGGAGTAAATTCTCTTCCTGGAACAGCTGCTGAGATTTTAGATCAGAAATTGCGTGACAAGATTTCCCCTGGAAGAATTAGCGTAAACAAGTGGATTGAAATAATAAAAACAGCGCACAGTATTGGTATTCCATCCACATCAACCATAATGTTTGGTCATTTGGAATCTCCAGAAGACCGAGCAAAGCATGTTGCACTAATTCGAGACATCCAAAAAGAAACCGGAGGTTTTACAGAGTTCGTTCCGCTCAATTTCATCCATAGCGAGGCCCCCATGTATCGAGAAAAACTTCATCATGGAATAAAAAATGGTGCAGATGGAAGAGAAGTTCTTTTGATGCATGCAATTTCCAGAATAATGTTAAACAACTACATAAACAACATACAGACATCTTGGGTAAAGGAAGGTGTTGGCATGGCACAGCTAACCCTTGTTTGGGGCGCAAATGATTTTGGAGGAACGTTGATCAATGAAAGCATTTCAATTGCAGCAGGTGCAGGGCACGGACAATTACTAAAACCAAAAAGAATAAGAGAGATAATCAGGCAGGCAGGAAGAGTTCCAGCTCAGAGAACAACATCATATAAAATAATCAAAAAATTCACTCTAGAAGATAACATAGATCCATTGGATAGGATAACAGATACATCTCAATTTGGTTCATATAAAGAATTAATCAAGTTAGATAAATATAGATACAAGAGAAGCAGGCTGAACTAGTTGTCATTATGTGACGACATATCAAATAAAGCAAAAACATTACAATTAGATGAATTCGAGGTTGTCCTGATACAGAAAAAAATCACAACCGCAAGAATAACAGATTCTGAGATTTCTGAAATCAAACAAAACTACGACAAATCTATTGCCCTGCGAATAATTCATAATAAAAAAATCCTTTCTGCCAGAATGAAAAATGAGGATCCAGAAAATATTTTTGAAAACGCCTTACAAATGAAAGCATACGTAACGCCCAAGAAATTTTGGAGGTCGTTGCCCTATCCTACAAAGATCACAAAACTTGAAAAAACTTGGGATAAAACTTTAGATGATATTTCTAGCGACAAAGTAATAGATATGGCAAATGCAATGATAAATTCAACACTCCATGAAAAAATCAAGAGCGTCTCGGGCTCACTTAATATCGTATCAGAATATTTTCAGATAGCAAATAGCAATGATTTGAATTATTCAGACAAGGCTACCTATATTTCTGGCACCATAAATGCAGATTCTGATAATGGTAGTAATCCAACAAGCGGCATAGGATTCATGTCATCAAGGACCATGGATTCTTTTTCTACAGATGAGATTGGAAAATCTGCAAAAGAAATGTGTATGGATTCAATAAATCCAACAAAATGTGATTCAGGGCAATACAGTATAATTTTGGAACCGTATGCGTTAGGTGAATTGTTAGCTTTTGTTTTTTCATACAATTTTAATTTAAAAACATATTACGATAAACACAGTTGTTTTGCAGACAAACTAGGATACGAGATTGCAAGTAAAGATTTTAGCCTAATGGATGATCCACATAGTCCAGATGGGATAGGAAGTAAACCATTTGATGATGAAGGAACTTTGACATCCCCAAGATATCTCATCGAGTCCGGAAAATTTACAAATGTTTTTTCGGATTGTTTTAATGCATTCAAAGAAGGGGTAGATTCCAGCGGAAACGCCTCAAGACAGGGTTCTCCAATGGGAAGAGATGCACAGCCTGTTCCAATACCGTCCACACATAATCTCAAAGTCATTCCAGGAAAAACTACAAAAGACGAGGTCATCAAAGACACTAAAAATGGAATCTTGGTAGGCAGACTTTGGTATACATATCCAGTGAACCCAGAAAGGGGAGATTTTTCTTGTACTGCTCGAAGTGGAATTAGAATTATAAAAGATGGTAAAATAACAGCACCTTCCAAACCTGTCAGAATTATTCATAATTTACAGTTACTGCTCAGAAACATATCTGCCATATGCAATGATTCAAGAAATGTCTTGCAGTGGAATGCCCTACCATGCATTTGTCCTACAATTAGAATTGATGCTGTAAATATCACATCAATTTAGAGCGATGGCAAAACAAACTGCAAACCAATTCCCACACCATATAACGCCAGAAGAAATATTCCAAATTTTAGTCCTATTTTATTTTTGAACATTGGAATTATAGATACTATGGTTATGACAGTAACTAGAATCATTTGATTTTCTAATAATGATGTGTTTGGTATTTTTGTTAGCATACCCTTGTAGTTCATTGCTGCAAAAACGGCAACCGCAAGAAGAAGTGTGTTGTTTAAGATTTTTGATCCTAATACATTAGCAACTGCGATAGATGCTCCACCATGACCTTTTCTTGCTAGAAGTATCATGGATATTTTTTCAGGCATCTCTCCTGCAATTGGGCTTATAATAACTGCCAGTATGACAACAGATACCCCCATGTCAACAGCTTGGCCTTCAAGTGCACGTATAAATGGCTCCGCTCCAAAAAATATGCCTATTGTTCCTGCAATAAATAGAATCATGGATCTGACAAAATGGGCTCTAGATTTTTTGACATGCTCTGGGTGCAGTTCTGTTTCAAGAGGCGGGGATTGTTTTTCCTTTTTCATTTCTCTGAAAGCAAAGAAAAGATAGACGCCAAATAATCCGCTAAATATAACTCCGTCTAAAACATCAAACCCATCAATAAACATGAGTGCTCCGACAACTGCAGTTACTATTAGCAATATCTTATCTAGATTAAATTCTCGCACATCAATGAATTTTTGAGGTGCTCTAGATAGACGAGTAGTTGCAATAATCAACATCACGGCAAGACCCAAGGTCATCATGAAGAGATTACTTCCAAGGGCTGAGCCAATTGCTGCGTCATATGATCCATGATTTGCAGCGGCTACGACAATTCCTATTTCTGGAAGAGTTGTTGCAACACTAAGCAATGTTCTTCCAACAAATCTCCCACCCCACCTCTCGGAGAGATGTTCTGCTCCGTCAGAAAGTAACCAGCTTGAAAAAACTAATTCTCCAAGCCATGCAATTAACAATAGTGCGTTTTCCAACCCCATTTTTCTATAATGTTATTCTATATTATCTATGACAGAGGATCTACCTTAATTATTGGTTTTTTACTATGATCATGGTAAGTGTCGATTTAATTCCGTCTAGTTTTCTTACCTGTGAAGTGATTATTTCACGCAGATCTTCCATTGATTCTGACTCTATTATCATCAATACATCATATACTCCATAAACTGGATGAACTTCCTTAACATGAGGAATTTTTTTTAGTTGATCCACAATTAATGATTCTTTACCCAGTTCTGCGTTCATCAGGATAAAAGCGCTATGCATGTTTAAAATGGCATAAGCCTACATAAAAACAAATTGTATTTGAAAAATAATTTCAAAAAGATCATGAAAAACAATATTTTGATTTCAAATTCGTTACAGTTTTCAAACAAAAAATACAATTTAACAAATTACCAGCGCCAAAAAATTCTACAAGGACTGGGGTTTCTTATCTTTAGATACATTTCCTGATGTTGTTCAAAAAAGCTACCGCCTAGCTCAAAAAAATCATCTAACTAAAATTAATAAGGTACATTACCGTACCATACCGTAAGATGAAGACGAGAATGACCTATATACCAGTAGAAGTGGCAGATCACTTTTCGGATTTCATAATAAAAAGAGACGAGCAGGTACTAGACGCGGTAAAAGCAAGAGCCAAAGACTTTAGCACGATATCCATTCTAAAATTGCTTTATCAGCTAAGATGCAGTCCAATGACATTTTCTGATCTTTACGTGAAATCAAACATAAGAATGAAGAGATCGTTTTTGAATTACCTGCATTTGTGCACGTCATACAATTTTGTTAGAAAAGAACCTACCGGCTCAAACATGGTATATTTCATAACAGATAGGGGAAGAACTATGCTTGACCTGTTTATGCAGAAAAATAACTAGCTTTACAAAATTCTTTTATTCCTAGCAAATAGAGCAAAGTCATTGGGAATCACCTACAAAGACTCTGGTGTAGATATTGGAAAAATCAAGCGAAGCCAAAATAGCATTGGAGCCCTTATTTCATCAACGCACAAGTTACAAAAAAAGCTCAAGACAATGACCGGGTTTGGTCATTATGCTGGAATCATAGAGATGCCAAATGGTAAGCTGTTAGCCACACATACTGACGGAGTAGGAACCAAAGTCATAATTGCACAGATGATGAAAAAACTCGATACTATCGGGATAGATTGCATAGCTATGAACGTAAATGACATAATTTGCACAGGAGCTACACCGATATCATTTGTTGATTACATAGCAGCCAACAAGAATGATGAAAACAAATTCAGACAGATAGTAAAAGGACTAGTCGTAGGAGCAAAAAAAGCTCTAGTTCCAATAGTAGGAGGCGAGACTGCAATATTGCCAGACCTGATTTCTGGTAAAAATTTTTCTTTTGATCTGGCCGGAACCGTGGTAGGAATGCTTGACAAGCAAGACTTGATCTTAGGTGACATGATATCTTCTGATGACATAATCATAGGAGTGAAAAGCAGTGGATTACACTCAAACGGATATTCTCTGGCAAGAAAGGCATTACTCTCAAAATATTCCATACGTGAGAAGATAAAGGGCATAGGGATACTAGGCGATGCATTATTAGAGCCAACTGAGATCTATGTAAAGCCAGTTCTTGAGATCATAAAAGAATGCGACATACATGGATTGGCACATATAACTGGAGGTTCTTTCACAAAACTTTTGAGGCTCAAAAAGACTGGATATGTAATAGATAATTTGCCAGAACCCCCACCAATATTTCAGTTAATTGAAAATCAGGACGTGGAAAAAAAAGAGATGTACAAGACGTTTAACATGGGCATAGGCTTTTGTCTGATAGCCTCAGAGGATGAAGAAGAGATCATCAATGAGGTATTCAAAAAATACGGATTTCATAGCAGACAGATAGGCAGAATAACAGAAAAGAAAGGCGTTTACATAGATACCATGCGAATAGCCTGATTCAAGAATGGACCAAATTTTCCTCCCTTGATTAGAATTTAATACCCAAATTCATCCTTACAAGGCGTGCAACAAGCTGAAATTACGTTCGATGAAGCATGCAAAGAGATATGCAGAAATCTACTTTCCATCGCGAACCCTACAAATAAGGATGTTAAAAGAGAAGTAAAGAGAATTTGTGTGAAATATTCTCTTGAGAGGATTCCAAGAAACTATGAGATACTTGCATCTGCAAATGGTTCTGATTACATCAAACTTCAAAGGGCATTGATAAGAAAACCTGTAAAAACAGCATCAGGTGTAGCAGTTATCGCACTCATGCCAAAGCCATACGCATGTCCTCATGGCAGATGCAGTTATTGCCCAGGCGGAGTCGAATTTAACACACCTAACAGTTACACTGGAAGAGAACCATCGACACAAAATGCCATAGCAAATAATTATGATCCAAAAAAACAGATAACAGACAAGCTAGAACATCTCATATCATATGGTCATGATACGACAAAATTAGAACTAGTGATAGTCGGTGGTACCTTTCTTTTTATGCCACGTAGCTATCAAATCAACTTTATCAAATCATGTTTTGATGCATTAAATGGATTTGATTCTCCAGATTTAGAATCTGCAAAGAAAAACAATGAAAACGCCAATGTAAGAAATGTTGGATTCACAATAGAAACAAAACCGGATTATTGTAAAAAAGATCATGTAAATTGGATGTTGGAATATGGAGTGACAAGAGTAGAGATCGGAGTACAAAGCCTCCATGAGCGTGTATATGAAATTGTTAACAGGGGACACACATATGCTGATGTTTTAGAATCATTTCAGATTTCAAAAGATTCAGGATATAAGATTGTTGCTCATATGATGCCAGGTCTTCCTACCATGACCCCAGAAGACGACATTGAAGATTTTAAACGACTATTTTCAGATCCTGCGCTAAGGCCAGATATGCTTAAGATATATCCTACATTGGTTCTTGAAAATACTCCTTTGTATGATCTTTACAAAAGAAACGAATTTACACCATATTCAGATGAAGCGATGATAAAAGTTCTAACAGAAATTAAAAAAATAGTGCCAAAATGGGCAAGAATAATGAGGTTGCAGCGTGAAATTTCATCAGACCAGATAATTGCAGGACCAAAGCTTGGGAATTTGAGACAAATTGTTCAACAAAACCTTAGAAAACAGAATCTGTCATGCAAATGTATAAGATGTAGAGAAGCTGGATTATCTGAGACCACAGCTAATGTAGATGACATTAAAATGAATAGGGAAGGTTATGATTCATCTCATGGTAACGAGGTCTTTTTGTCATATGATGATTCAAAAAATAGGATATTTGGGTTTCTGAGGTTAAGAAATCCAAGTGATAATGCACATAGAAGTGAAATTACGAAAAATACTTGCATAGTAAGGGAACTACACGTATACGGCAAGTCGTTGAAATTAGGAGAACGCGATAATGATAGCATACAACACTTAGGATTAGGAAGAAACCTCATGGTAGAAGCAGAAAAGATATCAAGAGAGGAATTTGATGCAAAGAGGTTGGTCGTAATAAGTGCAGTAGGTACAAGAGAATACTATAGAAAGATTGGTTACCGCCAACTTGGTCCATACATGTCAAAGGAATTGGTATAATGGAAGAAGAACAGCAGATAATTGGAAAGGGAACGTGGATAGATAAACTTGCATTTGAACTATTAGAGAGAGAAAAATCCATTGGCAGGGATACAAAATTAATCAGAGTAGAAAGCGGTCTTGGTGCCTCTGGTATTCCACACATAGGAAGTCTAGGAGATGCCGTAAGAGCATATGGGGTAAAACTAGCTTTAGAAAATTTTGGATACAAGTCTGAGCTTATAGCTTATTCAGATGATCTTGACGGTCTAAGAAAGATTCCAGAAGGACTCCCAGATTCGCTAAAAGAACATATTGGAAAACCCGTATCTTTCATACCTGATCCTTTCGGATGTCATGATTCATATGGTTTGCACATGAGCAGTTTGCTTCTTGATGGTCTTGACAAACTCGGAATAAAATACAAGTTTCAACGCGGTGTAGACACTTACAAAAATGGATTGCTTAAAGAACAAATTCATATGATTTTGACAAACAGTAAAAAAATTGGCAAAAAAATAGCTGAAATGGTAGGACAAGAAAAGTACCAAGAAGCATTACCATATTTTCCCTTGTGTGCAAATTGTGGTAGGTTGTATACTGCGATATCTTACGAATATCTCCCAGATGAAAGAAAGATCAAGTACAAATGTGTTGGAACTACAATTGGTTCAAAAACGCTAGAAGGTTGTGGCCACGAAGGAATAGCAGACATAACAAAAGACATTGGAAAGCTTCCATGGAAAGTAGAATTTGCTGCTAGATGGCACGCATTTGACATAAGATTTGAGGCATATGGAAAAGACATTATGGATTCTGTTAAAGTAAATGACTGGGTTGCAGAAGAGATACTAAAGTTTCCTGCCCCTACACATGTAAAGTACGAGATGTTTCTCGATAAAGGAGGTAAAAAAATATCAAAATCACTTGGAAATGTAGTGACTTCGCAAGCATGGCTAAGATATGGAACACCGAAGTCTATCCTATTGTTACTCTACAAAAGAATTACTGGAACTCGTGAAGTTGGATTTGATGATATACCTGCACTCATGGATGAATATAATGAGCTTGAAAACATTTACTTTGGAAAGATCAAACTTGAAAATGAAAACAAAACCATCAGATCCAAAGGACTGTATGAATATGTCAATCTACTTACTCCACCAAAAAGTCAAAGACCTTATGTAAATTACAGACTGTTGGTTCAGCTTTGTAAAATATTTCGTGAAGACAGAATTCCGCTTGTAACAAAAAAACTAATAGAATATGGTACAATAAAAGAATCAAGTCCTGAAATCGAAGAATTAATCACACTTGCCGGAAATTATGCCGATGATTTTGACAAACCTACAAAAGTAGAAATCCAGGTAGAAGACAAAGTAAAAAACGCATTATCCGAGCTTGCCAGCCTTTTATCATCTGAGCAAGAGCCGGAAGATCTTCAAAATTCAATATACCAGATTGCTAAAAATAGAGATATCCAGCCAAAAGATTTCTTCAAGATATTATATCAAATCATTTTAGCAGCGGAAAGAGGTCCAAAACTTGGTCCATTTATTTTAGATATAGGTAGAAAGAAAGTAGCATTGTTAATATCAGAGCATCTCTAAGGCATGGCACATAACGAATACAATAGACCACGCGGTGGAGGCATGATCTTAATAATAATTGCAATTTTGATCTTTGTGTTTGCGCCGTCACATTTCAAACAAGATCTTGTCGGAGGAATAGCAATCATGGCTGTTGGTTTTGTTTTGGGAGGAATTGGATTTTATGTTGCATTTTTGCGAAAACGCAGGTAAAAAGGAAGCCTTTTCTTACCTTATATGAAAATCACATGTAATGGGCCTGCTAGGACGTAAAAAGAAAGAAGATAAGGCAGAACAGTTAGAAAAAGCGTTTCCAGACAGCCCAAGTGAGAAAGAAACTGCCAGTAATGAGATAAAAGACTTGGAAAAAGAGATTCAGGAAAGGGCTCAATCACTTGACTTGTATTCTCACAAGATAGATAAAGCGAGAACTGAACTTGAAGCCCTAATAAAAGAAACAGAGACAACGCGGAATGAACTAGAATCCATGAAAAAAGAAATCACAGCCATAAGATCAGAACATGAATCTGTAGTAGAACAGATAAGATCTACCAAAGAAGAGATGAAATTTCTCAAGTCACAATATAGCAAAACTGAAGTGGATTCAATAAAGAGTCAAATTAACAATTTGCGTGATGAATTATCAGATATTAGTTCACAGAAAGATTCATCCATATTAGAACTTGAACAGATCAAAGAAAAAACAGAAGATGCTAGAAAAGAAATGGAGCAGATCAAATCGGATAGTGATAGATATTACAAAGAATTGGAGGAGTTAAAAACTCAACACGAAATGAAGAAAAAAGAAATTTTCTTGGCTAAAAAAGAATTGGAATTTATTGAAAAAGAGCTTGCAAATGTAGGACAAAGGGAAGATACGAAAAAAATTGTGGAAGCAGCTGGTGCTGTTACTTCTGCGATAAATGCTAAATACGAATCCACAAAAAAGGAACTAGAGATACTAAAAGCAGCACTTGCAAGAACAAAAGAAGATTATGAGTTGGCCAAACAAGAAATTGAATCCCTAAAGCATAAGGTAAGCCAAGATATTACAACTCAAAAATAAACACAGACTAAGACATCTTTTTAAAGGATAGATCCAATACATTGACGTGAATGAGGCATTTGTTCTACTAAATGTAGATTATAAACACCAAAATAAAATAATCGAAGCTGCCAAAAAAATATCAATAGTAAAAAGTGTAAAAACAACTTATGGCATGTATGATATTTTATTAGTTCTGGAATCAGACAATATGCAAGAGATCAAAAAAGCTATTGATGAAGACTTGCACAAAATTGAAGGCATCAACAATCTCACTTCACTGATATCTATCAACTAAATTGGCCCAAGAATACGAGGTAATAATAATAGGGGGTGGACCTGCAGGATTATCTGCTGGAATATTTGTAGCAAGGCAGAAAGTCGCCTGTTTATTAATCTCAAAAGATTTGGGAGGACAGTTAAACCTAATACCAAAGCTTGAAAATTATCCTGGCACAATAATGTCAAGCGGCCCACTTCTTGCAAAGACGCTTGAAAATCAGTTTCTCATGTTTGGCGGAGAGATGATCTATGATACAGTTGAGAGAGTTGACGAGATTGAAGGTGGGCTCAAAGTAAAAACAAGCCGTTCTGAATACATAACAAAGGCAATAGTTGCAGCACCGGGAAAAGTGCCAAATAATCTAGGAGTTGAAAATGAACAGACGTTTGTAAACAAAGGTGTGCATTATTGCACAAAATGCGATGCACCATTTTATCAGGGAAGAACAACTGCAGTAGTTGGGGTCGGAGGATACTTGTTAGAATCTGGAATTTTACTTTCTCGTATGGCTTCCAAGATTTATTTGATTTACAAGGGAGGTGCTCTGGGAGGCGACAAGGATATGATCGCGGCAATTGAAAAAAAAGAAAACATAGAACTTGTTCCACAATCGTCTATTAAGGCATTATCTGGTGTCAATAATCTTCAATCAATAACTCTGGTAGATAATTCTGGAAAAGAAAAATCAATTCTTGTAGACGGTCTGTTCATAGAAATGGGTTCAAAGATAAATCTTGATTTCATAAAACATCTAGTGAAGATCAATTCAAAAAATGAAATAGAGACAACAGTGGAAGGAAAGACAACACATCCTGCAATATTTGCAGCAGGAGATGCTACCAGCATACCATACAAACAGATAGTAGCGGCATGTTCAGGCGGGGCTACAGCCGGATTATCTGCTTTTAATTATGTAGAAAAACTTAAAGGAAAGCCTGGAATTCGTGCAGATTGGAAGAAGACCATAGGGGACACTGTATTTCATTACTAGGTTTCAAAAAATCAGCATCTGCAAAGTTGGTTTTTTGCATATTGGTTTTTAAGACAATTTAAACAACCTTACATAATGAATAAGAAAACAGTTAACAAGTTTGCAGTAATCATAATTTTGATGATAGCCATTCCAGAGATGGTAGGACATGCGTTATTTGACAAGCCTCATTCTGCAGATTCGTCGGTCGCATCAGCAGTGGCCTTGACCAGCAGACTACATGATGAGCACAATAAGAGTGGAATTTGCAATCTAGCCATACAAAGTGATCCTTCTGACTCTCATATTTCAAGGGTGACAGGTTTAGAAAACAAGTTTGGAAACTATACGTGTACCTAGATTCCAAAGAACAGAACTCTGTAGGATCTAATTTTCCATAATGTGATTAACTCGTTAACGATATATTGATTAATCCTTGCCATAATCTTGCTATTGATTTCTTTTCACAATATAAACAGAATATGCAATTTTATTCTTATAATTTGATTTTAATTCCTCAAATACGAACTGTTTTTCCTTCTTAATACATTGGTACATGTCACCGCCTATGATTATCTGATTAGGTTGTGCAAGACGATTCATTTTGCTGCAAAAGTTTACTGGAGTGCCAAAAATGTCTTTGGTATTAGACATCTTTGAATCTGCCATCATGACAGCACCAAAATCACAACTTATCCTATAACTTATTTCCGGTAACTTGTTATCACTCATAATTTGATTAATAAATGGTCGTGCGTCAATCATTCTAAATAGAGATTCAATTACACTGCGGAATTCTGTTTTTTTCTCTTTACCAATTGTCGACGGGAAAAAAAATAGAAGACTATCGCCAATGTTTTTTACTACTGTTGCACCCGAATCTGTGGCAATGGCAGACATCATATTAAGAAAAACATCATAATACATACACGCATACACATTGGATAATCTAGAAGTGATGTTAGTAGAATTTACAATATCCACCAGTGCAGCGCAACAGTACTCAGCCTTATGAGAAAATGTTATTTGAGATTCAGGTATGATTTTTTGAAGAGTGTTAATCAAAGCATCGTATGCATGGTTTCCTGATTGAACAATATTTTTTTGTGCTACCATAATTTTCATAGTTTATGTTTTTAGTATATAACTATGTGTAATTTTTCTAAATTATTTTCCTATATATTACATATTAATATAGAAATCATATAAAAAATGATATAGAATGTTCAATAAAAATTAAAAAATTACATTATAAAATAAGTGATGGAACAAACCAGTTGACGAGCTAGTTCATGTTATGTAAGTGAATATTTGAAATGGATTTTCTCAGGATCAAGGCAAGAGAAAATGATGCTAGGGAAATTATCGTAGCTGTAAGAAATATCAGATTGTATGATTCCATGTTGGGAAAAACTCCAGGTATTCCCGGTATTGTTGCAGTATTGGTCTGCATATACATGGCAGCCATCGCAGGTCCAATTGATGCCCCAATTATTCTAATTAATGTACTCATTCCAAGTGATACCCCAACATCTTGTTTTGGAGTAGCCAACATGATCACATTCATGGCACCAACATTTGTCAGTGATAGTCCTGTAGACAATATTGCAAGATTTACAGAGATTAATAATTCAGTAGAATGATACAGATACAAACTAGCAAATCCAGCTGCACTTATCAAACCTCCAACGATTATTGGTTTTGTAGCACCAAGTTTTGATATGATAAACCCAGAAGTTGGCCCAAAAATTAACAGAACCAGAGCAAACGGAAGCTGAACATGTGCTGTCATTGTAGGATCCTCGCCAAAACCAAGTGGCAAGGGACTACGGATTAGAACCGGAATAGTTTGAAACACCATGAACATGGACATACCTACAATCATGACCATGATATTTGATGTCAGTATTGTTTTATGTCCAAGTATCTTGAGATTAACAAGTGGAAATTTAGAATTTTTTTCAATCAATGCAAAAAGTATCATGTATACAATCCCTATAACCACAAGCCCAACTGTTATGAAAGAGTCGGTGCCATTACTACTTTCAACCATCGTAAGTGCCATCAGAAATGAAGTAATAGATACGGTCAGAGTGATCGCCCCCAGGATGTCAAATCCTTTCTTTTGTGTATTACTGGACTGGTTTTCCTTCCATTGTGGGTGAGGCTCTTGTTTACGTATGAAACGTGTTATCACCACGAGCATGGATAGCACAACTGGTATCATGGTAAAGAAAGTGGCTTGCCAGCCAAAAGATTGTATCAAATGCCCCCCAGCCAAAAGTCCGATAACTGCCCCTGAGGCAAACATTGATGTTATGATGCCTTGCCCTATGGCTAGTTTACTTCTTGGAAATTTCTCTCTAATCATACCAAAAGCAATTGGAAACATGGACATTCCAATTCCTTGGATAACACGGACTCCTAACATTTCATAGATGTTAGTTGTAAACCCACCTATTGAAACACCTACTGCATATATCCCAATTATAACAAGCAGAATTTTTTTTTGTCCGTAGATATCAGATAACTTTCCAGCAATAGGAGTCATGATTGCTCCTGCAATAAGATAAGTTGTAAGGATCCACGATGATGTGCCATATGATATATGAAAGTCTTTAATCAAATCAGGGATTGCCGGTACCAGCATCGTTTCTGCATACATCACCATTGTTGCAAGTAAGCTCAAGATTGCAAGCATCTTCCAAGCAGCTGGTGAGATCCTTTCTTGCAAAGTATCAATATTTGGTTTTGACATTTACTTACCGCGCCTCCTTTATTCTTTTTACTGGAATTATTTTCTTGTCAACATCCGTATATATGGACAAGTTACTAGATATTTTTCGTAGAGTCTCCATTGTTGTTTTCAGATCACTTTCTGACACATCTTTGACAGAAGATTTTCTTATCCTGAGTGCACACTCTAGCATTGATTCCCACAGTTCGTCAGATTTTGAAGTAAGATAGATCCTGTTGATTCGCCTATCTTTTGAGTCAGGTTTTCGTACCAAAAGATCATCGCTTTCCATTTTATCTATAACTGGAACCAACGTAGCGCTCTCAATTCCCACTCTATCAGCTATCTCTTTTTGTGTTATACCAGGATGCATGACCAAAGTCACCACAACTCGCCATTGACTAAGTGTGACACCAACATTTTTTCTGAGCTCAAAATCCAAGGCTTTTTGAAAGGATTTGGCCGTGTTATTTACAACAAATCCCATGCTGTTTTCAAAGTCAAATTTTATCATTATTAGATGCCTAACGATTAGTTATCTAATAATTATAAATGATGCGTCTAAATCCCTGCGATTTGCTTATATTCCAAACAGCCTTGAGCGCCAGTATGACCAAGAAAGACGTTAACGTAGTTGGTGTCAAAGTTCTTGAACAAAACGGTGTCGATGTCAAAGAACTCATCAAGGCGCTTGTCTACAATGCCTCAGTAGAGTTTACGGCATACTATTACTTTACAAACCTACGGGCGCATTGTGTTGGAATGGAAGGCGAGTCAATCAAAGGGGTAATCGAGGATGCAAGAATGGAAGACCTAAGTCATTTTGAGTCATGCTTGTCGAGGATCTATGAGCTTGGAGGAAGCTTACCAACAGATGCACAAGATTTCATCAAGATGTCAGGTTGCGAATTTTTGCAATTACCAACCAATCCTACTGACACAAAAGCAATTTTAGAAAAGTGCCTTAAAGCAGAGCAGGGAGCAATTGTAAACTGGAATAAAGTTTGCAAAATGACTTTTGATAAAGACCCAGCTACATATGATGTTGCAAAAGACATCCTAAGAGAGGAAATAGAGCATGAAGCCTGGTTTTTAGAATTGTTGTATTCAAGACCATCTGGTCACATGCGACGAAAATTTCCAGGAGAAAGACCACATACCCAAAAGCATTCAAGATCTTTGGGTTAAACCATTCTTTTTAATTCTAATTTTTAAATTGGAAAGATTGTACTGAATTGTTTTTAAAATTTGATTGAGTCGATCTATAAAACACTAAGATGGTTTTCTTTCATGGTAAAGGAATCATCCTCAGGATTAGCAGATATTCTATACAATGAACAAGGCAATTTCAAAAAACAAATGGAAAAAACGCGTTATGAGATGGATGAGTTAGATGGTCCAAAACATAAGATCACAAATCCAATGCTGTTTGCCAAAGGAAGAGAAGTTTTGGGAAATATCATCTCAAAAAGGATGAAAACATCTGGTGGTACAGACATTGATTGGTTAATAGAACACAATGGTGGATTTATGATTTTTGAACTGAAAACTTTTCATGATGACAGGATTCTCATTTCAAAGGCACAAATGTCTGCATATAAGCGATTGTATGAAAACTTGCCCAGTTGTCATGTGCTTTTCATTGGACATGACGATATTAACTTTAAAGACCTGAATGATCCTGTCTGGTTCTTTGAGATGAGAGATTGGAAGTCAGGCAAGATACCACATGTGGAAGATATTCTTTCAGATCCATCTTATGGTGATGGAATTGTAACTGGCTACAAGGTTGAACGAGATTTCATGGAACCTATAGATGTAAAGATCTTGAGAGATAAAATAGATAACATATGGGAAAAGTTTGAAAAGAGATAAGATAAACTCAAAAATATTCCACAGATCTTTTTCATGTTTTGCTTATTGTATACACCAGAATATCTACCGAGATTTTTAGCAAGACAAGAATAGACAATTGTCTTTTATCTTAATATACGGTTTACAGAGTTTTAATCTTGTTTGGACGAGAAAAAAAAGAAGCGATTAAACAAATTTGCGATCATAGTTGTTTTGATGATTGCGATACCAGAACTTGTAGGCCATTTTTATTTTGAGACACAAAAACATCCAACTAGCTCATCGATTGATGCCGCCTTGTCCCTTACTGGAAAGCAACACAGCATGTATACCAATAATACTACTCGTTGCCAACTTGTATTGCAAAATGATACCTCAAATGCCAATATTTCTCGCGTAGCAGGTTTAAACGGTCAGTATGGTCAATACATCTGCAAGTAGTCTTAAGGAGATTCTACGGTAGTTCAGATTCAGGAGCGCAGTATTTGTGGATCCATTTGCCAGCATCAGATTTTACGATTTCCTGACCTACCTTTATGTCAGCGTTGCATTCTGAACATGTTGTCTTGAATTTTGCTTTCACATAATACATACAACAATTCCATGATTTAATCTACACGCAATAGTGTTAACCCTTAAAGGGCAAAGGCTTTCAATTAATTCTGGAGTAATGTTTTAAGTTGAAAATGTCACAAAAAATGCTTTATTGTTTTTCATTTGCAATTGCTTCAATCATGGTACCAGCATATGCTTCACAAAACGTCATGTCTGACTCTAATCTTCAGATAACTCTGAATTATCCCGACATAGTAAAACAAGGAAATAGTTTTGTCTTGTCATCAGTTATCAAAGCCACAGCAGATCAGGTTTCCAACATAACGATTACCGTATCATCTCCTGAACTTGAGATTGCGCAAAACAAATTTTTCTTGGATAAGATAGCAAAGGACTCTACTTTTGGAAATGACTTTAAAGCAATTGTAAAAAATGACATGCCCGATGGTACCTTTGTAACAAATATTGAAGTTGAATATTTTATCAAGGGATATTTTGATTCACAGCCAGTCAAACATATTATTACACAAGCGTTTCAATTTAACGCAGAATCAAAGCCGGAATTAACATTTGATATCCAGACACCAAGCAATGCATTTGCAGGTGAGCCATTTTCTGTAAAGGGTACAATCAAAAATCAGGGAACAGACGCACAGAACATACAGATTGGACTTGTTTCATCAGATCTTGATTTGGAGGGAAAAAAATCTCTTAGCATATCAAGTTTAGCCTCTGGAAAAACCTCAGATTTTGAGTTCATGGTTCAGACTCAAAAGGAGGTAGGGGCACCAAAACAATTCACAATTCACTTGAATGGAACATATGCGGATGATTCAGGAAAAACATATCCGGTAGATAATTCGTTTAATGTATATGTCAGGCAACGCGGGATTTTAGAAATCGGCGACGCAAACGGAATATGGCTTGGCAATTTTTTCATAGCACCGGTAGTAGGTGTGGGAACCATAGTTTCAAGTGTAATTGGATTTTTCTATTTTGTGTGGCATTATAAAAACAAAAAGAAAACAAAGAAGAAAACAAAGTGATAGATATCGCCTAGCTCTCTTCTAACAAGACTTTTTGATATTCGTTGGGATTTTCTTCTCGCAGTCTTTGAATATAGATTTCTTCGTACGGCATCTTGATTTGACTTTCAAGATTTGTATTTAAACCACAGATTAACTAAGATTGTTAAATTATGTCAAAAATTTCACAATTTTGAGCGTATAAGAAAGGATATTTGTTGTTCATGACTGAAAACATACATGCCTGATTCATCCATAGTAAAGAGAACAAAAGAGAAGATAGATCGCGATGAGGTTAAACTGGAAAAAATGATCAAAGATGTCCAGAGATTATGGGAGGACACAGGTCTTGATCCAAAGGATCAGTCATATCTTATAGAAAAAACAATGCGTTTTGAAATGGCACAAGAAAGCATTAACAGAATTTTTTCATTATTCAAAGAACATGTTAGTGATTACAAAAAACTTTGTTCTGAGATTGAAAAATCACAATCTACAGAATAATTCAATGTTACCTTTTTTAGTACCAATTTACAAAAGATGACATTGCAACAAAAAGACAAAAAGATGCTAGATTCTATGATAGATGAAGAGATTGCAAAGATTCCAGGACTGATTAGAAACCTTCGCCTTCCAGAATTTCAGGACTTTTTTGGCATAAAAAATGAATCAGAATACGTTTATGGATACACGCATGGTGCAATCGTGGGCAAGTTTGAAACATATTATTTTGTAGTACATAAAGGCAAAAAGCCAAGTGGCATAGAAGTAGACGAGATTGCAAAAACAATCATTCAAAGGTCATTAGAAATACGAGAGAAAATTTCCAAGAATACAAACTAGTCAATAGGATGATTTAAGCCAAGCATGATTAATGTTC
This sequence comes from Nitrososphaerota archaeon, assembly GCA_021325595.1. GTDB lineage: Archaea > Thermoproteota > Nitrososphaeria > Nitrososphaerales > Nitrosopumilaceae > Nitrosotalea. The sequence continues at coordinate 15,044 of JAJPGX010000006.1, read as the reverse complement.
CGTAATACTTAAGCACATATAATGATAAATTACTTTGAAAATGTCCGGAAATAGCCCTGACTTGAGAGATAAAATAGTTGCAAACAGAGGCACTATCAATAGTATTGGGCTATAATTTTATTTTACAAAAATTAAAAAAAAGATCTAGTGGCTATGACCGCAGCCACAAGAATGACTTGATTCATGATGTAATTCTTTTCCTCCTGCACATTTAGAGCACTTGTCTGAACCTGTAGCAGAAAAGAATCCTATTCCGCATGATACACATTTCATACTAGGCATTACACAAGATAAATTATTCCACTATTTATTACTAGTCAACAGATTCAGATATCGTATAAAATTGGGTGGGCTATGCAACAGAGTCCAAATTGAACACAGGGTTCTTGTCATCAGTTACAATCACTATACCTACAGAGTCGCTTGGCAATAGATACATTTTGCTTGAATCCAAAGTAACCATGTTTGTTGTTATTTTTACATCCCATAAGGGATTAATCCAAGCCTTTTTCACGTTTACACTTGAATTAGTCTGGGAGATCTTGATGTCATGTATTGGGGTTCCTCCAGATGAGACAGTTACAAAGGAAACATAATCACCATTTCCCATGTTGATTGTATCTACTCGGGTTATTTTTCCATCCACAATACCTGTAGTAATGCCATCGCCATAACTTACAGATTTTGTTTTGTCCTGTATTGAGTTTTTATTGGTGACGGTACCACTCTTTTTTAATTGATTTAACATCAATTGTTTTTTCCATTGATCCCATTCTCCTGGTTTGCATAGATGTGATCCACAGACCTTGGTTCCTCCAGGACTGATGTATGTGTAATGATTATCTGAAAAATCCATCCTAGGAGTTAATGCATTTGCACCTTGCATGAAAAACACCGCAATTAGTATTATAGGCAACAGTGCAATAAGCAGTATTTTTCTCATATTATCAAAAATAGCATCAAAAAATTATAGGGATTACTTTACAATTCTACGTAACTATTTTATTTTAGATCCGTGTAAGATGTCCCTATTAAGAAAAACTATGTTTACTCCCTTGCCAGACTAGAAATATCACATTGAACATTCATATTTACTATGAGATACTTGGGTTAAAACTTGGAGCAACACATGATGAGATCAAACAGGCATACAGAAAACTTGTCTTACAGTATCATCCTGACAAAAATCCTTCAAAAGACAATGAAATAAAATTCAAGCAGATATCTGATGCATACCAAGTATTGAGAGTGCAATCAGAACCTAGTATTACTGAAACAAAAAAGTTCTCAGAGATCTATCCTGAGCAAGCAGTAGAAAACTATGAGAAGGCAAATGCATTATTTGCAAAACAAAAGTATGAACAAGCTATATCATTTTACGACATGACACTTTCAAGTCTTCCTAGATTTTCAAAGGCGTGGCGTAAAAAAGGTGATGCGTTGTCACACCTAAAAAGATATGGAGAAGCACTTGGTTGTTACGAGAAAGCACTACAGATAGAACCAGATTCGGCAGACCTCTTGAGTTTGAAAGGAATTTGTTTTTCTGAACTTAAAAGATATGATGATGCATTAGTATGTTTTGAGGAAGCAATTTTACTTGAACCCAAACATTCTGCTGCTTGGAACTTTAAAGGTGTGTGTCTTTTTAGTTTGGAAAAATTGGAAAAAGCCCTAGAGTGTTTTGACAAGGCAATAAAATATGATCCAAAATTTGCTGTTGCATGGTACAACAAGGGTGGTGCTCTTCAAAGACTAGGCAAAAAGAAAGATTCTGAAAAGTGCTATGAAAAGGCAAGAAAATTGCGCAAGTAATCATTTAATCAAAAGCACTGGCACTTTGGAATTATGAACAACATAGTTTGCAACACTGCCAAGAAACAGTTCTTTTGCCTTACTCATTCCACGTGAACCCATTACAATAAGATCAAATTTTCTATAACTTGCATAATCAGTTATTTCGGACACCATGTTTCCATATACGATCTTTTGTGAAAATACGATTCCATTTTGTGCACAGATCCGCTTTGCCTGTGCCATGAATTTTTTTATTTCCTTGAGCGATTCATTTCTTAGTGAAGTCAGGAGCCTGCCAATACTCACAGAATAAAGCGGAGTCACACAAATACCGGTAATTGTTGCACCGCACTGTCTTGCCACATAAATGGCATGATCTAGCGCCTCAAAGGACTTTTTTGAACCATCAAGTGGTACGAGTATTTTTTTTATTTTAGCTGTCATGTTTCTATACCTTTTCCTCTTCAAATTCATCGTCAAGAAACTCTATGTCATCTGCCTCATTATTTTCCACAGAATCATCTAGAAATTCAGGACTTTTTTCTTTCTTTGAATCTTTTCCCATGCGATACATCAGAATTTTTGCCATTTAAGGTTCACCGTAGATTATCAGGCATAATAATACAAATTACTTCAAGTTATGCCCGTATTATCCCATTTGATACCAGATATTGATGGTCTTGACAAAATCATCATCTGCTATCTATCCTTGGAATCAATATTGGCGTTTGATTTAACCAAGATGGAATACTTGTGCCGGAACTAGTTGTATTTTGAATTACAGGCGGATGGAGTTACCCGTTTGATTTGAGATGTCTGAAAAACACGGATGTTGCATCATAGGAGTTGCAGTATTGGAATACGAGAAATAACACCTTGCGAAGATTCTTGAGCCAGAACAGACATTGGTCCAAAGGTTACACTAGATAAGAAAAAGGATAATGCCACAAATAATGGAAACAGTCCGAGATTATGCAAACCAGATTTTAGCATGCAAATGTTTTGTTGTTTTTACTATTTGAGAATTAAGAAACAAAGATAGGGTACAAAGTTCACTTGGGCTAAATGATGGTGTACGATTCTTCCTTACAGGCTAAATCTTTTGTTCTTCTTGTTTTCTTTTTTCCTTGCATTTTGGACAGCGCGGACCATAATCACGATCCTTACTTACGATGATTTTTTTGCACCCAAGACAATAGTAGTAATTTGTCATCTACAGTATGCTACCCATGTTTGTTCCAGTCATACTGTACAACATTTCATGATTTATTCCAGTCCGGATTTGGTTTTACTAGCTTCAGGATCATCTAAATCCAATACTAGGTGTTTTATGGCAATCTTGACGCCTTTTAGAATTTTATGACCATATGTTTTTTCTGAACTGTAAATTCCCACAAAAATAATATGCGATCATCGTATAAAAATCCGATCATTTTTGGGTTCTGTAAAGTTCACGTCGGATCTTATTCCTGTAAAAATTCGTCGGGTGAGATTTAGGGGACGCATATATTACCCATACTACCGTTTTTCCTTCCAATCTCATATGAGACCTCATTTTTGTATTTTTGTTGACATTTCAGATTGGATTTAGTTAATATATCAGCCCAACATTTTTGTTGCAAAACCATCTGAAATTTCTAAATAATTTTTCCGAGATAATGCATGCAAAGAGGAAATAAAAAATGGCAGACTCGAACACAATCGCAAAATGTCTAGAATATGCAATTAGCATAATGCAGTTTATGGAAGGCAAGGAGCATTTGTTTGCTCTTGGAAAAATGGTACTCTTTACATTGTTTCTGGGTGGAGCACAGTGAGTGTACAAGAGAAGCCCAGCAAGCTCAAAGACATATGTGAATCAGTTTCAGGCGCAGTTGAGATAATTCATCAAATGAGGGCGCCTGAAATGAGAGAATCCATCAAAAAAATCATGGATACGTCAAATATTGCAAGAGAGATAATCGAGGCACTCAAGGCACCTGAAATGATAAAAAACATTGAGAATTTTAGATTGATTTCTGAGAATTTCAACGAGGCCTCAACTAAGATACAGTCAACTATCAAGTACTTAGATGAGACAGGTGCAATAAGTGAGGCATTAGGACTAGTCAAGTCAGCAAGGGGAGCTGCTGAGTTCATAAGCGAAGCAAGCCAAGACTTTAGTGAAATATCAGGATCTATAAAAGAAATTTTTCATTCAGTTAGAACAGCACAAAACAAGATACAAACTGCAAGTGAAAAATACCATAAAACAGATACTATTCAAAACGATATTGTGATAATACCTGATGAGATGGTAGTAACACCAGATGAAATAGAGCATTATCTAAGATGGGGTTGGCAATACCTTGCTACCTTACCAAATGGAAAGATAGTAGTCAAAAAGACTCCTCAAGTAACAAATGCAAAGTCAGAATGGGTGTGGTGTACTTGAAAAGACAATTCTTGGCATTAGAAAAATTATATTCATGGTACAGATATTGATTTTGCAATACTAATGAGCGATGATGATCATATAGAAAACGCACGTAAAGACAAGCTGACTCAGGATTATGGTGCCGTATTAAGAGAGAGTGCCATTTTAACTACATTTTCTGTATTTTTGTTTGGGTTTTTGCTAAACATTTCGATAAATTCGTCTACTGAGTTTATTCTAGTAGATAAGATCATACTTTTGGCGGCACTATTTTCTATTACAATATCAGCAGTACTTTTCATAATGCCTGTAATTTACCATCATCTAGAGTACCCGTATCTTGATTTTACAAAATTTAAACATCGAAGCCATGGATTCACGTTGTTTGGCTTGATTCCTGCAATGATTACATTATTTTTAGGATTGCAGATTGCAACAAGATCACTTGTAGGAAACATCACCATATCATTTGTACTTGGAACAATACCCTTATTCTAATCTATGTGTTTTACAGATTGCGAAAATAATTTTAGGAAATTCAGAAGATTATGGCATGCCTTCAGGGCTGTGTAATGCATCTTGTTTTATTCGGAGGGCTCGATAAATTATCGGAGCATGATCTGCCTCTGCGTCAGTTGTGATATACAGTATATGGTCTGAATCAATTGGCATTGTGATTCTCTTTATTTTTTCATATTCTACCAAGGCATATTTTCCTTGCCCGATCTTGTTTGATACCTCGTTTCGTGATTTCCACGCATTGATTGCAAGTTGAAGTGATTTTTTGCTTTCTTCAGGGGAAAGAAAATTTTCAACACCTTTGCGATGTTCGCTATGTAAGATATTCCCATCCATATCAAAGATTGTTGCAAAGCGTATCTTTGGGTCTATTGCCATAACTTTGTCAAAGATAGATTTGTAATCCGTGTAATAGATAGCGTATTGTAAATGATAAATGTTATGAATAATACGCCGATAATTAGGACTATTTCCTGTAAACAGGGAATTACCTACGTTTCATTTTTTGTAGTTTTCTTGTGACAGTGACTATCTTTTCAATCAATTCGTTATTACTTCCCTTTCCTTCCAAGAATTTACAAAGCCAGTCAATTTCGTCATTTGTTAGCAAGTTCTCCATGAATCTGCTTTACAATTATTGCCTAATTAGATATTTGTGCTGCCTGTTTCTTGGCTTTGCGAGCTGAGATAATTCGCAAGGATAAAGCTAATCCTATACCAATTACGAAAGTCATCCAGCCTGTCACAAATCCATTGTACAGTTCTTGATCCATCATTACTATGATATTATTTTAGAAACATATAACCTTGCCGCGTTATTTCCAAATTTGGGAGACTAGTCATAAATACAAAAAAATGTTTTGTCATACATGAATAAAATCATCGTGAGACTGGGTCATGGAATTATAAAAAAATCATTTGCATCTCATGTTGATATAGTCAACGAAGATTTTTTCTGGAATGCGATAATCAGGTTTGGTATAGAAAAACAAGAATTAGAGAAAGTTAAGCCTAGTTATGATGATCTTTTCGAGATATATTCTGAATTGAAGAATTTTGGTTTTAGTACAAAATATAATTTGAATAAACAAAAACTCCAAAGTAAATAATTTAGTATGTTATCTGGATAAGATAATCCCTCATTAATCATTACGAGACTTGAGAGATAATCTAGTCATTTAACTTTCTGTATTGTTTGCACAAGTTTTTGTTCTATTTCTTCACCAAATTTGTCTAATTTGGCATCATGAATATTAGCAAGGAGTGATGTAGGTTTTGCCAAACTTATCCAATTTTCATTGTTTTTTTGATATACTGCAATGGTACATGGCAACAGCAAACCTACCTCTGGGTTTGATTCCAAGACTTGCTTTGCAGCCAAAGGATTGCACACTTCTAACAATCGGTACTCATCTTTGAAATCCAATCCTTTCTTTTGCAAAATTTCCTTAAAATTCAGGGTTCCTAGAACGCCAAAGCCTACTTCTTTGAGACTAGCAGTGACATCCTCTACTGCTTGGTTTATTGTCTTTTGTGTCTTTACGGTGTAACTAAAACTTGGGTTTTTCCTTTCTATCATGTTCATATAATACCCATCCATGCATATAGATTCTTCATGATTTGATATTGTCGTCCTTCATATTATAAGAACAAGCAAAATATCATTTTTGAGAATCAGTATGTCGCGAGCACATCGTTTGAAGGCAGATATTGATCATACGCATAAGAGAAAATGTTCAAGAAAATTATGAATAAAAAAATTCCAAGTATTATTGGTGTTGCTATTTTGATAATAGTGACGACCATCTATTTTGCACATAATGAAAAAGTTGCCAGAAATGAGACCAGATCTAATGTAACAATGGGGTTTAACCAAACTGCAATGCTAGAGCGCGGCAACATAGCGATGGGATTTGACCAATCAAAAATTCATCACCACTTCATGACAACATCTACAGGTGGCGAGATCATGATAATGTCAACGTATATGAATGATACAGATACAATCAATGAGATAAGATCACATGTCAGAGATATTCAATACGAATTTTCTCAAGGAAATTTCACAAAGCCTTTCTATATTCATGCTGAGGTTGTTCCTGGTACTGATGTCATGACTGCAAAAAAGAACCTAATCCAATATTCAATAAAAGACATTGATGGCGGTTCTGTTCTGATTCTTTCAACAAATGATACAGAATTACTTGATGCCATACAGAATTTCATGAACTTTCAATCAAGCCAACACATGTCTCATTAAACATTCAAACTGTTATTTTTGCTTGATTGATTTCATATCTATGACAAAGCGGTATCGAACATCACTGTCTAGTATTCGCTTGTAGGCTTCATTTACTTGCTGGATTGGAATAATCTCGATTTCACTTGTAATGTTATTTTTGCCACAAAAGTCAAGCATCTCTTGTGTTTCTTTTATTCCCCCAATAAGAGAACCTGCGATACTACGACGACCAGCAACCAAAGGAAAAGATCCTACAGGAATTTGTTTTTCCGGAATTCCAACTACAACCATTGTTCCGTCAATAGCAAGCAGTTCCAGATATTGATTCCAGTCAATCTCTGCTGAAACTGTATTAATTATCAAGTCAAAATATCCTTTGAGTTTTTCAAATGTTTTAGGATCAGATGTTGCATAAAAGTAATCTGCCCCTAGTTTCTTGCCGTCCTCTTCTTTTTTAAGAGAATGGCTGAGAACAGTAACTTCTGCACCAAGGGCATGTGCAATTTTCACTCCCATGTGACCAATGCCACCAAGACCTATTATGGCGATTTTTTTCCCAGGTCCTGCGTTCCAGTGCATTAAAGGAGAATAAAGCGTTATACCAGCACATAGAAGTGGCGCGGTCTTGTCCAAAGGAAGATTGGCAGGAATTTTAAGTACGTAATTTTCATCAACTACAATTTTTTCTGAATATCCTCCCTGAGTGAGAGTTTTTCCATCTCTTTCCGTGCCATTGTAAGTTGTAACCATTCCCGCACAGTACTGTTCTAGTCCCTTACTGCAAGAAGTGCACTTGCGGCAAGAATCTACAAAGCATCCAACACCTACCTTGTCGCCTATTTTGTATTTGGTTACTCTGGGTCCGACTTGGGACACAACCCCTGTTATTTCGTGTCCTGGAACCATTGGAAAGGTTGATCCTCCCCATTCATCATTTACTTGATGAATATCAGTATGACATATTCCGCAATATTGTATATCTATTACTATATCATGATCACGAGGCTGGCGTCTTTCAAAAGAGTATGGGCCAAGCATGCCCTTTGCTTGTTTTACTGCATATCCTAATACTTGCATGATCTTGAATTTTGCTTAACTGGAAACTGTATTTGTAATTATTGGTTAGGCGCTGGTAGAACCTAGTTCCTTTTCAAGATTTAACAATCGCTCTATTCTCTTGTATGTAAGAGGATGTGTTCTGAAAATTTCTCCAAACCTGCTCATTGGATTTGTTTTCTCCCAATTCATGGCTTGGATTATCTGATCCTCAGTGAGGTTTTGATCTTTATAACTAGAAGGCAGGCTGGAAACTTCGGAGGCGGCCAAAGATGGGTCAACTGCATAAAAATAACGCAGCATGGAATTTTTTTCCTCTGGTTTTTTTAAGGCAAGACCATAGGTTATTTTAGCTAGGGCACTTGCCAAAATTGTTGGTCTCATTTGATGGCCACCAAAGTCATCTGCGTATGACTCTCGTAGTCTTGAAAAATAAAGGATCAAAAGATTTGTGATAAAGTAAATTGCAAATGCACCAATTCCTATCAAAGCTGCTACGCCACTGTTTCTATTTGAACGGTTTCCAAAAATTGTAGAAATTGCAATATAGTATGCGATCATCGGAATAACTGATACTAGAGTCATTACAACCATGTCATTATGCTTGATATGGCCTACCTCATGACCTATAACAGATTCAACTTCCTCTTTAGATAAGGAGTTTAACAGTCCTTGGGTAATTACCAGTGTTGCAGAATTGTTAGTCCTGCCAAAGCAAAACGCGTTTGGAGCACCAACGTTTGCTATCATGATTTTTGGAATCTTTACTCCATTTTGCATGCAAACTTTGGCTACTGTTTCATCAATCCAAGGCATCTCACCTGGTTGCAGTTGGCGCATGTTTGTAGTCCATTTTAGCATCAATGGGCCCACATACCACTGAATAAAACCCATGAGAATTCCCATTCCTACGATTGGGAAAATGCCGACATTAAAGTAACTGGCAACTGCAAATAATAATCCAAAGAACAAACCAAAGACCATAACAAGTGTCAGACCCATTGGCACCATCATATGATAGGTCATGATTTTCATATATCATCTCCCAAATATAATTTAGTCATGCTGGCATGATTTTCAAATCATTCTATTCTCTCTTTCACAAAATAATAAGCTGGCCCGAGGATGTTCAAAACAACTGTCAGTACGGAAACCCGGAATTTTTGTGAAAAATTTTTGATACAAAATGTGCAGTAAGCTAACTTGTAGTAGCTACAAAACTCCTTTCCTTAATTTTTTATTTTGAAATGCTATCAACTGGAAGACGGATGTGAAATTCAGCTCCCTTTCCCAGACCTTCTGATTCTACCCAGATCTTACCTCCGTGGTTTGAAACGATTCCCTTGGAAATCGAAAGTCCAAGCCCTGTTCCCTTATGTTCTCGGGTGCTTGAGGTATCAATTTGGTAGAATTTCACAAAAAGTTTATCGAGTTTTTCCTTTTCTATTCCGATGCCATTGTCTTTTATTGTAATTTCAGCCTCACCATTTTGATGTTCTAGTTTAATACTTATCCTCCCGCTTTCTTTTGGCACAAAATCAATGCTGTTCAAAAATAGGTTATAGAGTACTTGTTCTATCCTTTTTTTATCGCATAAACAGGTTACATTTTCTTCAAGTTCTGGCATTATGGAAACTCCCTTGCGTTCAGTTAGAGGACTGATTTTGTTTATCGCATCCTTGATTATGTTACCGAGGTTATTTTTTTGCATGTCTAGTTTTAGCTGTCCGAGTTCTATTTTTTGTACATCCAAAAGATCATTAATCAATCGCAAAAGAGATTCTGAGCTTGATTTTATGACATTCAGCCTTTCTTCCTGCTGTCCGTTTATAGTACCTATATACCCTGATAACAACAGCTCAGAGTACCCCTTTATCGGTACAAGCGGGGTCTTTAGCTCATGCGTAATCATTGCAATAAACTCGTCCTTTGATTTTTCCACATTCTTGAGATCCACAAGTGATTTTTGTAATTGAATTTCCAATGATCTGCTTTTTGTGATTAGCTGATTTTTTTCTTCGTTTTGAAGCCTCAGCATATCGCGTTCATTTTCTAGTTCTTTAGTGCGTGTTTTTACAAGCTTCATCAAGTTTCGATTGATTACAAAAATCACCAAAAGAAGCGAGGCAAATATTGACAAAAACAGGTATACTGGAAAAAGATTTTCTTCTGGATTTCTTGCCTTCTCTTTGAAATAAAAATCTGCCAGATATATCGAACCAACCATGACAAGCGATATCACTATGAACGGAATAACAAATTGAATAACTGCTTCTGAGCTTACCGTACTTACAATTTTTTTGTTTTCAAGATCAACTGTCAATGACGTGGGCTGGTTTCGTGACTTGTATGACACAGCTGCGTATGAGAATAAAATGTATCCAATCATCCATCCTATGTCTATCGGGTTGCCATTTTCATATGAATTGTATATTACAAGATATATCGAGTCTGCCACTATGAATGATAATATTGCAATCAACATGGAAAACAGAAACGGATCGGATTTTTTGCGGTATAAAACTGTCATGCATATAATAACCGGACACAGTATCATTCCATCAATGACAGGATAGGCAAGTGCTACTGCCAATGACAGGATATCAGAATCCGAGTTAAGCGACTGGGCCTGAATTATGGATGGAATTAAAAATGCAACCGATACAAGTACTGCAAGTGCGACAACTTTTTTTGGTATGATTTTTTTGAGCGGTTTGAGATAAATGATAAAGAATGCAAACAGGGATACATACCCAGTAAGCCAGAATCCGTCAGCGATGGATGGAAATGGGCTTGTATCCAGAACACTTTCATAGACTATGAAAAGATCCTCAGCTATTGCACTCAGTACGGAAAAAAGTGCAAACCCTATAAGCAGTGTTCTTTCAGAAGGGTATTTTACTACAAGTCTTACAGACAGCATGGAAAGAATAGCAGGAAGGACTATGAAAGATATGTTTGAATTTATTTTTGAAAGGTCATTTCCAATAACGTTGGTCAGGGTTACAAGAAAAACACTGCTGATTAAAGATGCAAAAAGGAATTTTTTATTTTGGAATAGTTTGTATTTTGATTCTGTGGGTACAGTATCTCTTGTACTTTGTTCACTGTGTATTTTGCTCTGATCTTTATACATTCTTTAACTTTCCATGATGTTGAAAAAACCGGCTACATCTTTCTCGTTAACTAATTCATCTAATCTTGCCTTCATCTCACTTATGATGTGATTATAATTTTCTGGGTAGACTTCTTTGAGTGCAGACTTCAAGTGTTCTGGATGCTCAAAACACTCCCTGATTGTTATTCCATAATACGAATCAAGTTTTGATACCAGCATATGATATTTTGTATTTCCCATGCCCATCAGGACAGTTTCCAAACAGGATATTACTGCAATCTTGTGCTGTTCTACACGCCCCATCATAGCCATCTTCGTATCGCGCCCAATTGTTTTAATCTTTTCCAAAATTGGAAAATACACATTTAGTTACTCATATTTTAGACAGTTATTGACTAACTGAGGCATAAAACTGCAGAAAACAAGGATTTGAAAAAGAGGTTTTTATTTTTCTGGTCTTTCAAACAAGTGTTGGCAGAAACGTGCTAGAATTGTGGGAAGTCAATGGAAGATTGGACTTCACATTGTTCTGGGCATTGTCTGTTATCTGGTATAAAATACAGTAAGACCATTCATCAAAGATCTTGTTTGGAAATTTGGCCGTCAAGATAATGTTAAAGTTACATTAGACATTGATTCAATTACACGGTTGATTTTATCAAACGAAAAAATGACCGAATTCAGAATAAAGCACTTTGATGAAATGCTTCGTAAGATGTGAATTTTCCTATTTTGCAGGGATGGGCTTTAGTTTCTGCTCTTCTAATTCTGCAATCTTTTCAGAAATATAATCAACATTCTTTTTTATGTTTTTTACTATGGGACTGTCCGTGTTTATGGCATACAGCTTTGCGTTTGCTATCTTTCGGTTTACCTTTATCATGCCGAAATCAACAAGGTTGTCAAAGTACTTGTAAAATGTGGTTTTGCTCATGCCAAGGGCTTCGATTATCTCTTTTTGTGTAAAGTCGTTTCTTGGAAAGTCCATAAGGTAATCAATAATCTTCATCTGTGGCGAGCTTCCATATGCACGCAATAGCAGGGAACTTGATTCTGGCATGTTTATGATCTTGTCATAAAAAGTATTTAAATTATAACTTCAGAAGGTATCATAAGTGTACCAGTATTGAAGGCAGTCTTCACAGATGAGCAATTGCGCGCCCAGATTCTCCACTACCTATGGAGCCAAGGAAGCTGGTCTGAAATTTATACCAACCTTGACAAGATGATAAGAAGGCTAAGCAATGTTGTAAAGAACAACGGTAAAAATACAATGAAAAAGATTGAAGATCTTGTAAAGTGGAATTGGGTACTGCCGCGCAAAAACTGGGATACAGGATACAATGCGGAACCAGTTAACGTTATGCTTGTTGGAAATATGACAAGTGGAATTTCAAACTCTATAACCAGTATATCTAATTCCACTAGCTCACAAGTGTTCAATGTAGTCTTGAACCTATCACCAGATGTACAAGTAGGAAAATACCTCTTTGTCGTTTCTGTAAATGAAATAGGTACTAATGATACAAAAGGCGCACCACTGATAATTAATGTACAGTAATGTTAGGCAATGATTTGAGCCTGAAATTATGTATGTATATCATTGATACACACGCAAGTTGTATTTATGACTGGGTATATCATTTAATGATATGACCACAGAAAGTGGCAAATCAAATTCAGGATCAAGATGGCATAGACCAAATCTGTATGTTACAATTGTGAGTCTTTATCTACTAGTCTCGGTTGCAATCGTAATTTTACTGGCAATAGAGAGCTTGGATATCTGGGGCAAAAGTCTTCCAGTTGGCGATAGTAAGGTAGGATTAGCTGGAATTTTTCTTATTCCAGCAGGGGGCATTTTACTTATCTGGAGTATAATCTCAATAATTGGTTCAGTAAAGTTATTTCAATTACATTGGAGCGGATTCTGGATTTCGCTTGCTGCAGTGTTGTCGAGTCTTGTTATATTGCCCTCAAGCGTTATTTTGTTTGAGAATGTTATGTACGATGCCTCGGCAGCACTCATAAACACTCCCATAATTTCTGTTATAAATTCCTTAACTATTATTGTACCAGTGACCATGATTCCCTTATTGTTAATTGGCCGCAAACGTATTCAGTGGAAATAATTTCTCTAACACAAAATTGAAGCGATGTAACTACAACTGTTTTAACGTTAACCTAGGACCCATTCAAATTCTCTATGCCTTACGTCTCTTGATAGCATAGTTCTTATAAATTGAAATCAGGACGATTGTATCGAACTTTTGTTAGAAATACAGGAACTGCAAAAAGGACATTATAATAGCGGGCCCGGGGGGACTCGAACCCACGACCTGTCGCTCCGCAAGCGACCGCACTATCCAAGCTGTGCTACGGGTCCACAGAAAATTTAGCAAGTGTCCGTTATAATACATTTTAGAATTAGAACTGGGTTTAGGCAGTTTCAGTTTCTGCCTTTTTGACAAATATGTAATTCATAATCAGTCCAGCAATTACTGCACCAAGTATTGGTCCTGCCCAATACATCCAATGATAGTCCCAGTACCCAGATATGATTGCAGGTCCCAAAGTTCTTGCTGGATTGACACTTGCACCGGTCAGAGGTACACCTATCAGATGTATCAAAAAAATCATGCCACCAATTGCAAGACCATACATTCCTGCTGGTGCCTTTTTGTGGACTGCTGTCATGAAAATTACTGTAACCAAGAAGAAGGTCAGAATTGCTTCAACAGCTATACCTGATGCTACACTGTTATGCAATAGTTCACTTGGTCCACCTTGCGTTCCAAAGTTTACCTTTGCACCAATATCAGGCAATATTGCCTTGTATGATGCAGCAGCTGCGATTGCTCCAATTATCTGAAATACGATATATGCTATACCATCTTTGATATTGATTCGTCTTGTTACTAACATCGATATGGTAACAGCTGGATTAATGTGGGCTCCTGATACATGACCAAAGGTATAGACCATAAGTCCTATGGCTGCGCCGTGTGCAAGCGATATCATCACTATGGCTGGAATAGAAAGCCCCGTTCCAAATGCAACTGCCGCAAGCCCAATTGCCACAGGTCCAAAAAAGACCAAACAATATGTCGATATGGCTTCTGCAAACCAGGCACGTGGATTTACCATCACTCAGACAGACCAATGAATATACCATATAAAAGATTCGGATGATCTTGGCAAAAAATAAGTATAGACAGATAAAAAGATAAAATATGCTTTCTGAAGGTGATCCAGTACCTGACTTTTCACTCAGAGATTCTGAAGGAAAACTGGTAAAAAAGGCAGATCTTAAAGGCAAAAAATATGTTATATATTTTTACCCAAAGGATTTCACCCCAGGTTGTACCACAGAAGCCGCTGAGTTTGCCAGAGATTACAAAAAATTCAAGGATTCAGGAATTGAAATACTTGGAATCAGCCCAGATGATGAAGAGTCACATAAAAAGTTTGGTGAAAAGATGAAAGTTCCTTTCATACTTCTTGCCGATACAAAAAAAGATGTTGCAAAAAAGTTTGGCGTATGGGGTAAAAAGCAATTCATGGGACGAGAGTACATGGGTGTAAACAGGACTACGTTTCTAGTTGATGAAAAAGGAAAAATTTTGAAGGTTTTTGAAAAAGTAAAACCTGCAGGACACTCTCAAGAAGTTTTAGAAGCCTTTTCTAATTAGGCCTTGTAACCTGCTGGGAGTGTTGTTCTAAAAGTGGATTTTGGTTTTGGTGGTTCTGGTGTTTGTGCTGTTTCAGTTGTAGTACTAGAACCAGTGAATTGCTTGTTTGGAGGATGATATGCAAGTCTTGCTCTTGTTGCATAGTATCTGTTTCCAGTGTAACCACTTGAGCTGATTTGTGCATATGCTGGAGCAACTTCACCT
>JAJPGX010000050.1 GCA_021325595.1 Nitrososphaerota archaeon | reverse complement strand
ATCCATATGCAGGGTAAGGGTTGATAAAGCAGAATACAGATGGTTAAATTCATTGGGGTTGCTTGTAACACATGGTTAAAGAAAACTGTGGTGTAGTTGGTATCTTTAGCCTGGATGGTGCAAATGTTATTCCCATGATAATTGATTCATTGAGAGCACTGCAGCACCGCGGACAAGAGGCTTGGGGGCTTGCAATTCCAAAGAAACAACCATACAAGCAATTGGGTTTGGTTTCTTCCGGAGTATCTGATTTTGACCGAGTTACAAGAGAATATGCATCTCCTGCAGCGATTGGACATGTCAGGTATTCCACGATTGGAAAAAGTAATCTGGAAAATGCACAGCCGTTAAAAGTAAAAGATCTATGCATTGCACATAATGGAACAATCTCAAATGTTGAAGAGCTAGCAGGAATGGTAGGTGGCTGTACTTTTACACCTCAAAATGCAAGTGACACACTAGTAGCAGCACAGAGGCTCGTGTCACTAATGTCAAATGACGGAAAATTGGGGAGTGCACTTTCAATTTTAAAAAACGAAATGATTGGTTCTTTTTGTTTTACTTTTGTTTCTGATGATAACGCAGTATATGCAGCACGTGATCCAAAGGGCTTTAGACCAATGGTGATTGGTCACCGAAAAGACAATAATACCTATATCGTTGCATCTGAGTCTGCCGCACTATCTGCAGTAGGTGCCAAGCTTATTCGTGATGTAAAACCAGGAGAATTGATCAAAATCAGCGATGCCGGACTAGAATCTGAAATGTTTTCTGATGACAAAAGACAAGCCCACTGTTCGTTTGAGTTTACCTATTTTGCACATCCCACAAGCGTGATGGAAGGCACTAATATTTACATTACAAGAAAACGAATTGGTCAACTTCTTGCAAGAAAGTTTCCAATACGTGATGCTGATATCGTAATTCCAGTTCCAGACTCTGCAAGACCTGCGGCTTTGGGTTATGCACAAGAACTTGGTATCTCATTTGAAGAAGGATTGCTCAAAGATAGATATAGTAGAAAAGGACCACTGCGAAGCTTCATTGAACCACACCAAGCAGACAGAGTTGAGATTAACAGATGGATAATTCCAATTACTCAGGTAATTAACGGAAAACATGTTGTTGTGGTAGATGACAGCCTTGTTAGAGGCACAAGCTCAAAAGCAATAATCAAGGCATTGAGAAGAGCAGGTGCAAGAAAAATTAGTATGGTCATAACGTTTCCTCCAATAAAATATCCATGTTATGCAGGAATTGATTTTCCATCTCATGAAGAATTGGTTACATTTATGGGTGATGGAAAAGAATACTCAGAAGAGGAAATGATTGAAAAAGTTCGTCAGATAATTGGCGCTGACTTTCTTGGATACAACGATGCAAAAAATTTGGCAGATGCAATAGGAATGGATACAAACTCGATGTGCTTTACATGCTCTAGCGGTGATTATTCTACACTAGGAATCAAACCTATCTTTAAAAGCCGTGCTGAAATTAAGGGCGAGTAAGATGGATCTTGCATTTGTTCTGGTAAAAAGCGTAATAGGACATGAAATGGAAGTAATGAATGCTATATTGAAAATTGATGGTGTAAAAGAAGTGATGGGAACATTTGGCCAGTATGATATCTTTGTCAAGGTACAAAGTGGAAAAAAAGGCGAGACTGAAAAAATAATTACAAAACAAATACGTCAAGTTCCAAATGTTATATCTACAACTACATTGCCAGCCATTCCAGGACAGAATTAACAAATAACCTTATACTGTCTCAAGTCGCTATACATTTTAGTGAAAAAGAGAATACTGGCTGGTATCAGTGCAGGTGTCGCAGTTGCAATTGTCGCAATTATTTTGGTTGTGCAGACGCCTTCAGAAAAATATTCTTTGTCACTAGATCCATTCATTGATCCACAACCTCTAGTCACAAATACTCATGTTACAGTGCAAAATACTGGACGTGAGCCGCTAACAAATGTACGTGTTGATTATGGTGGTGGCAGTAAACCTGACATATTGCCTATCCTCAACCCGGGAGAGAAAGTTATCCTGTCTCCTCCCTCTGATAATTCATTACAATCTGTTACTGTGACAACTAATGAAGGTGTATCGGTTACAAAGCCATATCGTTCTGCGCCAAAAATGGTCGGGATGATGGGCTCTTAAAGGACATTTAAATTCAAGCCAGTTCAATGACTGCATGATTGAAGTTTCTGCGCTCAGGTAAAGTAAAAGACATTTATGAATTGCCAGACGGAAATATCATGTTTCATTTCTCAGATAGGGTATCAGCGTTTGATGTAAAATTTCCCAATCCTATCCCAAAAAAGGGCGAGGTATTGTGTAGATTTGCTGAATTTTGGTTCAAGAATTTACCAATAAAAAACCACTACATCAGAACTGAGGGAAAAGACAAGATTGTCGTTAAAAAAATGCAAATGATCCCAATTGAATGCGTTGTTCGCGGATATTTCTATGGTAGTCTTGTACAAAGATGGAGAGAAGGAAAGATACATCTACCCTCTGGAACATCAACTGAAATTGCATCCAAATTATCTGTTCCTTTGTTTGATCCCACCACAAAATCTGAAACACATGATATTCCTCTAACAAAAAAAGAAGCACTTGAAAGAAAACTTGTCACTTCAGATGAATATGACTGGCTTGAAAAAACTTCGATTTCAATTTATAAACAAATGAACGAGATTGCAGACAAGGCAGGTTTTATACTGGCTGATCTAAAACTTGAATTTGGTAAGGTAGGAAATGAAATTATTCTAGGAGATTCAATTGGTCCTGATGAATACAGAATGTGGCCAAAGGATTCCTACAGGGTAGGAAAGATACAAGAAAGCTATGACAAACAACTATTACGAGATTGGTTATCAGAACGTGGCTACCAAAAACAATTCGATGATCAAAGAAAACTTGGACAAGAGCCAGTTCCACCTGAGTTGCCAACTGAACTGTGCAATGAATTGTCGCACAGATACATTACTGCATTTGAAAAAATAACCCAAACCACGTTTTAACTCGAATTCCTAATTTGTAATGCATGGTATTTTGTCATCTTGGACCTGTTTTTTACTTGACAGCCCGTTTTTGTCTGACATGTTGGGGATTTTTTTTAAAATCTTAGTTTTTTGTATTATTACAATATATATAGTAATGATACTATATACATAATAGAATTAGTATTTTGATAGTTATGATATGATACTAATGATTTTAAAATTATGTAAATAGGATTGCATTGACAATTCTTGTAACATAAAAAAAAATTACGTATTGGACAACAAAATGTGATTAAACGATCTTTTAGACTGAATTTAAAAGACATGATGATATGTCAACACTACTTCAAAAAGAAATCAAAATAAATAAAATCTTGACTACTGACGCTGAACAAGCAA
Organism: Nitrososphaerota archaeon; assembly: GCA_021325595.1. Taxonomy (GTDB): domain Archaea; phylum Thermoproteota; class Nitrososphaeria; order Nitrososphaerales; family Nitrosopumilaceae; genus Nitrosotalea. Next base: position 26,515 of record JAJPGX010000050.1, on the reverse strand, counting down.
AAGCGCTGGATGACCCTGCTAGATTTAAGATTCTACAAATTTTATATCACAAGCAACTCACAACCGAGCAAATTGTTGAGGAGCTTCATAAAATGGGATACAAAAAAGCAACCACCACAATTCGTCATCATATAGATGTCTTGCGTGATTCAGGACTGGTTGAAATTGTCAAGATGGAAGAAATCCGTGGTGCCGTTATGAAATATTATGGAACGTCTGTCAGAGTAATGGGCAGTAAGCTACCAGCTAATTTTGAAGCAGAATTTTCAAAAACAATCACTGATGCATCCATCAAGCTTGAAAAGGTAATCAAAAACATTGCCCAAAATGCTGGAACAAAAATCAAGAAAAAATCATCCAAGGCATCTTTGGAATCAAATTATGAAGATAAGATTGTCATCGAAATTGTAAACAGAGCCATGGCAAAAGTGTTTGAAAATAATTCTCCAATGATTGAAAGAAAATAATTTTTTTTAACTTACTTCTATTTTGAAAATTCCTCTCGTGTCAGGATTTTGTAATGCCTTTACAATCGATCTTGGAATTGCATCGGATGCTGCATCAAAATTTGTAGCTAATGTTCGTGGGCAAACAAAAGAACTTTTTCTAATTACAATATCATGAGGGTTCAATAAAGTTAATTTTTCGTTTCCTTTCCCTTTTGTTTTAAATGAAAAATCCTTTACTGAAATTGTACAAGTGACCGTGGACTTCGGATTCTTCAATAATGTTTTGATTTTTTCTGATATGTCGTTACACCCATGAGCTGCATTTACGCCAATTATGCAATCGCCATTTACTGTCAAGTCTGCCTCTGTTGTAATCTCAATTGTTCTTGGATGAAGTGATCTTATGTTTTTGTGACCGTAAAATGGGATCTCAATTTGCATAATTTTATACTTGTATAAACTTAAATTAAACCTTCAAAGGATCAAATTTGAAATGCTTCCAGCAGCAGCAGGTTATGATAGAGCTATTACTGTATTTTCCCCAGATGGCAGACTTTACCAAGTAGAGTATGCTATTGAGACTGTCAGACGGGGTACACTTGCCATTGGGATCAAAAGTAAAGATGGTATTGTGCTTGCAGTTGAAGAAAAACCAAGAAAACTGCAAAATTCAGAGATCACCCAGAAAATATTTCAAGTTGATGATCATATCGGTGTTGCAGCAGCAGGATACATTCCAGATGCAAGATCACAAGTTGACAATGCAAGATTCTTTTCACAAAGCAATAGGATGATATATGACGAACCAATCGAGGTGGAATCTGTAGCAAAGCACTTGGCTGATCAATGCCAGCAGTTCACACAGTATGCCGGAGTAAGACCATTTGGTGTAGCGCTGATAATTGCAGGTATTGATAAGAGTGGTAGCACAATTTTTCTGACTGACCCAAGCGGAACTTACATCTCATATGATGCGGTTGCAATTGGTGCAGGACATGAGCAAGTAACTGAATACTTGGAAAAATTCTACAAGAAAGATCTTTCATTTGAAGAGGCAGCAAGCCTTGCAATAGAATCCATTTATCTTGTAAGTGAAGACAAGGAAGGTGCAAAGCACATCAAGATGGCCCAAATCCCAATTTCTACAAAACTGCTTACGAGAATAAATGAGAAAGATGTGGAGACATATGCTGCAAAAGCAAAAGAGAACTTTGCGAAAAGACAGCAAAAGTAGCATCTAGCATTTTATATCTCTTACAAATATCTTAATCATTGAAACTTTCTATCGCAATTCCGGATTCATCGTTACTTGACGAATCAAATCTTATGGGAAAGACGCTAAAAATATCTGAAATTGCAAGAACATGTTCTGTATTTTGTGTTGATACAATTTACATTTACCACGAAGCGGCAGGCTCTATACGAGATAGAAATCTACTTCGAAATACTCTGAGGTATCTTGAAACACCACAATATCTACGCAGATCACTTTATGGTAGAACTGAGGAGTTACAATTCGCAGGAAGTTTAAATCCGCTAAAGATCCCATCTCATGTGCAGACTCCGGACCCACAAAAGATTAAGGCAGGAGATATTCGAGAAGGAGTTGTACTGTATGCACGAGGACAAAAATTTATTGATGTAGGATTTGACAAACCTCTTCCATATTACGGTGATGAACATGAAGGAAAAAAAATCATTGTCAAGTTTAAAGAAGGATATCCGAATCTTTCAATCAAGCAAATAAAAAAAGACGAGATTAATCATTATTGGAGTTATGAAGTAAAAGAGATCGCAAATCTCTATACTTTTCTAAAATCATGGGGGTCGCAGATCATTGTGACATCAAGAAAAGGAAAAGTCATTCATAAAACGCAGAAGCTTTTTGATGAAATATCAAATTCTAATGTACTCGTTGTATTTGGTTCACCAAAAAGAGGCGTACATGAGATCTTGGGAAACAACCTAAACAATGTCCCCAAATCACAGATACTAAACTTCTTTCCAGATCAGGGCACAGAAACAGTTAGACTAGAAGAAGCACTCTTTGGTACTCTGTCTATTCTAAATGTGCTGACTCGGAAGTAGTTTATACTGGATTTTTATTATTTGATCTAGTTGAAAGAAAAAAAATTCCTTCTATTTGCGATAATCGTGGGTGTTGTAGGAATTGTAATAGGGACAACGATTGTGATTTTCCGTTTAATAAATTTCTGGCACTAGATCTAAATTCAAAATAATACTTGCAGTTTTTAATTATAGACTTATAATGGGGGTTACGGCATCAAGCGTTTATCAATGGGCCATAGGAAGCATAGTCAGCCTAGGAGGGGAAGCCTTGCATATTTGCCAAGGGGCAGAGCGAAAAGCATGGAAGCAAGGATTAGGACTTGGCCAGAAAATATAACTGATCAGCCGAAACTACAAGGTTATGCTGGATTCAAGGCAGCCTGTATGCGAATAGCAAGCATTGATGATCGCGAAAAGACCCCCAACTTTGGAAAACAGCTTGTTAGCATGGGAACAGTTGTGGTTACGCCACCTATGACAATTATTGGAATACGCGGATATTCTAAGGACCGATACGGTTATGATTCTATTTTTGATGTTTATGCAAAAGATTTACCAAAAGAGCTTTCAAGACTTTTCAAAACAAAGTCTGACGAAAAAGCATTGGAAAAGGCAGGAAAACTACTTGCTCATGTAAACGAGTTAGTTGCAATTGCTGCGGCGCTTCCAAGAAAAGCTGGCATGGCACAAAAGAAACCATATGTTTTTGAGGTTGCTGTAAAAGGTGGAGACATTACAAAACAATTTGCATATCTAAATGAATTACTAGGTAAGGAAGTAAAAATCGATCAGGTTTTCCAAAAGGGCTCTGAAGTAGATATTGCAGCTATTACAAAAGGAAAAGGAATCGAAGGTCCAATCACAAGATGGGGTGTAAAGAAAAAACAACACAAGTCTAGAAAAAGTGTAAGAGCACTCGGTACATTGGGTCCAATTAGTCCAGCTACTATCATGTATACAGTTCCAAGGGCTGGCCAGCGAGGTTTTCATCAAAGAACGCAATACAACAATAGAATAATGATCATGAGCACAACAGAAAATGAAGAATTCAAAATTAATCCATCTGGTGGTTACAAACACTTTGGTGTAGTACAAGGAGACTATGTAATTCTAAACGGTTCTATTCCTGGGACATATCGAAGACTTGTAAAACTTCGTGCACCGGCTAGACCAAAGCTAACGAAAATTTCACAACCCAAAATTTTGGAGATAATGATATGAAAGTACCAGTACTATCAACATCAGGTTCCAAAGATGGAGAAATAGAATTACCCTCTGTGTTTTCAACTCCTGTTAGAAATGATCTGATCCACAAAGTATACGTACATTTGGAATCACACAAATTCCAACGACAAGGAAGATATCCTAATGCAGGAATGGATGTAGTTGCAGAATCAAATAGCCCTCCAACCGGTCACCACCAAGCAAGAGTTGCAAGAATGCGTGGAGGTGGAGGTGGAAGACAAGGACAAGGTGGTGGTGTTGCAATGGTAAGAAAAGGCAGACAGGCTCATCCACCACTTGCAGAACGAGTAATTTACAAAATGGTTAACAAAAAAGAAAACAAACTGGCATTGTGCTCTGCAATTGCCGCCACGTCTTCGCCAACCTTGATCAAGATAAAAGGTCACAAAGTGGATAAAATTGAATCATTTCCAATTGTGGTCTCAGATCAAATAGAATCAGTTTCAAAATCTAAAGAATTATCCAAAGTCTTTGATTCGCTAAACCTTACTGAAGATGTAAACAGATTAGTAGAAAGACAAAAACCACGTTCTGGAAAACCATTGCTTAGAGGACGAAAAGGCAAAGTTGGCAAAAGCGTTTTACTTGTTGTAAAAGATACAAAGAACCTTTCAAAGGCTGCAGGTACAATACCAGGTGTTGATGTTGTTAATACATCAAGCCTAAGTGTATTGGATCTTGCTCCTGGCGCTAAACCAATCCGGCTCACAGTATTTTCAAAAAGTGCAATTGAGGAATTAGGTAAGATAAAATCCCCTCATCTTGAATTAATGGTGGCTGTTAAATGAATATAGATGAAGCAACTCACATCATTTTAAAGCCATATGTCACAGAAAAGACATTTTCACTAGTTGAAAATGAAAAGCGAATATGTTTCCTAGTTAAAGAAAATTCAACAAAGCCAAAAATTGCAGAAGCAGTTAAGGTTTTGTACAACGAAACCCCGATTGATGTTAACGTATGTAGAACTGTTTACGGCAAGAAAGCTTTTGTTAAATTTGAATCAATTGAAAAGGCAAGAGATTTGGCAACAAAGATAGGAATGCTATAATATGGTAAATTTTGAATCAATCAAAGCAAAGGTGAACATGGATGGTTAAAGAATTCAAATATCGTGGAGTGCCTGTGGAAGAACTACAGAATCTTTCATTAGAAAAACTCTTTGAGTTACTTCCAGCAAGAGCAAGACGTTCACTTACAAGGGGAATTACCGATGGAAAGAGAAAATTGCTTGAAGAAACCAAGCTGGCAAAAGCAGGAAAGCTTCAAACCCCAATTAAGACACACTTACGGGATGTCATAATTTTGCCTTATATGGTGGGACTTACAATTAACGTATTTTCAGGAAAAGAGTTCATTGCTGTAGTGATAAAGCCAGAAATGGTTGGGCACTATCTGGGCGAGTTTGCAATGACTAACAAGCGAGTTGTACACGGAGCACCTGGTGTAGGAGCATCAAGGTCTAGCTTGTATGTGCCATTAAAGTGATTATCATGCAATTCAAGTACGCCTTCCAAAATTATGATAAAACTCGTCACGTTCGAGCTTCACTTAGAGAAAAAACCATTTCTCATAAACATGCAAGAGAAATTGCAGTTGCAATTAAAGGAAAAACAATAGATTCTGCAAGAAGTTATTTAATGTCTGTAACCAATCTAGAACGTGCAGTACCATTTAGAAGATACCATAACGAAGTAGGGCACAAATCCGATACGGGAGTAATGTCTGGAAGATATCCGACAAAAGCAGCATCAGAATTTCTCAAACTTTTAGATAATCTAGAATCAAATGCAGAATATCGTGGTATGGATCTTGACAGATTGAAAATAATTAACGCAACTGTTCACAAGGGAAGAAAAATTCCTAGATTTATGCCGCGTGCAATGGGACGAGCAACTCCGAAAATAGACATTCTTACACATGTGGAACTTGTAGCTCAGGAGATTTGAAATGTCATCAGTAAAAAACGTAATCCAAGATAGCTACAAACTCATGCTCTTGAAAGATTATCTAAGAGAAGCAATCAAAGAAGCTGGATTTTCTGAAGTAGATATACAAAAAACTCCTACTGGTACACGTGTCGGATTACATGTCACAAGACCAGGAATTGTGATTGGAAGAAAAGGAAGTGGAATTCGTGATTTGACAAAAGTTCTTGAAACAAACTTTGGATTAAAGAATCCACAAATTTCAGTTATCGAGATTCCAAAACCAGAACTTGAACCAAGTGTGATGTGCAATAGGATGTCCCAGCACTTGGCAAGAGGGACTGCATTTAGAAGAGCAGTAATGTGGACATTACAAACAATTATGGAAGCAGGAGCAATGGGTGTACAGATTACAATCTCAGGCAAATTACGTGGTGAGCGTTCTTCTTTTGAAAAACATAGCAAAGGCATTCTTCCACGTGCAGGATATCATGCAGATGTGGTAGTTTCAGAAGATATAGCACACGTTGAAACCAAAATGGGATTAATTGGAATACGAATTAGAATAGCAAGAAAAGAAAGGTATGTTCCAGAATTTGAATTAAAGACAGCAAAGAAAGAAACAAAGCTAAAACCAAAACCCGAAGTGGAAGAAGAAGCAGAGGCAGCAGTATTAGAAATCGAAGAAGTACCTTATGATGAATCAAAACCACGTACAGAAAGTGAACAAATTGAAAAAGAAGAAGAATTAATCAAGACGGTAGAAACATTTGAAGAAGTCGAAGAGGAGCTAAAGTAATGACTAGAATAAGCATGAAGACCATTCGCGAATTAAATGAAACTGACCTAAAAGACAGACTAGAACAATTGCGCTCAGAATTAACTAAATTAAAAATCGAGTCGTCGAAAGGAACCTTACGAAAAGATAGTGGAAAGGTAAAACCTTTACGAAGAGATATAGCCAGAGTACTGACCAGAATAAATGAGATGAATAAACAATGATTACCGCAGAAAATATCGCAAATCACGAATTGATAGGGCTTGATACTGTTATCGTTACATCTGTCAATTCCCAAATCATTGGTTTTTCTGGCAAGATAGTTGACGAAACAAAATCTATGTTTGTTCTTGAAACAAGTAATGGTCTAAAAAGTATTCCAAAAGCAATTTCACAGTGGGGCTTTGAACTTGATGGAAAAAAAATTATTCTAAACGGCACATCGCTTTTAAGAAGATCATATGAAAGAGTAGGAGTGAAAGCATGACACGAAATATCGGTTTACAAGTAGAGATTCCAAAGACTGAATGCGATGATACTTTGTGTCCCTTCCATGGGAATCTAAGTATCAGGGGAAAACTGATCCAAGGCAAAGTAGTAAGTGCCAAGGCACCAAAGATGGTTGTAATTCAACAAGAATTTCCAAAGATGGTTACAAAATACAAGAGATATGCACGTAGTCAAAGTAAGATTCATGCGCACAAGACACCTTGCATCGATGTAAAAGAAGGAGACATTGTTATCACTGCAGAATGTAGGCCAGTGTCAAAAAGTGTATCATTTGTTGTAGTGGGGGTAGTGTCATAATGGCAGCAACAAAGAGTCGTGCAGTTTCAGCAAAGGGTGTTCAAGAATTCAGACCATATGTAACAAGACCGCTTCCATTAGGTGCTCAAATTGTATGTGCAGATAATACCGGTGCTAAGATCCTGGAAATTGTAATGGTACAAAAAACAAAGACAAGAGTAGCTCGTTATCCATCTGCGGCAGTTGGAGATTTTGTCAATGTTGTTGTCAAAAAAGGACCAGGTGAACTAAGAGGACAAATCTTTGGTGCAGTGATCATTAGACAAAAATATGCTATTAGAAGATTGAGCGGTGTAAGAGTAACATTTGAAGATAACGCAGGAGTATTGGTGACACCAGAAGGTGAAATCAAGGGAACTGAGATCAAAGGACCAGTTGCAGTAGAAGCATCAGAAAAATGGCCTAGAATTGCAAACTTGGCGTCAATGGTGGTATAAAACATGAAACCAACTACGATTCGTACCAGAACAATCTACATGGCTCCTCAGCATGTTATCACAAAGCAATTAGGTTCTACATTATCAAAAGAGCTACGACAAAAATATCATCAACGAAGTGTCAGAGTAATTGAAGGTGACAGTGTTAAAGTACTCAGGGGAGAATTCAAGGGCATCGAAGGCAAAGTTACAAGTGTGTCTACAGAAAAACGGGGGATTGCAATTGAGGGAATAAAGCGTGAAAAATTAAAAGGCGGCAACGTTGACATTTACATTCATCCCTCTAACGTTATTGTAACTGCATTAAATCTTGAAGACAAATGGAGACAAAATAGACTTGAAGGCCAAAAACAAAAATCTCCAAAAACTTCTCAACCTGCAGAAACAGAAAAACCAGTAGAAAAACCAAAGGCACAAAAAGAAATCAAAGAAAAACCAAAAGAAACAAAGAGTGCTACTCCAAAGACTCAAACCAAAGAATCTAAGCCCAGTGATAAATCTGACAAAAAAGTGAAACCAAAATCAACGAAATCTAAGGAGGGCAACAAGTAATGGTAAGCATAGCAGGTAGTAAGAAACTAAAAAGACAGATGGCTCCTCTTTTCTGGGGAATCACTAGGAAAGACAAGAGATTTGTAGTAACAGTAAAACCTGGAGGACATAAAAAACAATCATCTATTCCTACTGCAGTACTAATTCGTGATACGCTAAAGCTAGCAAATACTCTAAGGGAAGCAAAATCTGTGATATATGGTGGCAAAGTTAAGGTGGACGGAATTACTAGGAAATCACTTCATCACGGCATAGGTCTTATGGATGTAGTAGAGTTTGAAGGTGTATCTGATGTATATCGTCTAGTACCAAAAGATCTTGAAGTACTAAAACCAATTAAGATTAATCCATCTGAAAAAACAAAGAAGATGCTCAAAGTCACTTCAAAAGTAACTGTGAAGGGTAAAAAAACACAACTTGGTTTTCATGATGGTAGGATACTAGTCTCTGACGCCAAAGTAAACGTAGGGGATACGTGTGTTGTCCAAATTCCTGAAACCAAGATTTTAGATATTGTCAAACTTGAAAAAAATGCCCAGGTAATAGTTACAAGTGGTGTTAACGTAGGTAAAATGGGTACAGTCAACGAAATAAAACCAGGAACATTTGTTCTACCAAAAAGGGCTTTAGTTGATATTGGGGAAAGACAAATCGAAATTCCTGCAGACTTGATCATGGCAGTAGGAAAAGACAAGCCCATGTTACAAATCCAGTGATAAAATATGGCACAACAAATAGAATCTCCAATGAAGAAAATCTCTGTCGCTAAAGTAGTGCTAAACATGGGTGTTGGAAAATCTGGTGAGCCAATAGAACGCGCAAAACGTGCATTAGAGCAAATTTCAGGCCAACAACCATCTCCAAGATTCGCTAAAGCTACGCAGAGAGATTGGGGAGTGCACAAGGGTGAGCCTATCGGTGTTGCAGTAACGCTACGAAAAGAACCAGCAAGACAACTAATCAAAAGATTATTTGCGGCAAAGGGTAATCAGATTAAAGGTTCGTCATTTGATGATTTTGGAAATGTTTCATTTGGAATAAGAGAACACATTGACATTCCGGGAGTAAAATATGACCCTCAAGTGGGAATACTTGGGCTAGATATAGCAATTTCTCTAACAAGACCAGGATTTAGTATACGTGTAAGAAGTAAACATAAGGCAAGCGTCGGTCGTACTCATAAGATTACAAGTGAAGAAGCAAAGGAATTTCTATCTCGTGAATTTGGAATTCAGGTAGTATAAAATGGCAAAAAATCGTGATTATAAAATTACAGGAAGAACAGTACACAAATTTGGAAAAGGTTCCAGATGGTGCAAAAGATGTGGTGATTATAATGCAGTTATTCAAAAATATGACTTGGATTTGTGCAGACGATGCTTTAGAGAAGTTGCAAACTCGTTAGGATTTAGGAAGTTTCGGTGAAATAATTGCCAGCAACTAATATTTTAGGAAACTTATTTGTTACACTGTATAACAGTGAGGCTAGAAGAAAGGGAGATTGCGTAGTGTTACCAACATCAAAGCTTGCAACCGAGGTACTAAAGACATTACAAAATCATAGCTATGTTGGAGAATTTGAGCACGTAGATGACAAAAAAGGTGGAAAGTTCAAGATCCAATTATTGGCAAAAATCACCAAATGCGGTGCTATCACACCGCGTTTTAAGGTAAAAAAAGACGGATATGTCAGATGGGAACAACAATATCTCCCATCATACTCTAGAGGTATGTTGATTGTTACAACAAACCAAGGAGTGATGTCACATCATGAAGCAATAAAGAAAGGGTTAGGAGGCCTACTAATAGGATATGTCTACTAAACAAGTTGAGATTCATGAAGTAATCATACCAGTTCCTGATGCTGTCAAGGTATCTGAAAGTCACAAAATTCTCAGTGTAGAAGGACCTCTTGGCAAAACAATAAAAAATTTCAAACGTATTCCAGTTGACATTAAAGTTGAAGGAAAAAACATAATTGTAAAATCTCTTGGGACACGAAAAAAAGATTACGCCATATTCAAGACAGCTGAATCACTTGTTAACACTTTGATCAAAGGAGTCCAGACCGGATACACTTACAAAATGAAAATTGTATATGCACACTTTCCAATCACTGCCAAAGTAAAGGATGGCCATATACATATAGAAAACTTCCAAGGTGAGAGAGCAGCACGCGTATCAAAGATATTTGGTGCAACCAAAGTAGTTCCAAAAGGCGACGATATTATCATTACAGGTCCAGTACTAACTGATGTTTCCCAGACAGCTGCAAGCTTGCAACAAAACACCAAAGTCAAAAACAAAGATTCTCGAGTCTTTCTTGATGGAGTCTATCTTTTTGAAAAACACAACAGCATAGAAAAATAAGCTCAGCAAGAATTAAATCCGCTTGTTCTACGAAACATGTCTGTTGCCGCCCTAGCTCAGCGTGGTAGAGCAGCTGACTGTTAATCAGCGGGTCGTCAGTCCAAGTCTGACGGGCGGCGCTTTATGTTTCTAAATCCGAATTCTGAAATATGATTTTTAGATTATGGGCCATTATTCAATATTGATCAACATTGTAGAATATTCATGTTTCTAAATTCGAATTTAGCAATATTGTTTTGCGATCACATGTTAGTTTATTCTATTAGACTGTATAGATCTAATACGGATCACATCATAAAAGTACATGCAGGAGGTCCGCATTGGCCAGAACAAGACGCGCAAATAGGTACTGCGTGGATTGTGGGGGGAGATTAGTTTACTACCCCCGCCTTTCAAACCCCAAAGCTCCTAACGAGTATAGGGTTTTGGTTTATGCTTGTCCCGACTGCACTAAAGATTTCGATAAACCCAAGATGTTCTCCATACGAAGAAACGTAGTAGACGAGCCAATAGAGACAGTAGAAATCGAGATTGTGCAGGCAAGAGAAAAAATTCCTGAAATTACTAAGGTCTGAAAATAACAAAAATACTAAAGTACAACTTTGAGATTTCTTAAAAAACATGAGAGTTTTTTATACTCAAAAACTAGAAGAAATTCTTGGAAAAATTGAACTTTCTGACTGGAGACAGAAACTAAGAGAACCGCTGACACATCATCATGAAACATTATCCGACAACTGGAAATTCTGTGCTTTGGGTGAACGAATGCAAAGGGAGGGGCGAGATCTTGACAAAGTCAAAGACCTTACTCCAGAGGCCATAAAATTGGGGTTTGATTTTGCTACTGCCATAAAGCGACGTGATAGTACGACAGCGCTAGAGATACTTGAACAGATCGAGCGGCTCCCTACAATTTGGAGAACTACAAAGCAGACTAATTTTTCAGCATCTTGAATGTTTTTTGTATGCTTTTATCGTAATACCACCTGATGTTTGTATTACAAAATACCTATAATCAATCCATTTTGAACTGCGGTATCGCCTTCAAATTTTTGATAAATTCTGGGAAAACAGGACCTAAAATCGGGGGTTTAGCTTTTATTCAATACTGGAAAAGAAATCAAAACTCTTACTGGACAATGGGGGTGTTTTTACCATTGGCTGCTATATACACGCACAAATGCTAAACCCCCCCTAAAATTGACGTTTTTTGAAAAAATCATATTCTTCGTAGAATCCTGGAAATATAGGGGGGTTTTGCACTTAGGAACGGAATTGAAAAAACGATGGTTTTTTGTGATTTTTTAGAAATTGACTTTTGCCATTTTTTAGACTACGAATTTGAATGATGAAGCCACATATTTCATGTAAGAGGGGGGTAAAAATAGCCCATAATACATACAAGAATTGTATATCATGGTTCTATGTCTGAAATGCTTTGAAGAAAAGCACGACCAATGCATGGGAAAAGCAGGTCTTTTTGACTGTGATTGCACAATTTGTATGAAACAATCTTCGACAAAAGTACGTACAAAAAATGTCCACTATTGAACCACTTATATCGAATAATTGTGAATTTGTTCCATGCCTGGACTGGATGATCTAACAAAAGCTAAAGTTGTTCAGATGATTTTAGACGGAAAAACAGAAGATGCCTTGGATGTACTAAGTGATTTTTATCGAGTTAATACTCCGAAAATAATAGTTGGCACAGTCAAGAGAAAAAGAAGGACAGTATTTGCAGTTTATGTTCCCATGGAAAGGAAGATTTACGCGTTAAACTCTGATATTTTTTGCAATCCATTTGTTATTATACATGAATATTATCATCATATTCGCTCAAAACTTGGTATACATAGAGGATCAGAAAAACATGCTAATTTGTATGCCAAAGGATTTATTGATTCATATAACAAAATGACACAAAAGTAACCATTTCCAAACGATTCTTTGATTTTTATTGGTTTTTTATCTTATTCTTCTTTTCTACTCTTCTTTTTCTTTGGAATTATGTTGGAAACACGCTTTATCTGAGCTTAGAAATAAGATCAGGCGATAACTGATGTGAGAGGTATGATGGACCTGTATGCTCGGATACCTCTATACGACCGCCTCCTGTAAAAACAATCTGATTAATGCGGTCATCTTGCTTGTTCTCTGATTCTAACATACATGAAATTATCTGACTAGACATGTCATTGATTAGTCTTGTTACGCGTTCTTCATTTTCCTTCTCTGTTTTTTCAAACATGTTAATGATTTTTGACTTTTCGTTCTCATTTTGGGATAATCTCTCTGACATAGACATTAGAATCCTTATGTCTCATGCGATTTTATCTAGTAGCTAGTAATGTTAAGAAATTACAAGTTCCATTTTTGGTAATGACTATTGCTGCTTTTTATCAAATTAATATCTTTGATACAATTTAGTAAAAGGTTATTTTAAATCTGTTAGAATTTCTAACTATCGCAGCTCAAAACATAATAGAGAATATTAACTCTCAATACGTTTCAGAATGTTTTGATATTGTTCATAGGTTATTTCCCCGTTGGCTAAACTATCCTTAAGCATGGATAGTGTTTCCTGATTCATTTCGTTAGTATCTTGTAATTTTTGTTTCGAATTTTGCGAAAATTTTGAAATTGATTTTGTTTTTTTCATTGAAAGCATTCCGTAAACCATGACTCCCATTCCTATCAATCCAATAGCTATCATTGTATATTGGGTTAAGGGTACTAACGTTTCTAATGGGGGGATACCCATCTGAGCCATCATTGATCTCATTAGGTGCTGGTCTCCTGCGCCACCAGTGAATTTATTCATAGCCCTTGTGACAAGTTTGGGTACGTATTCATAGCCGATTACAGCCATAGTAAATACTACAACTCCGGCTAGGATTACCTTTGGCCTCATGGGAATCCTACCCAAAGCCTGCTAATAACAAAATGTCTGTATTTTAATTTACACCAGCCTGTGTGGAGAACTTTTTACCTATCTACTAATTAGGTACATATTTCAAAATTCGAATATGGAAAGATATGAAATCAAGATACCTGTATCAGCAAAGCCAACTGATACGCAAATTAAAAAAATTCAAGATTGCTTTGCAGAAATGCCAATAGATGAAGTCATAGCAGGACTAAACTTTGCAAAAAACAGATGGGCAGCAAAAGACGCAGGTGTACTTAAAGTTGGAAGAAAAAGCATCATCAACAAGGAAATCCATTCTGTAACGTCTGAGCAAGCCCAGTGGAGGCTAAAAAATTGGAAGATGATGATTGCAAATTACAGAAAACTAGGATATAGCTATCCAACAATATCTAGAATCAAGAAGCACTTTGTAGATATGAGTAAAAAGCGCTCTAAGTAGTAGCTTCTGTCTTTGCAGTCTGTGAAGGTGGAAGATGTGGCGGCAGGTCTGGTATTGATTGTCTGACATGGCCCTCCAATACAGCCTGTGCCTCTTCCAATATTTGATTTGTTTCTGAACTTGACGTCTCAGTGACAAAGTTATTGCTTGCATCAACTGAAGATCCTGTCATAATATCTCCTAGAATATTTGACAAGTCTTGCATCGATGAGCTTGCCTCAGGCATTAATCCACTCAAACCGGTTCCTAGGCCCTTTATGATGGACATGCACGGACTCAAGGTTACAACCACATCGCCAAGCTCAGATATTGTGTTTAATCTAATCTGGATTTGTTCCATGGCTAATTTTGCGCCTGTTACCATATTATTCATTTTTCTAATTTCATGTAATTCGGTTGCATATGCGTTAGAATATGCCTTGTTATGAGAGCGTACTGCGTCTACTACTTTTCTAAAAATATAATCATCTTTTTCTTTTAATTTTCTTGAAATACTATCTAGTTTTGCTATTTGTAACTGTAATCGTTTTTGTGCCTCTTCGATTTTTGGCTTTAATGGCGCGTCTGGCTTTACTTTATCGATTACCTTTTGTGAAATACTGTCTTTTTGTGTATTCCACCTATTTGATATGTTCATGATTTTGACTGAGTCATGATCTAATACATTGTTTTAAGGCTTCATGTAACTGGTCATATTGTAACTGCAGTTACATGATGATACGGTTACAGAAAAAATCCTGCCTGTTAGATAAATAATATTTCTAAATTCGAATTTAGAAATATTATTTAATGTTACCCGAAGGTAAATGTAAATATTTGAAAGCCAGGATGAGCTGTAATAGTAAGTATGTGACCACCAGGTGACTTGTCTGACACCAGATTGTATAATCGATTTTCTGCAATATGGGCTTGGCTGTTTTTGGTATCAAGTCCTGCATTATCCAAAGTCAGCGGTTTTCCATCTACTTGAATTTGGATGTCAGTTCCAGGGCCAGTTGCCACGATGTGAACATCTTTTGCATAGTATGGTAAGACGATTTTTCCATTGTCTGATTCAAGTTTCATGCTGTCAGCAAAGTTGTCCCACTTTCCAGCCAAGTAAAAATGATCTTGCTGAAAAGTCTCCGGAAGTGTATAGCTTACAGTTTGTTCTGGTTGAAAACCTTCATGGTTTCCAATGAAGTTTCGTCCAATTGAAAAGCTGTATCCAAAATATAATTCTGGAGTTTGCTGTAAACCAAATTGATGTTCTGGAATGTTTACCAAACTTTGGTTCATGTTTACATTTAGCCCAAGTTGTTGTGCGCGTTCATCAAGTAATTGTTGAATCACTTTTTCAGTTTCATCATAATTTCCTTCTCCGAAATGTGTATGCCTTATGTGCCCACGATAATCTGTAATGTATTCTGCAGGCCAGTATCTGTTACCAAATGCATCCCATGTTTTATGATCACTGTCCAACACAACTGGATATGTCAAACCATATTTTGCTGTTGCCATCTTTACATTGTTTATGTCTTTTTCAAATTCAAACTCTGGAGAATGAATTCCAACTATGACAAGTCCCTTGTCAGAATATTTTTCATTCCATGCTTTAAGATATGGAAATGTTCTGATACAATTTATGCAGCTATATGTCCAAAAATCATACAACACAACTTTGTCTTTTAATTTTGCTTGCAAGTCTTCTGGAGTAGTATTTACATAACCTGTTATTCCAACTAGGTTTGGAGCCAGTGGGAACTGACTTTCATCTGGTAAGTTTTGTTCTGATGTGAATTGATTTGAGTTTGATTTTGGTTCAAGTGGGGTAAATTGAATAACTTTGGCAGTTTGATCAAGTGAGATGAAATATAATCCGATGCCTACCACTAGGGCAATTATTATTCCGCCAATTATTCCTGCATGTTTTATCTCCTGTCTCATGATTTTCACCCTAGTAACGCATTATTGAGAAGTGGAAAGCTTGCAATTGCTGCCAGTTGATTTGTAAATACTAAAACACCAAGTATTATTATCAAAATTCCCATTATGACGGAGTAATATTTCAAATGTTTGCTCATTGATTTTATCAATCTAGTAAATCTTGAAAAGAAAATTCCCATCAAGATAAATGGAATTCCCAATCCTAGTGAATAGCTCAATAATAATACAAATGCATGACTTGGTGAAGTTGCAGCCAAAGTCAATATGCTTCCAAGTATTGGTCCAATACATGGTGTCCATCCTGCCGCAAATGCTAATCCAAAAACAAATGATAAAGGATAACTTGCTTTTGCTCTATTTGGAATTATTTTCTTTTCAAAGTTTAGTTTAGTGATTTTAGATGATAACAACATGAACGCACCAAAACCAATTATGATCAATCCTCCTGCATGATTTAGACCACTTAGTAGTGTACCTGCAGAAATTGATACTACACTGTTTAGTACAACACCCAGAATTGAAAATACAATTGTAAATCCACCAACAAAAAATAGCGTATTGAGAAAAATGTTGAGTCTGTTTGATACTAGATTTATGGTCCCGTTGTTTCTTTGTAGTTCAGATAACGTGGTTCCAGAAATATATGCCAAGAATGCGGGAATCATTGGAAGTATACATGGTGCAAGAAATGATCCAAGTCCTGCCAAAGCTGCTATCCCTATTGTTAGTTCTACCACACAATGTGGTGCTCATTTTTTTATTAATACCTTGTTCCAAATCTCTTCCAAATTGTCTTATGTCATATCAAACCTTCTGCCTGCCTTTTCAAACACATCTATTGCTTTTGATATGTGACTATTAGATAACCACGCAGTGATAGATACACGGATTCTGGCAGTTCCGCGGCTCACAGTTGGATATCTTATTGGCTGTGCAAACACGCCATTTTGAAGCAAAAACTTGGCAAAATTCATGGTACGTCTCTCATCACCTATTATGATTGGTATTATGTGACTGGGAGAATCTATCTGATATCCTAGTGATTCTAGTCCTTTGTGAAACTCGTATACATTTTCCCATAATTTTCTTTGATTTTGTTTTCTTCTTGCACTAAAGCGTTCAAGTGCAATTTCAACCAGTATATTTGGCAGAGCTGATGTGTAGATAAATGGCCGTGATGTGTTTATTGCGAGATCAATAATATCTTTGCTTGATGCGACATATCCTCCAAATGCACCCAAACCCTT
Organism: Nitrososphaerota archaeon; assembly: GCA_021325595.1. Lineage (GTDB taxonomy): Archaea > Thermoproteota > Nitrososphaeria > Nitrososphaerales > Nitrosopumilaceae > Nitrosotalea. The sequence goes on along the minus strand of JAJPGX010000050.1, from coordinate 9,335 downwards.
GCTTAAGCTGCTAATGTAAACATCAACATTTTTTGAAACTCCAAAAAATTCAGGTGTACCTTTGCCATCTTTTCCAATTACAAAGTCACCATGCGCGTCATCTAATATCAAAAACGCGTCATATTTTTTACATATTTTAGAAATTTCATCTAGTCTTGAAAGATCTCCATTCATTGAAAAGATTCCTTCAGTTACAACAAACTTGTTTGATGCTTTTTTGGATAGTTTCTTTTCCAGATCTGATAAATCATTGTGTTTGTAAATTGATTTTTTTGCCTGTGACAATTTGCAGGAGTCAATTATGCTTGCATGGTTTAGTTCATCACTTAATATGAGATCATTTTTTTGCGCAAGAATTGAAATCATTCCAAGATTTGCCATGTATCCAGTTGGAAAAATTAATGAAGCCTGTTTTGATTTGTGCTGTGCAAGCTTGGTTTCTAATCTTTTAAACAAAACATCATTGCCAGCAATCAGTCTTGAGCTTGATTGAATCTGTCTATTTTTCGACTCGATATGTCGTAATCCTAGATAATCATTTGAGGATAGGTTGAGAACTTTTTTGCCCTCTATTGTAATGTATGGTCCTGAAACTTTGCTGAAAACTAGGGCACGATACAAGTTTGCTTTTCTTATGTCTGCCAGTCTTTTTTTGATAAATTCGAGATTATGCTTCAAGACCTATCTTTGATATCATCTGAAAGTCATCTGAGGGGGAATTTCCACCTATTGTAAGATAGCCTCCAGTTATGATTCCATTTGCTCCTCCCAAAAGCGCTTTTTCTTGATCATTTGAGAGGTAAACCTCACGCCCGCCTGCTATCTTGAGGATGGTTTTTGGCATAAGGAAGCGGAAAACTGCAATCGTCCTCAATATTTCTGAAATGGAAAGTTGGGTTTGTAGCTCAAGCGGGGTTCCTTTTTGTGGAACTAACAAATTGATGGGACATTCTTCAGGGCTTAGTTTTGCAAGATCAAGGCCCAGCTCCAATCTCTGCATTCTTGTTTCTCCCATGCCAAGTATTCCTCCACAACATAATTCTAAACCTGCATCCTTTACGATCCAGTTTGTATTCATTCTGTCATCATAACTATGTGTGGTGCATATCTTTGCAAAATAACTTCTAGGTGCCTCCAAGTTGTGATTATATCTTTTTACTCCTAATTTTTTTAGTTGCAGTGCCATGTCTTTGTCGATAAATCCAAGTGAACAATTTACCTCGATTCCAACTTCATTGTTTATTTTTTCAATTATCTGACAGATTTGTTCAAAATCACTTTTAGTTGGTCCTCGCCATGCACAAACTAGGCAGAAACTTTTTACTCCATCATTTTTTGCAGCAATAGCATTTGATACAATTGTTTCTGGAGGTAACAATTTGTATGTGTCAATTCCTGTCTTGTAAAATGCAGATTGGGAACAAAATGTGCAGTCTTCCTGACATTTTCCTTTTTTTGCATTAATTAATGCCTCGACATCTACGATATCTCCACAAAGTTTTCTTGTGATTTCATTTGCAGCATCTGATAGTAATTGTAATGAGGAGTCTGATATGTTGATTAAAGTAGTAGCCTCTTCTGATGTAATTTGTTGCCCTGAAAGTACCTTGTTTTTGCATTCTGTTATGAAATCGTACTCTGAACCCATCGTGTCTTGTTTTTTTAATCCATTAATTAAGATTATGAGTCTGTTAACCCCTGATTGAATGATGGTTTACTATTAAATCACCGTTGGGCATATGTGCGGCCTAGATCTTCGGTATTTGTTTCCGCATTTCTCACATATGTATTCAGAATCAACGTTTGTGCATTTATGAATCTCGTTTGTCTGTAATGCCTTCTTACAGAAAGGACAGATGCGGATCTGAGGCATGTTTCATAGAACATGGGTAAAAGTTTGTTATAGAACTTGCTATATCCCGATGTTCTTTGAAACTCCTTTTATGGTAGAAATTGTAGTATCAAGCAGAAAATCAAGTTCTTTTTCGGATATTGCAAGCGGCGGAACCAGCATTACTATGCTTCCCAAAGTTCTCAGATAAACTCCTCGTCTTCTTGCCTCTACAAAGATCTTTTGGTGAATCTTCTTTTTTGGGGAAATTGGTCTTCCTATCTTTTTATCAGATACAAGATCTATTCCCATCAACATTCCCTTGTGTCTAACATCACCTACTATATCCAGTGATGATATTTCATCTATTCTTTTTGAAAACTGTAACGCGCGTTTTTGTATTGTTGAAATTATTTTATTTTTTTTGTATAATGCCAGATTTGTTAAGGACACCGAACACGCAAGTGGATTTCCAGTAAACGTATGTCCGTGGAAAAAGTGTTTCATTTCATGATATTGGCCAAGAAAAGCATCATAGACTTTTTTGTTTGCCAGAGTGACTGCAATCGGAATATATCCCCCTGATAACATCTTTCCAAATGATACTATATCTGGCATACTCTGTTGTGCTTTGTATTCTATCATGGAGCCCAACCTTCCAAATCCTGTAGCTATCTCATCTAAAACAAAAAGCGTGTTGTATTTTTTGCATAACTGGCTTATCTTTTTTTGGAACCGTGGGGGATAAATGACTACCCCGCCAGCAACTTGAGCTCCACTTTCTATTACAAATGCTGCAACATCGTGTCTTTTCTTCAGTACATTTTCTATCTCCTCAAGACAGAATTCTTGATAGTCTTGATAAGAATATCCATGTGGAACCCTGTAACTAATTGGAGAAGGAGTACGTATTGTGGAAAATAGCATGGGTTTGTAAATTGAAAAAAACCCAGGAACATATCCTAGTGACATGGATCCTGCAGTATCTCCATGATATCCGTTTTCAAATGTAACAAATGTTTTTCGCTTTTTCTCACCAATGTTGTGCCAATACTGTAATGCCATTTTTGCCGATATCTCCATTGCTGTGGAACCATTATCAGAATAGAACACTCGGTGCATTCCAGGAGCTAACTTGACTAGTTTTTCCGCCAGCGCCTCTGCTTTATCATTTGTAAGATTAAACAGAGAAGAGTGCTGGAGTTGTTTTGATTGGCGTATGATGCTGTCAACAAGTTCTGTCTTTGAATGACCCCATACATTACACCACATGCTGGCCACCCCATCTAGCATTTTTTTTCGCTTTGTAGAGTATAGCCACATGCCTTTTCCTTGATTTATGATATCAAAATCAGGCCACTCATTCATCTGCGTATAAGGATGCCATACAAAACTATGCATGTTTCTATCTTGGTAATGTCGTATTAATAGGAATACGGTGAATTATTAAATGACAAGACATTGGTATTATTTTATGAAATCCTATTTTGTTACAGCCACTGACACAGGAGTTGGCAAAACAGCAATTACAGCATCGCTTGCTGCCTGTATGAAAAAACGCGGAATAGATGTGGGTGTGATGAAGCCTATTGCAACTGGAATACCGCAAAAATCAGGCTTCAGATCTTCAGATGTTTCTTTTCTGGTAGAGTCATCTGGCGTTAAAGATTCTGAAGATATGGTAAATCCTATCTTTTTGCCGTTGCCTGTCTCGCCTTATGATGCATGCAAAAATCTTGGACTTACAATTAATCTTGATATCATAAAAGAAAAATTTGAAAACTTGCGCAAGTCTCATGAACTAGTACTTGTGGAAGGCATAGGAGGAATACTTACCCCTATAACTGAAAGCCTCTTTGTTGCAGATGTGATCAAAATGTTGGGACTAGAAACAATAATAGTTACAAGATCCACGCTTGGAACTCTTAATCATACCATGTTGACTGTTAATGCCTGCAAGCAATATGGTATTTCAATAAAAGGAATCATAATAAACTGTCATGATGCAAAAGGAGGACCTGAAGAAAAAAATGCTCCAAGTACAATTTATGAATTATCTAAAATTCCAATTCTTGGAGTAGTACCATTTATCAAAGATTATCAGAAGATTGAGATGATGAATGAATCTGTAGAAAAAAATGTAGACTTTAATTCTCTGTTATCCTAAATATCTTGAATTTTGATTGCTTTTTGTTTGATGTAAAACTGATCAAATCGTTAATTATGTTGGAAAAAGTAAGATTGTCTTTTTTCAAAAAATACACTTTAACATCTGATGGAATTTTATCTTCTACTACAACCCAGATGTTCTCGGGGTTTGGCTGAATCGTTCTGATTTTATCAATCTGTTCTTGAATTGTTTTAATTTCACTAGTCTTTGGAAAAATAATGACTACTGCATCTTTTGGAGATGATGACAGCGTATTTGTATCAGGCACTGCAATGTCCACTTCTATCTGACCTAGCAATGTCTTTCGTTGGCTTGGTATGAGTGAGACTGTCAAAAGGTAATGTAGCATGCCTTCTGCTAATGTACTACGCATCTCTGGGCTATCATCGCCACTTTCTTCCATGCTTGTAAAACAGTGCGACATTAGTGCATTAATTGTCTCAGAGCTATCCCCCTGCGCTATATCTGAAACTATTCTATGCTCGTCATATTGTGAGATTGCGCCGTATAGTATTTCTTTTAGCTCCAACGTTTTGGTTCTTGTGGAATCGTAAATTAAAGCATTAAGGCAATTATCACCTGAGAATTAAAAAGTAGTTTAAATTGGTACAAATTGTGATATAATCAAGAAATGATACGAATAGAAGCAGAGATTCCTAGGGATGACGTGACTGTTGTTAGTGACGCTTTGGATATCATAGGTGTGTCTGTAAACGTTGCAAAGGTAAAGGGACGTGGAAAAGGGTTTGGCTCAGAGGTGCATGCAGCAAAAGGAACTGGAATGTACAGATCTGAATTCAAAGACAAGTATGTGCTCCAAGTCACGGCTCCTAACAATTTGGAAAACGATGTAATCGAAGTCATCAAATCAAACTCAAAAACAGGAAAGATAACTGTATTTCCGGTTGTGCGCGTAATTGATATTGGCTCTGGTGCAGAAAATGAACAGGCGCTCACATTAAACGAATATGATAGTGTGATACTAACAGCAGCAAAAAAACAAAACACTTCATTTCCATTTGGACTTGCAAGTGATAAAATAAAATTTGAAGAAAAAACAATTGATGAAAAGAAAGGCTACTATGATATAATTGAAAAAAAATTCGTTCCATTGGACGCACTAGAATCCGTAATATATCATGTAAAACCAGAAGAAAAATTTCAAATCCTTTCACCTGATGATTCTGCAGTAATTGATAGCATGACTAGGGTGAAGCGAAATTTCTCACTTTATAAAATGAAGCTAAGTGATTCATACTCTCAAGCATTTCTTAAATATGTTTCAAACAGGTTCCTGAATTTGTGGCCAGAACAAGAGATAAACGCTGCAGTTCTATATGTGGACATAGTAGGTTCAACTAAGCTTGCCACTTCTCTAAATTCTGAGGAACTATCAGGAATGATCAAAGTTTTCTCCGAGGAAATGTCTGTAGTAATTTCTAAACACGCTGGTTTTGTTTTAAAATATACAGGCGATGCTGTAATTGCATTCTTTCCTGAACTAAAAGAATTTGGAAATATGGCAGAAAATGCAGTACGCTGCGCAAGATCCATGAATATGCTAGTCAAGCATTCCCTAAATCCAATGTTTTCAAGCTTTGGGCTGCCACCCCTGAGTGTCAGAATTGGCGTGGATTTGGGGAAAAATAGAATTGTAGTTCTAGGTTCAGAGCCTGATTTGATAGGCCACAGCATTACAATTGCATCCAAAATACTTCCACTTGCCCAACCGGACCAGATCACAATAGGTGAAGAAGTATACAAGATGATATCTCCAGAAATGGCAAAACAATTCACAAAAATTAATCCTGATGATAAGCGATGGAACTATGCACATCCTGCTACTGGGAAACTTTATCCAATCTATTTCTCAATTCCTGTAATACAAATTTCAAATATTGGACACAAGTCTACTTTTTGAATTTTTTACTAGTGAATTTAGAAAGACCCATTTTTTTCATCTCATGCGACTCTCGTAATACCGATTCATGTTGTTTTGATTTGTATTTTTTTAGTTTTACTTTCAAGTCTGGAAATTCATTTGCCAATATCTTTATAGCATAAAGTCCCGCATTTGCGGCTTTGTTTACTCCTACTGTTGCCACTGGAGATCCAGTTGGCATCTCAGAAATTGACAAAAGAGAATCCAATCCGCCAAAAGCTGATGCTTTGAAATTACTGGATTTGTTTTTGTCATTGTATACCATTATTGGTACGCCAATTACTGGAATTACCGTATGTGATGCAATCATTCCTGGTAAATGTGCAGACCCTCCTGCCCCTGCAATTATTATCTTAAATCCCTCCTGTTCTGCATGTTTTGCATATTCTGTTAGTCTTGTAGGTGTTCTATGTGCTGAAACTATTTGGTCCTCGTGTTTTACGCCAAATTCATCTAATATGGTAGCTGCTGCATGCATTATCTTGCTATCGGAGCTTGAACCCATGATTATTCCTACTAGGGTTTTTTTTGAATAACTCATAAAATCAATGGAAATTGAATTTTAATAAACTATTCGTGAATGCCTTGAAAATATGGTTGTTGTCTAAATCGCTGTCTACGTTTATGTTATAAAATATGTCAGAATTGTGTTTAGTGAAAATTATGTGCTAGTGACAAACTTCTGAATCATTCCATGAGTACTCGAAGAGTTGTTGCATGGAAGTTATTAGTGCTTTTGACTCTGACCATAACGCAAATACTGTATGGGAAGGATGTGACGCGTTTCTTAGAAAGAACAAGATTTCGCTGTTGTCCTTTAAGACATAGCATTGGTTATCTACATGACTTGAAGGTATCAATCTTATCGTTTTTTTATCTATTCCGTCAAGAAAGCGTGGCAGTCTCTGTGATGGTGAAACGATTATTTTTTTATCGATATTGCAATTGGATAATATTTCAAGAATGTCAGAATGATAAAATCTAGAAAGATCTTTTTCTGTTCCACAAATCATTACTTCTTCTCTTGCACTCTTTATCATGTCCTTTATTTTACTATGAATTGAAGCACTGCCGTTGATCATTTGCAGTTTTTCAGTTTTAGTTTCAACAGTTTCTACCGCAAATGCAGGAATACCTTCCCATAGGTTGGTAAGCTCACCTTCAAGTCTGGCCATATTCTCGAGTTTTTCTTTTTCTGTATTCACTAAAGTATGTATAGCTTTTCCTACTGGTACGGCAGAAAATTTTTGGGGTGATGACATCTCAGCAGTAACGGCTCCGAGATTTTGAAGAGTGTTAAGAATAAAGTATGTCTCAGTTCTTGGCAGTCCAAGAGATCTAAATACTTCTGGTGCAGATTTTGGTCCATACTTGCCTAAAAATATGTAGACCTTTGCTTGGTTTTGAGTCAAGCCAAATTTTAGCAGATGATCTTTTAGCAGCTCAAGTCTTGCCTTGTACTCGTACATGTTTGAATCAGGTTCGGCGTTAAATATGTCTAGATGTAAATCTGTAGATTGCTTCTTACCCATCGCTTGTTAATCATCTTGATCGATTTAATCTTTGTCTAAACCATGACTCTTTCTTCTTGAAATTATTATAAAAAATAATGAATAAATCGCAATATTATTTAGAATAATTCACATATTGCAAATTTTTATGAATCTATGCAATTGTCAGAATATCTATCAAACTTTTAAATTACATCTGCAAGGTTTCTCATCATTTATGCCACATTCGCCTATCGCAGTAAGACGTGCATTTGGGCTGCTTTTTGTCGGTGTGGCAATATCTGTGGGTTCGGCCTCTGTTCTCAGTGAAATTGTATTTGAGAGCAAAGATCCAATATATTACTATGCCATAATTTGGATTGGAAGTTTTACAATCACATTTGGTATTATACTTACCAAATTCAAAAACATACTTTCTTCTATTCGTGGAAGGATGAAAAACAGTGTGAAATGGCCAACTGCTGTAAAGGCCATAAATGGTTTGTGTTGGGCTGCTCCATTTGCTGCAATAGGTGCGATTCCATCATTATACCAGTATTTGATACTGCTAGGAATTGGTCTAGGTAATACCTCAACTTATGTTTTTATGAAAAAGTATAGCGGACTTGTAAACTATGAACAAATTATTGTAGGTGGTCTTTCCCTACTTGCAATTCCGGTAGCCCTAATAATTGATACAACATTTGTTTCAAACCAGACTATTGCTGTGATCATATCGAGAATAATGATTGCAGTAGCTTATGGAGCAGGCGGAATGTTTGCATTATTTGCAAAAAAATAATCGATTTCCATTATGATTAATAGGTGGATTTGCTTGTTCTTATAGTAGAACGGTTTAATGGAATTTAGTAATTTAGAATTATTATATGCTTATCAATAGATTTGTATCTTAACTTACCACCACGGTGGTCTCTTTCCATGTTCAGAAATATACAAGTTATAGACAACGCACAATTTACGAGAATCGAGTATCTGAAAGGTATACAAGCTAATCAATCCTCCAATTAATAATGGAATAAAATAAGGATGCAGAAAAAGAGGAATTGCGTCTCTTATTATTCCTAGAAAATACGTGATGACAAGACTAGACATACTCAAAGATGCAACTAAGAACCCAATGCCTTTTGTAATTTTGTGTATGTAGATATGCCCAATTCCTTGAAGCGAGATGAGGCCCAAAATTACCGACAGAACTAGAGTTATATCTTCACTTTTAGGTTGTGGTGCAGAATCTATGGTATCTGAGGATGACTTTGAGATTAGATTTGTTTGTGCTGTTGGAATATTCTTTGATATTCTATTCTCATTATCTGCTTTATTCTGTAAAATATTCTCTAATCGTAAATTTATGTTACGTAATTCTGCCTCAAGATTTCCAAATTCAGGCTGATCTTGAAAAGGTTTCCTTGTAATGGATTCATTTGTGTTCACTATGCTTTCAAGATATTTTTGATCTGAAAGGTAGAGATATTTTCCATTCTCCAGACGATCTAATATATATGATAATCTTGTAGTATCACCAATCCCTGCTCCAATTAGCTGACGGATTAATCTTATAACTTCGTATGACATATTATTACCTGGATATTTTCTAATTGATAGGATGCGAGTGGCATCCAAAAAGTGTTGCTACTGTCATGATTTTTCATATCGTATAATTTTTAATTTTATTTTAAAAGCATCGAATCCAGATTTTTCTTGAGCCGTGCTATTTCATTGTTAAGCGATCTCATAGTTTCATTATATTGCGAATTGGATTGTACTGCACGAGAACTGTTCTTGAACTCAGCAAGCTCTGTTCTCAATGCTTCTATGCTGTTCTGTTGATTTCTCTCAGAGCTCATGATTTCTATCTTGTTCTTGAACTCAGCAAGCTCTGTT
>JAJPGX010000025.1 GCA_021325595.1 Nitrososphaerota archaeon | reverse complement strand
ATTATTATGTAGGTCTAAGATTGGCAGAGTGAGCGGTCGTAGTATAGTTTGGTTAGTACACTGGCCTTCCAAGCCCGTTACCCGGGTTCAAATCCCGGCGACCGCATTGTAATTTTTATGAAATTACTCCTACTGAAATAAGATACTGAAAAGAAGCGAGAAATGTATGATCGTCTATTATTCCAGCATACCACCAAGAAGCATCTTTCTTAATCCAGTCAGGTATTTTGGTTACAAATTTTTTGTCATTATTAAGAGTCAATAGATTATGATCAACTAAATATTGTATCACGGGATAAATTTCAGTATCATTACCTTGATTTGACCAAAGTCCCGCGGCTCGTTTTGCCCACATTGGTATTGGTTCATAGCTGCTTGTGGTTTGATTTTGATCCTTGAATATATAGAACCAGACCATTCCTGATTTTGTTTTATTTACCAATTGACCATCTAAAAATACATTATTTTGTATAGTGGAAAATGATGTGTTTTCCATGTTACTAGCCCTCATTGTTATCTTTGCACCATTTTCAAATTCAGGATAATCGCGAAGATTCAGTACTTGAGTACTAAACTTACCATTGGTTGTTTCTTGCGGAGTTATTTCTTGGGTAAGCATTTTACCTCCAGATTTTGCTACAAGTTCTGATGTAAATTGTGTTTGTAATGGATTAATTATTTTATGATCAGAATCTGCGTAAGAATAATCCACAGTATCTCCTGGTTGTTTATTACAAATTTCCTCTCTCCATTGTGATGAGTTTTTAATTGCATCAATCATCAACTGGCCATGCAAAAATTCATGATATAAGATAGCCAGATTTTCGATTTGATGTATTCCATAATCAATACCAGTATAATTCGATATAACATCTGGATTTAATCTGAGTTCGTTGTTACAGTATACTGTTATGGTACCCTGTTCAGTTGTTATCAAACATTGCCAAGTATATGTGCCACCGGTAATCATATCTTGATGAGTTGTAGATTTATCAAATTTTGCTAGCGCAGTCTTAACAACAATTACTATCAGGTGGTTTGTGTCATTAGCATTACAGGTAAAAGTGGTGATTAGTGGTTTGTTAAATGTAGATATTACGTCTGATACATCTTTTTTTGGTATCTTGATTTTTTGAAATTCACTTAATAGTTGGTTGAATGCATTTTGTTCTCCCTTTGTAGGTGATTCATAGCTTGCAAATGATGGTAAAAAACTAATCAAAAGTAGCGATGCCAAAAATAATGAGATGAATTTCAAGTTGAGAAAGTTACCGTAGCTGTATAATTAAGAATTAAGACTCAATTGTATTTGTTTTTTAAATTCAGTCCATGCAGGTTTTGGATTTTTGTCAGTATCAAACAATCCTGAACCACAAAGATATGAGGCGGTATTATTTAGAACATTTTCATTTCCAAATATCGATGATGAATCCTTGTTTAATGAATTGTAACAGGTATCAAAGGGCCTATCATATTGTCTATACCATGTCAGAAATTCAAAATCCGACCTGTTCTTTTTATAAAAATCAAAAACAAGTTGCATAAATTTTACTTGATCATTCTTTGTTCCATTAATAGAGGTATTAGTACTCCAACCTATTTCCATTAGAGCAATTTTTTTACCCTTTGCATAGTCTATCATTTTTTGTAAATTACCTGCCTTTGCTTCAGGACTTTCATTTTGATAATAAAGCAAATCTACTGGAGCATATGAGTACGCTACAAAATCACCTTGGTTTAGCTTTGATACTACATCGCCTTCATAGTGATTTGCTACATCATTTAGCGAAAACCAGTTTCCCATCTTTACATTTGGATGTTTTTCTTTTATTTTTGCATAGACACCATTAAAATAGTCTACATAACTTGGAATTTGATCGGGATGATCCCTAAAATAGCTATCAACATTACCACCAATTATTACATAATCTACGATATAATACCTTGAGAGAATTGCATCAAGTACGGATACTGTTTGGTCTTGGAGTTTTTGATCAAATTTTGGAGTTCCCATCCAATCTGGAAATGGTCCTAGTACTCGATTATTGATAACAGAAAAGTACAAAGTTACATTGAGGTTTTGTTCTCTGTTGAGTCCCATCAAAATATCAGATGTAGACCAGTTGTACTTTCCTTCTTTAGGTTCTACATTAGGCCATGAAAGATACACGTTGCTTCTTCCAATTCCAGTTGAAGCTGCATCACTGTATGCACTTTGAATTTCTTTTAATGTAGGAGTTTGAGTCGGTGGCATGATTACAAGTCCAAGACTTGGGTTGTGAGATATAGTATGAATTCCTGTTGGTGTTTGTGGGTTATATAGAAAAATTATTGCTATTGCAACAGCGGCAATTGCTACTCCAGCAGCTATGCCTATTTTTTTCTTGTTCAATGATGTCTTTCAGTAGATAATGATACTAAAAGAGTTTTGATTGGATTTGTGTTTCAAATAAGAACAAACCATAGTTAATAAAAGTAGATCCGGGAGGATCAAAAAATTTTTCAAAAGTTTATATCATATTCGATTTCTTGTTTAATTAAAACGTAAGAAGTTTTGGTGTGTGATGGTCACTGATCAGGTGACGACACTCGTTGCCGCATTACCCATCACACACCAGTGTTCATCACTTAACTGAAATATATCTCAATCAAGGATTAATGTGATTTTGTTATTCTATCCAGATGTACAACCACTATAACCGCATTCAATACAGACACTACATCCTTCTGCAAACACAAGATTGTTCTTGCATGTAGGGCATAATCTTTCTTCCATTTGTTCTGGTGTTAGTGCTGGTGCGGGTGCAGTTACATTAGCATCTGGAATCTTTATCTGAAGTGCTCTTTCTATCTGCGTTTTCAGGTATGCATTTGTGATGTTTTTTGATATGTAATCTGTTACATACGTGCTTGGTGTTACCTGGAAGTTCTTTTGTACATTGTTTCCTGTCATGTGTAACACTTGTTCATGTCTTGAGCCGTCTCTGAATACGGTGATTCCTTTGAGGCCAAGTTCATGCGCTAACAGGTAAGCGGCCTTTACATCATCAGATGATACATCGTTTGGCATGTTGATAGTCTTTGCAATTGCGTTGCCTATCCATTTTTGCCAAACTCCTTGAGCTAGCAAGTGGTCAGCCCAGTGGATATCCATAGCAGTAACAAAGATCTTTTGCATCCATTCAGGAATTTCTGGAATTCCCTTTACAGAACCATAGTTATTTGCAATCTTTTCTAATATCTGATCATTGTAGAGACCATGTTCTTTTAGAACTGCTTCAAAGATTTTGTTTGTATAGAAGAATCTACCTACTGTTACTCTTTTCTCAAATACAAGAGCAAATATTGGTTCCATTCCGTTGGAACAGTCTGCAATCATGGATAGAGTACCTGTTGGTGCTACTGTTGTTGTTAGTACGTTTCTAATGCCGTGCTTTTGAATCTTGGAAATCAGTGCGTCCCAGTCATAAGTATGAGCACTTTTTGATTTTTCATAATATCCAGCAATTGGAATTTTTCCTTCGGGAAATTCAGTTTTGGAACATAATGGGAATTGACCACGTGTCTTTGCAAGTGCGATACTTTCTTCCATGGAATAATAGGTTAGTGCCTCTGAAAGCTTTTCTTGGAATTCAAATCCTTCTTGGGAATTGTATGGAATTCTCAATTTGAATAATAGATCTGCTACACCCATTACTCCAAGTCCAATTCTTCTGGAATCCTTAGATGCTTTGTCAATTTCTGGTATTGGGTATGTGTTTACATCGATGACATTGTCAAGGAACCTGGTTGTCTTTCTGATTGTCTCTTCATATCTTTGCCAATCAAATTCATACTGACCATCTGCTTTTCGTTTTACAAAGTTGGCAAGGTTAATTGATCCAAGATTGCATGATTCGTATGGATAGAGACTTTGTTCTCCACATGGATTTGTTGCACGAAGAGGTCCTCCTCTTGCTTTTGCAAATACATTGTATTTATTTATGATATCAAAAAATATCAATCCAGGTTCGGCGCTCTTCCAAGCTGAAAGTGCAATCAAATCAATTAGGTGATGAGCATTTACTTCTCTTATTGGAACTTTGTCGCGTGGACTTAATAGAGTATATTTTCCATCATTTGAGTTTACAAGTGCATCCCAAAAGTCCTCCCACACCCCCACACTTACATTAAAGTTCTCCAAAACTCCTGGTTTTGTTTTTGCTGTAATGAATTTCTCAACATCTGGGTGCCAAGCTTCGATTATTCCCATGTTGGCACCTCTTCGTTTACCACCTTGCTTTACTACTTCAGTTACGGTGTTGATTATATTCATAAAGGATACAGGTCCTGAGGCTACTCCAGAGGTTGAAGCTACGGCATCTCCCTCTTGTCTTAGTTCCGAGTAGTTGATGCCAACTCCTCCTCCTGATTTGAATATGAGTGCAGCGTCGGATGAGGATTTCATTATTTTTTCCATATCATCTGGCATTGCAAGAACAAAACAGGCAGAAAGCTGACCTAATCTTGCACCTGCATTCATCATTGTTGGTGAATTAGGCAGAAAGTCTTGTGAAACCATAAGGTCAAAGTATTCTGTGATTCTTTCTGCATATTGTTCGAACTTGTTTGCTGCCAGCATAGTAAGAACGTCTTTTATTCCTACTTTCATCTGGCCATGCTTTGCCAAGTCGATGTAGTGATTTATCAGTGATCTAAAATGATATTTGTTAAGATAGTACTTGCCAACTTTGAATTTGTAGTTAAAGTCATCAAGTTTGTCTAGATATTTTGCAGCATCTTCTATATTTTGTGAGTATCCGCCTTCAACCTGAAATATAGCTGGATCTTTTAAAACATCGCCAAGTCCTACTAGGACAGCAACTCTTTCAAACATTTCAGTTGGGCTTTCTATTATCTGTCCTTTGTTATTTCTAAGCAGATATCTTGATGCGAGCACCCTAAGGCAGTTCAAATCAAACTTCTTGGATACGCTATCAAGACTCTTTGATTCTAGAACTTTCATTTTTTCGTCTCTTACTCGTCTACGTTCGTGTCTGTAGAGAATGTAGGCTTTGGCTATCTCACTTAATCCTTCTTCTATTAATGTAGACTCCACCATATCTTGTATGTCTTCTACACTTGGTGCTTCAGAAGAGGAATATCCATGATTAACTAGTTTTTCAATAACATGATCAGCAAGCTTATTCCCAAGTCCGTGATCAGGTCTGCCACATGCTACAAGTGCTTTAAAGATAGCATTTGAAATTTTGTCCTTCTGGAAATTTGATACTCGACCATCACGCTTCTTAACCTGAATGATCGAGTTCTCTATTTGTGAAAAATCAGTCAATTTACTCCCCGAAACCCTATCAAATGAGAGTTAATTAAACACTCCGGCAAAAAATTATTTTCTAAAGCTAAGCTTTGGATCAATTTTGTTGACACCGTTACAATTTTCATAGTACTAGATCGCATAAGACTAAATTAAACCTTAAAAAAATTCATCTAGAAAATTGAATTAGTTCTTAGATTATGTCAAAAATTTTCTAAAAAAATTTTACTGTTTCCTACGGTGAGAGTTATGCTAGAATGTATGGTGACTTACAGACAGGGCATTTTTCTGATATTTTTTCTTCCTTCAGACCGCAGTTGCTACATATAGGAACCTTCTTGATTGGCCTAAACGTTCCTAAGAGATCTCCTGCCTTTTCTATTGTCTTCTTGATTCCAGCAGAGTCCATGTTATCAGGTATCTTTAGTTGAACCAATAATCCTCCATTGAGGATCTTGGAAAATTGGTTGGATTCCACTATCTTTTCGTTCTTGGTATTCATTCCCTCTATTTCAGAGGCATCAATGACCACCCCTTGTGAGTATGATTCGCCTTCTAGGTGCTGATGGATAGACATTTTACCGTATTTTTCGCCGTCCAAAGCCGAAAATCGTGATGCTGCATCGCTTTCAGTCATAGAGACGGTTACGTTGTCTCCCATTTCCTTTCCTTTCTTGGCTGCAACTTCTATTGCGGTATTAATGACTTTAGATAATATCTCCTGTCCGGCCTTGTTATTTTCATAACCTAATATACCATAAACTGCTTCTTTTAGCCCTATCAGATTAACTACTAGTGTTACTGATCCTTTTTGCATATATTGAGTATTGTTTGCAAGAATAGGATTCAATCCGCGCCTAGTAAGATCTGAGATTTCTTTTTTCCTCAGAGACATTGCAGATAATGCAGGTTTCATCAATAGTGCAAGTCTTGCTCTAAAGTATGTCTCATCTTTGTTGGATTCAAATGCTAGTCGTGGCATATTGATTGACAAAGACTGTAGATTAATTGATGTTATGTTGGTATTCTTCGCGTCTGCTTTTGCCAAACCTTTACTAGAAACCAAGCCTTTAGAGAACATCACTCGACCTCCAAGAGCAATTATGTCAGATAGAGTTTCTGAAAAGTCGCTTATCTTGGCTTTTTCATAATCTATTATTAGTCCAATTGATGGCATAGGGGTTGATTTTACATATTTTTTGTATGCATTTAATATTGTTCCAACAATTTTTGGTTCTGTAGCAATAGATATTCTAAAAGAAGCTAATGTACCACTTTTGCTATATATTGGTGCAGTAGAGATCTTTGTAAAGCAATTTGCAATTTTTTCTTCAACTTCAGATAGGTTCTTTGAATATTTTTGCAATGCAGCGACCAATCCGTCTATTACTACTTCTTGTGAAGCTTCTTTGATAAGAAGTGATGTGAGTAGGGATAACGATGTAACAAGATCTTCCAGAGAGTTGGGTGGAGGAGTACGTGTTACCCCAAGGAACTTGCCTCTTAGATCTACTCCATCTTCTACAAGTTCCTTTATGTTTACAAATATGGTATCTGGTAATAGAGACCACAGCCCTGTGTTTGTTATGTGAATGTCTCCGGATAGATGAGAATCTGCAACATCTTTTGGTAGAGAGTTTAAGACTAGATATTCACCGAATACTTTTTGGCCTGTCTTAAATAGGAGTCCTTCTACGCCGTTGTGTATACCGTCTACATTTGTAAGCATTTCATGTATATCATACCCAGGAAGGCCAAATCTTGCAAGTTTATGCCTATAATCCTCATGTCCTTGTTCTAGAAGCACAGAGTTTACCATCTCACGAATGAGTGATGATGTAAGGTAAGAAGTCTGGAATTTGTATATTCTATTTTCAACTTCTTCTGTTATCTTCTGGGCTAACTCAAGTGGAAGGCTTCCTTCCCTTACAAGGGATTGGATAATCTTATGTGAGTTAAATTCCTCAATAGATTCATGCGATGTTCGTACGTACATCTTACCGCTTTCTATGATGGAACGTTCCTCGATCTGCCTTGCAAGACTTAGAACAAGCTTTCCTAGATTGGTAATCGTATATCGTCTCTCAGATTTGTTTAGTGCGACTAGAGATTGTCGTAACAATTTTCTCAAGTGATAGGCAAACTTACCACTTTCCTTTTTTGATTTAAATCCAGCAAGGGACTTTAGCTCTGAATATGTAAGTGGGCCTTTTGAATTTAGAATACGTAATATATCAATTCTGTTTGGGCTTGCCATTACAGAAAAGATCATTCTTACACGTTTTGATGCTGATTGTAAAATTCCTCCCCGCTTCTGCTCCCCAAAGTCCTCACTAAGTTCCATAGGCTTGTCTAGATAGTATCAGTAAATAAGATTTATGACTTGATCCATACGCAATCTTTTTAGATCAGTTTTTCTGCACGTCAACGGTAAATTCTGATCCAGATAACGTTTGTCCACAAGAAGGACATTTACTGTTGTATGGCCTCATGACATCTTTTATTGGTTTTAGCATACGCATACTGGCAATTTTAGATCCACATCTGCTGCATATAACATCTACTGACATTATGAAGTATTTTGTACAAATATTATAAAAGAGATTTTTTGATTTTTTTTAATCAGTTTAATAAATTTGATTTACTGTTTTTCAAGTATTATTCCACGTTCATCATAACCTGTGATCTTCACCCTAGTTCCAAGAGGAAGGTCTGCTGGAGAATTAATATTTGCCATAAAACCTGAAATTCGTAGTTCGGAATTATCTAGGTTCATTACCACCCAAGCGTACGGTACATATTTTTCATATCCGTCTGGAGGCACTGTTATTATGGTATAGGTAACAACTGACCCTTTACCATCAATTATAGTATTTTCAAACGATTTATTTCCACAATTTTGGCAAAAATATGTAGTGACTAAATGAAGATGTCCGCATTTTGTGCATTTTCTAGCTAGAACTTTACCTGCTTTTGCATTATTGATGAATTCTTCTTTGGATAACAACTTATACACTTTTGAATATGTGAACTGCACAACTGGCACCTGTTGCACCAAAGTTATGCGTGAGTCCAATTCTAGCATCCTTTACTGTTCTTTCTCCAGCTTTTCCTGTAAGTTGATCAAAAACTTCTACAACTTGTCCTATTCCAGTAGCACCAATTGGATGTCCTTTGGATTTGAGCCCGCCTGAAGGATTGATTGAGATATCACTGTTTAGTTTAGTTCTTCCTTCTCTTACTGCTTGAACAGCTGTGCCTTTTTCAAAAAATCCAAGATCTTCTGTATCTACTAATTCTGCAATTGTAAAACAATCATGAACCTCTGCGAAGTCTATATCTTTTGGGGTTATTCCTGCCATTTTATATGCTGCTTGTGCAGCAAGTTTTGTACTTGGTATAGTAGTAATGTGTTCTCTTCCTTGGAGTGCAGCAGGTGATCCACCCCTTCCTGATCCTATTACCTCAACATAATTTTTTGTATGAGCTTTA
Source organism: Nitrososphaerota archaeon (assembly GCA_021325595.1). GTDB lineage: Archaea > Thermoproteota > Nitrososphaeria > Nitrososphaerales > Nitrosopumilaceae > Nitrosotalea. The sequence goes on along the minus strand of JAJPGX010000025.1, from coordinate 52,657 downwards.
GCAAATTTTTCATTACATAATATTACAGCACTTGCTCCATCAGAGAAAGGACAGCAATCATATAGCTTTAATGGACTTGCAACTACTGCAGATTTTAAAACGTCATCTATTGTAATTTTTTTTCTTAGATGTGCTTTTGGATTTAGAAAACCGTTGTCGTGATTTTTTACTGCAACCATCGCAAGATCTTCTTCAGTTGCTTTGAATTCAGCAAGATAAGCTCTTGCCATAGATGCAAATAATCCTGGAAATGACGCGCCAGCACCTCCCTCATAAAAGAAATCAGAACAATATGAAAAATATGTTGTAGTCCATTCTGTACCAGTATGAGTTACTTTCTCAACTCCAGTTGCTAATACAACATCATAAAATCCAGCAGCTACATTTGCATATGCTTCTCTAAATGATACTGAACCACTACCACATGCAGATTCAATCGAAAGTGATGGTACTTCTGGAATTCCCAGGTCACTCATTATAACGGGTCCAAGATGGACTTGTTTGTCTGCTATACCAAAGACGTTTGAGATGTAACCTGCTTGAATCTCTTTAGGTTGTATTCCAGCACTTTCAATAGCGTCAACGGATGCCTGTAAGGATATGTCAGTAATACTATCTTCTAATTTTCCATATTTCGTGCTTCCAGCACCGATAACACAAACCTTTTCCACAAATCTCGCTGACTAGATTCCATATAAAAATTCTTCATTAGTTTCTTTAATCTGATAGATGACATCATATCAATGAAAGACCATATTATGCAGTCATTAACATTCCAAAACCAACAAGTGAGTTCAAGAAATTCTATTCACATAACAAAAAGGAAGATTGGTAAAATACAAAGTGAGATTCGGCAATATTATGACAAAAATGGATATCTTTCATGGTCAGAAAGAAAGAAAAAATATGTAATATTAGGAACAAATACTCCCGCAAATGGACTTGTAGAATGCCCCCAGTGTCACACAGGCAAACTTCTCATAATAAGATCAATACAGACTAAGAAGCGATTTATTGGATGTTCCAATTATTACAACGGTTGTAGAGCTTCTACGCCACTTATTCAAAAAGGAATGATTTGTGCAATGAAAATACCTTGCAAAATTTGTGCATGGCCTATCATTTTATTTAGATATTCACGAAAACAAAAATGGTCAAGGCAATGTTCTAACATAAGATGTACAAGTAGAGTTTCTAAATCTTAAGATTTGTATAGATATCAGTTCGTCTGTTTCGTAAAAGAGGTAGTTTCTTTCTCACTTGATGTACCATACTTAATGATATGTCTGCAATTCCAATTCCTTCCCATTTTTTCATATCAAGCAGAATTTTTCCAAATGGATCAACAACTAGACTTCTTCCACAGTAAATGTTTCCGACTTGATCTGGTGAAATTACATAACAACCATTTTCAATAGCCCTTGTTTTGTTAATAGTTATCCAATGCTCTTCTTTTTGTTTGCCTTTAACCCATGCAGAAGGAATTACTAGTATTTCAGAACCAGAAGATGCTAATATCCGAGACATTTCTGGAAATCGTACGTCATAACAGATCATCATTCCCATCTTTCCAATGCTTGTCTTGATTGGCTTTGTTATTGAAGAGCCGGGATAAAGTTTGTCTGATTCTTTGAATCCTAATGCATCATAGAGATGGATTTTTCTATATACTGAAATTACTTTACCATTTTTTCCCACTACAAATGATGTATCATATACCCTATTTGGTTTTGGACTTTTTTCATAAAACGTTCCCACTACTTGTATAGAGTTTTGTTTTGCCGAATCAGCAATAGATGAAACAAAATCTCCTGTAATTTTTTCAGAGATATTTGCTAATTCTTTGGCAGATTGAGAAGATGGAGTATAACACATCATAAATTCAGGAAAAGCGCATAATGTAGCACCTTTAGAAGATGATTTCGAAATATATCGTAAAATTTTTTGAAGGTTTTTTTCTTTTCTCACATCTGCTTTCATTTGTACTAGAGCAATTTTTGACACAATTTTCCTAGATTTTGAATAAAATAAAAATGTGTTTAGAGAGGATTGCCTGCCATGTACCAATTTTCTTTTGGGTTTTCTTCATAAACAACTATAACATGATTTTCTTTTGTTTTCAGAATATCCACTGCAGCTTTTGTTATAGCTTTTGCAAATTCCTCTTTTTGTTTTTCAGTTCTGCCAGGATACATAGAGATTGTTATCAGCGGCATAAGTTTCAGATATACAAACAGAATTTATTCTTTGACAATTATCTATATTGTCAAGTGCTGCCTTTCCATCCATATCGTGTACCGTAACTAAATTCAGAGCTGTGTGTTTTTTTGTAGATAAATCCTGATACCAATCCTATTAGAAATCCACCTATATGAGCAAAGAATGCAACCCCTGAACCGCTTGAACCCACAAATGCAGGTAACACATTTTGGAATACGAACCAGAAGGGAAGATACCACTTTGCAGAAATTCTTGTTAGTCGTGCAAAAAATCCCAGGAAAATAAATGTCACTACTTTGGCATTTGGAAATAAAATAAGATATGCACCGAGAACACCAGAAATTGCACCTGAAGCTCCAAGCGCTGGGACCTGACTTGAAGGATCAGATAATACATGAACAAAACCTGCAATTAAACCCCAGAAAATATACAGAGAGAGATATTTTGCTCGTCCAAATTTGTATTCTATATTATCTCCAAATATCCACAAAAACAACATGTTTCCTCCTATATGCAGCAATCCTGCATGAAGAAACATTGAACTAAGGATTGAGGAAACTATGCTGTAATTATGATCTATGAATCCATTAGTAATTACTGATGGAATTGTACCGTAGCTTAGAAATAGGTTTTCTGCTCTTTGATTTGTAAATTCCCAAACTTGATGCGTTACAGCAATTTCCCAAAAAAATACAACTATGTTAATTGCTATTAATGTATAATTAACATATGGTCTGTAACCTGGAGGTTTGGGATTTTCATCTCGTATGGGAAGCATTGAATAATGATTCTTTCATTGTTTCTATAATAGTATTTTCTATTCTAGGATAAGAAAAGTATTGTTAAAGATTGGTTAATTATTGTTTGAGTACAATTATACCATTTGTAATCATGTACTGAATTCCTTGCACAAATGTATTGTCGTCGATTGTACCATCATGCCACCATCCTGCGTTATTTTTGATCCAGGCAGGGATTTGGTTTGATGAAGATGATGATTGTGTTCCATGTGGTACTTTCATTATACCATTTGTAATCATGTACTGAATTCCTTGCACAAATGTATTGTCGTCGATTGTACCATCATGCCACCATCCTGCGTTATTTTTGATCCAGGCAGGGATTACAATAGATTGACTATTGCCTTGTGAGCTACCTGAAGTGCTTGTTTGATTTGTTGTTTGTTGTACTAGAGATTCATCTGTAGAAGGTGTGGATGGTATAACCACATTACCTCTTCCCAAACCAGTTCTAGTCGTGTCAGGAAGGCCATTAGTGATTACAGAGTTCATTTTTACAACTATGCTGTAAATTCCATTTCCTGGTAAATTGATTGATTGTGTATCTGTTCCTGCTTTTGCTATTGCACCGGTTTTAGACCACAAGGTACTTCCAGTTGTATCCTGTAATTGTATGTCATAATTGACATCACCTGCTACTTTTTGTTCTGTAAAAGCATCTAGAAACGTAAGTTTAAGATTATTTTGACTGTTAGCTGTTAATGAACTTGGATTCCATCCTAGTTGAATATGCCATCCTCCAAAATCAGTTAGAAGTGAGGACGAAGTTTGCACATTAGGTTTTTCAGGAGCCAGATTAAACGTTATAGTATTGATTCCTGTAGGTACTGTCTTTGCAATATTATCAATATCAGGTTTATTGAGGAACAAGTGAACTATCATGTTATCTCCTTGTGTATATGGATCTACGATAATTCTTCTTCCAGTTAGAGCAAATCCTTGTGCGCTTGCAGAATATGTTGGAGTATTAGAAAAGTCTTTGAAGGCCTTTGGCACATGAAGTTCTTCATGTATGAAGATCGGTCTATTTGCAAATCTTGTTACATTCCAATCAAATGGCATTGACCATGAAAACTGTTTTGATGATTCATCAAAATTAATGCTATCTACTTTATCATAATATGAGATTAGTTGTACATCGTATGGATTATTCTGATAAGATATTGTTTGATTAGTTATATCACCTACGCTAAGATATGAATCAAAATTTGGTATTTGATCTACGGCAAATGAATTTTTGTCATTTTGGAATGATATTACTTGTACGTTTATGTGATAAAGTCCTCCCTCACCAAGAATTGGAGCTAAGAGTCTAATTGGTTGTCCAACGTCAGGAGTCCATCCCAATACGTCATCTTGGTTTCCGTATACAGTCCATTTACCAATAGTTTTGGTTGGATTAATTACTAGAGTAAGTACGCCGTCATGGGTATGAAATTTATCTCGTAATAGTAATTGGTCATGTTTTGTGACAGTTATGAGAAGAGTGTCATGTGGAATTGTTTGATTAGTATCAGCATCAAATAATCTAAAAGTCAAAGTTCGATCTTTACTTAAATCACTAGTAATAATTGGAGGATCTAGCTTTACAAATAAACTAAGTTTCAGGTTACCTACTGATGCAGGTGGAAGATTTTCCATTGCAAAACCATCACCATATGCTTTTTTTGGAATAAGTGGTACCATCGACGTGAGAATCAAAATACCGAAAATTACTGCCAGTATGCTCTTAGTCAAAGGTCTCTGCAATACCTCAAATGATTATTACATGATATTTAATTCTTGGGCAAAATGTCATATAACATAAAATTATTAACAGCAAACAAGCAGAATGATAAAATGAAAAGATGGCTAAAAATTTCTTCTGTTTGTGGAGTAATATTTGTTGGAATAATTATCTATCTTGTTGGGCAGAACTTTTCAAATTTAGAAGCATTTGCACAGAGCTCATCACTCACTATAATTTCATTGTCAAGTGATAACAAGTTAATTGGAAGCGGTCAGTTTGTTATTTCTCCAAATCCATTTACAGGTAATGGGAATTACACCATAAGTGACAATTCTCAAGATGATACAGATAAAGACAAAGATGGGGTGATTACTTTGACTGGAATAAAAAATGGAAATTATTCTATACTACAAATTGGTACAATGTCAGGCTATAGTATTGATAGAATCTTGAAAACAGTTCAAGTGAAAAGTTCTTCTGCAGTTGCCACATTTACTAATTTGCCCGTAAGCGATGCCATGTCTTCTTCTGCAAGAAGTGTTACATATTCTACCAAGTTTGAATGTGGCTCAATTTATGCTGGTGAAGGACCACTTAGACCTGGTCACTATGATACCGATATTAGCATGTTTAACAAACAAAAGACAAAGATGCAAATATTTTGGAATGCCGTAGTTAACAATGGGTCTATCTCAAATGCACTATTAATTAACATGGATTCTGATACATCAAAAAGCATTACCTGCAAAGATGTACGTAGTATACTTGGAAATAACAATGATAATTTTGTTGAAGGGTTTGTAATAATTAGCGTGCCACTTGATTCTTCGTTTAGTCCCGGAATAACAGTATCAAATACTTCAACTGACATCAACTTGTTAGATGTTCAAGCTTTCTATACTGCAAACGCGTTAGATAGATTACCTCAAGAGGTAATTGTTGACAAAATTTCATTTTACATAGTACAAGACAGTACTGGAAAAATTCCAAAAGATGTGCTAAGAACAACTCTTGACGTGTCAATCCCTTCCACACTAAACCAGATAGATAACACTCAGATGAAAGTCAAGAAAATGTTAGCAAATCAATACAATCTAACCAATAATGATCTTTCTCAGATTACTATTCTGATAAAGGATGTTTCAGTTGGTGTTGGCGTATTGATAGATGATCATGCCATATCATTATCTACAGTAAAGCCACAGCTAAGTTCATAGTAAAATAATAAAAAGAAGAAAGTCTAGAGTTTTGGAATTACTCTATTCTTTGCTGTGAATACAACAATGCTGATTACAGCAATAGCAAGTACTATTGGTGCAATTGAACCAAATTCTGGTACAGTTGCATTGCCGCCTGTTCCACTAGGTGTTCCTGTACTAGCTGCTGATGCGCTAACAATTACTTGACCAACCATCCATGGATGGACTTGGCAGAAGTAATTGAATGTGCCCTCCTTTTGGAATGTGAATTTGAATTCAGCTCCTGGCTTGATTAGACCATTGCTGTCAAAGACAGTACCAGTCTCATTGTCAGATGGCTGTCCACTTGTTACAGTGTGACCCACTGTGTCAGTGTTTTTCCATTCAACTTCAGTACCTGGTGCAACAGTGACTGGGTTTGGAGTAAAACAGTTGTTTGCTGCAACACAGTCAGCATTTGCACTTGAGCCTGCACCCTTAGCCATATCTACTTCCACAGACATTTGACCGAATGCAGATGGAGAGATTGCTATAATGGCAGCTAGAGTCAAAACACCAAATAGTGCGATAGTTGGTTTTGACTTCATTGTAGTTTTATACAATTGTGCCATTATAAAAATCTCACAGGTAATAGTCACAAAGTCTACGTATAACTAGAGTTTTGGAATTACTCTATTCTTTGCTGTGAATACAACAATGCTGATTACAGCAATAGCAAGTACTATTGGTGCAATTGAACCAAATTCTGGTACCACATTGAAACTAATTACATCACCCTTTGGTCCAGTCCAAGTTGATGGATCTGTATTTGGAAGACCAACTCCATTTAGTGTTACTTTTATGTCTACTGGAGAAGATGACGTCAGTACATCTGTTGTTTGAATATCATTTCCAGTGTGAGTGTGACCGTGTTGGTTATCAAGCACTATCACATCTCCCTGTGTTACCGTAATAGCGTAATTTTGGTGTTGTATTTTATTTCCATTTGAGTCTGTAAATGATAATGCTACTAGTAGTGATTGACCGCTAGTTGGAACTGCGGGTGATGTATCAATTTCTACTCTTGTTGTACCATCTGCAGACATTTCATCTTCTGTTGTCATTGATTGATCACTTGATGACATGTTCATGTCACTAGCGTATACATTTACATCGGATAATAATTGAGGAGAAATTGAGAAGATAGTAATTAAAATCAGAATGCCAAATGGCGCTACATCAGATACAGACTTCACAGTAAAATAATCAATTATCTCCTATAAAAACATAAACGTGATCACATGTAAAAATAATCAAGTTATGATCTTGGATTTTTTTGCGAATTTATTTGTAGTTCTAAGTGATTTGATTGCTAGAGAGGTTCCAAAAATTAGAATCGATATGAGTACAATCATTCCACTGGGTGCCACATTAAAGACATATGAAGTCAATATTCCTGTTATAGCAGAAAAAACAGCAAAAGCCATTGATAAAATAGCAGTTTGTTTGAATCCTCTAGAAAATAACACTGCAGTTACATTTGGTACTACAATAAGTGATGAGGTTAGCAATATGCCAACAAGCTGCATTGAACTTACTACAGTAATTGCGGAAATTACTACAAGGAGATAATTTAGTTTATCAACTCTAATTCCACTTACCTTAGCTTGTTCTTCATTAAATGTAGCATATACTAGTTGCCTATACAACAACAATATGATGACGAGTATAGTACCAGAAAGTCCAAGAATAAGTAATGTGTTTTGTAGACTAACTAGAAGTATACTTCCAAAAAGGAAACTGAATATATCTACAGTAAATCCCTTTGCTAAACTTATCAAAATTACACCCATTGCAAGTCCTGCAGAAAGTAATATTGCTACAATAGAGTCTCCTGAGATTTGGAATCGTTGCTTGATGCTTGTGAGACCCAATGCACTTGATATAGTTACAACAAATGCTGTCCATAATGGGTATATTCCTAGATAGAGTCCTGCTGCTATTCCACCAAATGCTGCATGAGCTAACGCATCACCAAAAAGTGAATATCTTCTAAGAACGAGAAACAAGCCCACTACAGAACACATTAGAGATATAGCAATTCCAGTCACCAATGCTCTTTGCATGAAACCATAAGTCAGTATTTCAAATGTCATTTTGTTTAATCCTCATGTTTATGCATATGCATTTGCATTGATGATTCAGAATACATTTTCAAGAGATCTTCATCATGGAAGAAATCTTTAGAAATTCCATGGAAAAATAAAGTTCTGTTAAGACATGCAACTTTTGTTGCAAGTCTAGACACTGCATCCAAATCATGTGAAGACCAGATAATTGTTATTCCTTCTTTACGATTCAAGTCGTGCAATATTTGATAGAAAAAATCCATACTTTGTGCATCTATACCGGTAACAGGTTCATCGAGAATTAGTATTTGTGGATTATTTACAAGTGCTTTTGCAATAAATACACGTTGTTGTTGTCCTCCCGATAGATCACCAATTCTTCGTTTACCAAGTTCGTGTAACCAAACTTTTTGAAGTGCAATATCAATCTTATCCTTAGTTTGATCTTGCCCAAGACCCATTCCAACAACTTCTTCTATAGTGGCAGGAAAATTTTTTTCAAATACTGGTTTTTGTGGAACATAGCCTATCTTATGTAAATATTGTCTTGATTTCTTGATGTCACTACCAAAAAATTTGATTGTGCCTTGATAGTTTGTTGTTAGTCCAAGCATACAACTAAACAAGGTAGTTTTTCCTGCACCATTGGGTCCAATTATGCCCAAAAAGTCTTTTTCCTCCACAGAGAATGTAATATTATCTAGAGCAAGAATATTTTCGTATGATACTGTAAGATTTTCTATTTCAACTACTTTCATTGGCATAGTGCCTCCTTTAGATTAGAAATATTTTTTTTCATTTCATCAACATAATCATTATTTATGCTAGTAACTTCAAGCGGACTTAACACTAGTACTTTTCCATGTATTTCATCTGCAATTACTTTAGCTATTTGAGGATTAACTGCTTCTTCAGTAAAGACTATGTGTAATCCAAGATTTTGTGATTTTTGCGTTATTTGTTCTAAAGTTGCTGCAGTGGGTTCTGCTTCGGGGCTTAATCCACCAACTATTGTATTTTGATGTAAACCATATTCAATTGAAAAATAAGAAAATGCATCATGAAATGCAAGAAAATCTTTCTTATTACAGTTTGACAGATCAGTTCTAATTGTAGCGTCAAGTGAATCTAGTCTTGATTTGTATTGATTTGCATTTTGTTGATAATAATCTGCGTTTTGTGGATCAATTTTTTCAAGCCCGTCTGCTATATTTTGCACCTGCGTCTTAACTAGAATCGGATCTAACCAGATATGTGGATCTGTTTGATTTGTACCTTTTTGTAATAATTTGATATTTTTGCTTGTATCTATTACAGTCATTTCTGGATTGGCGGTGATAAGTTTGGGTAACCATTGTTCAAATCCGGCACCATTTATGATAACTAAACTCGCAGTTTTGAATTGTTCAATATCTTGTATTGTTGGTTCCCAATCATGCGGTTCAATCCCCGGTGGAATAATTAGGGATACATCTACCTTATTACCGCCTACAGCTTTTGTAAATTTGTAAAGAGGATAAAATGTAACCAAAATTTTTTGTCCTGAAATTTGTTGTGGTTCTCTGCCTTGTTCTGATATCCATAATGCATAACCAGATAGTGGTACAATTATTACAATGGCTGCTAATGCAGCCTTGGTGTCGATATTCAATACTGATTGTGTGATATTGTTATTAATAACTCTATAAAATCTTAATAATTTTTGCTATTAAACTTATAAGATAGTTAATAATATCTGCCTTATGCCAATCATTTCCATATCACTAAATGATGAGATTCTATATGAAATTGACAGAATACAAAAAACCATGGGATTTTCAGGAAGATCTGAAATTATCAGAGCAGGTATTAGAAATCTCATATCAGAAGAAAAACAGATAGGAAATCTCACAGGAACCATTCATGCAATCTTGATGATAACGCATGACGAAGATTCTGAACAGGTTGTAACTGCAATAAAACACAATTATGAAGATTTGATTGGAACACACCTTCATAGCAAAGTTGATGGAAACAAGTGTATGGAGCTTTTCATGTTACATGGTGATGCATCTAAAATTAGTGTGATGACGCGAGATTTTAAGACCAATCGAAAGATGGATAATGTAAAACTGGTTTCAATGTAGAATTTTAAAATATTTTAGATTCCTTTTTCGTTTAGAACCAATGCAAGAAGTGCCGCACGAGTATCTTTTCCATACTTAGCTTGTTTAAAGTAAGTAGCTTGTCTCGTAGAGTCTATTTCATGCGATATTTCATCAAGGCGTGGTAATGGATGCATTATGATAGCATCATCTTTTATTTTTTTGATTAGTTCAGGTCCAATTTTATAGCTGCCTTTAACTTTAACATATTCTTCAACATCAGCAAATCTTTCTTTTTGAATTCTTGTTACATAGATAACATCAAGATCATCAAGGTTTTCTTCCAGATCACTTGTTTCTGTATATTGCAATTTTTTTCTTATTTCATATGTTGAATCAGCCCTAATTTTCAGAGCCTGTGGAGATATCAGTTTGACATCTACTTTATAGTTGCATAATGCATACAAAAGTGAGTAAACTGTTCTTCCATATTTTAAATCTCCAACTATTCCTATCTTAAGACCATCAATTCGCTTCTTTTCTTTTCTTATAGTATAAAGATCGAGAATTGCCTGTGTTGGGTGTTCTTCAGTTCCACTTCCTGCATTAATCAGGGGCTTTTCTGATACTTCGGCTGAAAATCTACTAGAGCCATCGAGTTGATGTCTTAATACAACTACATCTGAATATAACGACATTATTCGTACCGTATCTGCAAGGCTCTCACCTTTTCTTGTAGATGATGATGAGGCATCAGCTATACCAATGGATGTCCCTCCTATTGAAGCCATGGCAGCCTCGAAACTTAGTCTTGTTCTTGTACTAGGTTCAAAGAATAGGTATCCCAGAGTCTTACCACGGCCAAGCTCTCTTCTCTCATTTTGATTCATTTCAAGAATTTTGTCTGTTGCCTTGAAAACATCTTCAAACTTTTGCTTATCAAAATCTCTTACTGAGACAATATCTTTTTGGAAAAAAGTATTGCTCATTTGTAATTCACTATTATATATAAGTACTATACAAACTATTCCAATGTCAGAGTCTGACCTCATAGTACGAAAGATCAAAAATGGAACAGTGATTGATCACATAGAATCTGGAAAAGGTTTGAAAGTTTTGAATGCACTAGGAATAGATGGAAAGGATGGAAATGTAATTACAATTGCGCTCAATGTTCCAAGCTCAAAGGTATCGAAAAAAGACATAATTAAAGTAGAAAACAAGTTCTTGGAGAATGCAGATACAAACAAGCTGGCACTTATTTCTCCAAAAGCAACTGTAAACATAATTCGTGACTATAAGCTAGTTGAGAAAAGACGCGTTGCTTTACCAAATGAGATTGAAAGAATTTTTCGCTGTTCAAATCCAGATTGTATCACAAATAGTGATGAAGATATTGAACCCATCATGGATGTTGTTGACAAGACAGGTCTAGTTTTAAGATGCAGGTATTGTACAAGAACATTAGATGTTAACGAGCTAAAATATTATTAGAATTTTATTTCTTGGTTTTGGTTTCTGCTTGTAGTTCATATTGATCGTATGTGTATTTTCTTGATGTTCCAAATGGTCTGAATTGTTTTCCGTTACCATGATAGAATTTAGAGAAAAATTCCACGTATACCAATCTTGCACCCTGAATACCTGGTTCAAACACACCAATTATAATATTGAATATATGTCCAATGAAAAGTATCATTGTTCCAAGAACGATATATGGAATTGTATGATGCAATGTTTTAGTAAATATGAAATCAATGACATCGGCCAATATGACAGAAGCTAGTAAGATACCTACAATTCTTGTATATGACAATATGTGACTAACAATAGACGGTAACTCCATGATAGCACGTGGTCCTTCGCCAACAAACATCAGACCTATTCCTCCGCCCATTAATCCAACATAGAATAATCCTTCTACATGGTGTATTGGGTTGATATGTTGGTGGTGCATCAATGCAAGTCCTGTAAGAACTACACCCCATCCAAAAACAAGCCAGCCCATTTTTCCTATGGCATGTTTCTTTTCTCCTTCTCTTATGGTGTTTATTATACCCAAGATTAGTCCAAAGGTTACCATCCCAAGTCCTATGTATCCACTGATAAGCAATAATTTTCTTAATCCAGTAATAGGACTGAAGATTGTTCCATCTGCTGGAAGATGTAATCCTAGTGTGGAGTTTAGGAATCCAAACAAATAACCATTTAGATGGAATCCAAAGTAGAGATTAAACACAAATCCTAATACAATTGCAATGATTGCACCTGGTGTCATAGCTCTTGCTAGTTTTGCCATCTGTCGTTTTTTGAGAATTGTTAATGCAAACTTACGTAACATACCTGGCATTATGTTGATGTTTTTCTTTCCACCATCTATTCTTCTGATTACCCATCTACAAACAAGTAATATAACCAATCCATATCCTGCATCTCCTACCATCATTCCGTAGAATACTGGGAAGATTATTCCAAAGATCAATGTAGGATCAAATTCTTTTCCATCTGGTAATGAATAGAATCTTATAAAAGCTTCAAAGAGTTTGAATCTTTTTGGATTATCAAATTGCGTTGGAGGACGCTCATCAGTTTCTATCTCAAAGAGCATTGTACACTTAGTGTTTTTTTCAAATGCTTGCCGTAGTTGGTTTACCTTTGCTTTTGGAATCCATCCCTCAAGAGCAAATGAATCAGAAGTTACTCCCAAGTTATCTATTACTTCAAGTTTCTTGTTTTCTATTTCAAGTTGTTCTTCAATACATACAATATTAACATAATTAGCTTTTGAGATCTCTTCTAACTGTTTATCTATTTCTTTTAGTTTTTGCGATATCTCGGTTTGATTAGTTTTTAGTTTTTGAATTAATTGATCTGATTTGCCTTCTAATTTTGGCACTACTTCAATTTTTACATCATACTCTTGAACTATTGTTGCAAGAGCATGAGGTGGAAAATTTGGGAATGTAACAAGAACAACTTGTGTTGTATCTTTGCCTTCTTTTGGATATACAAACACGTCTTGACTATTTACATCAAGTGCCTTTTTGAATGCAGCATAATTCTTTGAATCTATTCTACCAAAGTAAGAGTGGGCAGATTTTAACTGTAAGACACTAAAATCTTCGGGAAAGAATGAAAACTCTTCTATTAGTTTTAGGTTATTTTCAGTCTCTTTTAGTTGTGTAAGAAGACTTTCTTTTTCTTTTTCTAATGTTGAAACTTGATTATCTATATTGATAGAATTTACAGCTTGCATTAGCTGATCAAGAGAAGTAAATCTTTGACATTGTTTAACTTCAATTGGGGGAAGTATTGTTCTGAAAGCTTTCATTCTTAAAAGCTGATCAGATACCTGTCTGTATAGATCATTATCACGCTCATTTCGTAACATTGTAGAAACATCTTTTGAGAGAGGCTCTAATTGTATTGCGTTTAGGTCATGCAATATGGAGATAACCGTTTGTCTTTCATTTCGTAGTCCTAGTACTGCAATTCTCTGCATTGGTACTGGTTTTAGAACCAAATCTATACCTCTTTTAGTAAAATATCGATTATTTCACGAACTGTTTGTGCATCTATTTTTGATGAAATAGTTTTTGATTTGTTTTTGGCTTCTTCGATGATTTTTTCAGTTTCTGTATTAGCTATCTTTCTTGCGTGTTCAACTGAAGTCTCGACTAGTCTTTCGCTATCACTTTTTGCTGTAACTATTGATTTAGATGTATTTATTTCAAAACTTCTAAAATCTTCTGATACTCTTTTTTTAAATTCGTCTATTTCCTTTTGTGCCTTCTCCTCTGATTCCTTGATCTGTTTCAATGAATGAACGTATTTTTCAGCCGTAGACATCCCTATACTCCCAGAAAGTGCTTGCTAGCATATAGTGCCAAGGCAATTGTAGCAAGAATATTACCAATCTTAAATGCTCTCATGATGAAATAGAATCTTTGTTGTTGAGAATTACTAAATTTAGGCAAGAATCTCTTTCTCCTTTTTGGCCTCTTGTTCTCTTTCTCCCATCTTACGTTTTACAGTCTTTAACATAATGAAAGTATCTCGTTCCATCTCTTCTAGTCTGAATGTGATGAATTTTACTGCAGATTGTAATCTTGGAATGAAAACGTTTTCAATCGCGTTTGATTTTCTTTTTGTTTTTTCAATTTCTAACAAAAGTTTGCGTAGTGTGGTTTCTTTTTCTGCAACGTCTAGAACCATTTTGTGTACATTATGAAAAGCCTTGATTGCTTCATTAATTGATGGTGGGAGTTCCAATAGATGTTCAGTTAATGCTTGGTTGCTTTGTCCCCCATCGATCTTTGGAATTCTAACTCCCATGACGTTTTTTGGAGTGATTTGTAATTTGTTTAGTTGTGGAATTTTCATTGCTTCATTTTCTAATCTCATTGCACCTGCAAGCATTTCTGCCATTCGAATTGATTGATATCCTTTTATCAATTCAGCTTGAAGACCTCCTCTGAGTGCTGCTGCACTTTTGCTTGTGTTAAAGAATTCTAAGATCAGTGCTTGTCTTTTCAGCTTTAGTAACTTCAGACCCTTCTTTGCTATGTTGATCCTTCGTTTAGTGCGAATATATTCAAGACGTGTTGGTCTGATGTTAATTGCTGATGGCACTTAATTTGCACCTGCACTCGGTTTCTTCCTGTATTTTTCTATGAATTCTGGTTTGATACGATTGAGTTCAGAGTCTGATAATTCGCTTAGCAATTCCCATCCAATATCCAAGGTTTGTTCAATTGAACGGTTCTCATCCATTCCCTGATTAACAAACTTTCTTTCAAAGTTATTAGCAACTCTAAGGAACTTTCTATCAAGATCGCTTAAAGCCTCCTCACCTACAATTGCTGCAAGTGCTCTTGCATCTTTTCCTTGTGCATATGTAGCATAAAGTTGGTCAGCAAGGCTTCTGTGATCTTCTCTTGTCCTTCCTTTTCCAATACCTTGATTCATCAAACGTGAAAGACTTGTCAATACATCTACTGGTGGATGAATGTCCCCTCTGTGTAGATCTCTACTCATGACAATCTGTCCTTCTGTAATGTAACCTGTGAGGTCTGGAATTGGGTGAGTAATATCATCTGCTGGCATGGTAAGAATTGGAATCTGAGTTACGGAACCGTTTCTTCCTTTGATCTTGCCTGCTCTTTCATACAATGATGACAAATCAGTGTACATGTAACCAGGATATCCTCTTCGTCCTGGAACTTCTTCTCTTGCTGCAGAAATTTCTCTTAATGCTTCACAATAGTTTGTCATATCAGTCATAATTACAAGTACGTGCATGTCTCTTTCATATGCAAGGTATTCTGCTGTTGTTAATGCAAGTCTTGGAGTAAGTATTCTCTCCATAGATGGATCAGATGACAAGTTTAGAAATAATGCGGTTCTGCCAAGTGCTCCGCTTTCTTCAAATTGTTTTACGAAAAAGTTTGCTTCTTCACTTGTAATTCCCATAGCAGCGAATACAACAGAGAAGTTTTCTGAACCGCCCAATACTTTTGCCTGTCTTGCAATTTGTGATGCAAGTAAGTTATGTGGAAGACCTGCACCGGAAAAGATTGGTAGCTTCTGACCCCTTACTAGAGTGTTCATTCCATCAATGTTAGACATACCAGTCTGAATGAATTCAGATGGTTCTTCTCTTGAATATGGGTTAATACCGGAACCTACAAGATCAACTTTGTGTTTTGATACAATGTTAGGACCGTTGTCTCTTGGATTTCCAAGTCCATCAAATACACGTCCTAACATATCATCAGAAACTGCAAGCTGTGCAGTCTCACCTAGGAATTTGGTTGATGTGCCTGTTATGTTAAGTCCCATAGTAGCACCAAAGACTTGGACAACTGCTAGTCCTTGTCTTGTATCTAGTACTTGACCTTGTCTTCTTTCGCCATTAGGTAATTTGATCTCAACCATTTCACCATATGCGGCATTATCTACGCCCTCTACGAACATTAGAGGACCTGCAATCTTTCCAATTGTTTTGTAGGATATAGTTGACATCTAATGAGTAACCTCCGTCAGTAGATTTGAAAATTCTTGTTGCATCTTGGATTTTGTCTCCTTTACTAGTTGTTCAACTTGGTCTTCTTTTGTCCATTTAATTTTTGATATCATTTTTCTTGACTCTAATTGGCCTATCTTGCCAGATGGAACTCCTTTCTTTATTGCATCTGCTTCCATCTTACCAAATTCTATTATGGTTTGAAGCATCAGGAATTGCTTTCTAATTGATGTATATGTATCAACATCATCATAAGCACTCTGTTGTAGATAGTCTTCTCGGATAGAGCGAGCTGTATCTAAAACTCCTTTTTCTGGCTCTGGTAGTGCATCATAACCTACAAGTTGAACAATTTCTTGCAATTCAGATTCTTTTTGTAGAATTTCAAGTGCTTCTTTTCTTAATGCAATCCATTCTGCAGAAACATTCTTCTTGTACCAGTCTCCCATACCATCTGCATATAGGGTATAGCTTGTAAGCCAGTTAATTGATGGAAAGTGTCTTCTTGAAGCCAAGCTTGCATCAAGTGCCCAAAAGACTCTGGTTACTCTAAGTGTGTTTTGTGATACTGGTTCTGAAAAGTCTCCACCAGGTGGTGATACTGCACCGACAAGTGTAAGTGAACCAACTCTTTCTTCAGGTGAAATAACAACTGCTTTTCCACCACGTTCATAAAATTCTGCCAGTCTTCTACCAAGATAAGCTGGATAACCTTCTTCACCTGGCATCTCTTCAAGTCTACCAGAGATTTCTCGTAATGCTTCTGCCCATCTTGAAGTACTGTCTGCCATTAATGCAACACCATATCCCATATCGCGATAATATTCACCCATTGTAATACCAGTGTAGATGCTTGCTTCACGTGCAGCTACTGGCATGTTAGAAGTATTAGCAACATGAATTGTTCTTTCCATTAATGGTCTTTTGGATTTAGGATCCTCAAGTTTTGGGAATGTTGAAAGAACTTCAGTCATTTCATTTCCTCTTTCACCACAACCTACATACACAATTACATTGCTATCTGCCCATTTTGCAAGTTGTTGCTGAGTTACTGTTTTTCCACTTCCGAATGGACCTGGAATTGCCGCAGTTCCTCCTTTTGCAACTGGGAAGAAAGTATCAAGTACTCTTTGTCCAGTAAGCAATGGTTCCTCCGGAGCTAATTTACGAAGAACTGGTCTTGGAGTTCTTACAGTCCACCAGCTTGACAAACCAACGTCTACTTTGGTTCCATTTTGTACAGTTGCAACAATATCGTTAACGGTATACTTGCCTTCTGAGATGTCATTCAATGTTCCTTCAACGTTATGTGGAATCATGATTTTATGCATGATAAGTGGGGTTTCTTGTACCTCACCAATTATTTCTCCAGGTGATACATGATCTCCTTTCTTCTTTAGTGGAACAAATTCCCATTTTTTTGTTTGATCAAGTGCAGGGATTACTTTTCCTCTACTGATAAAGTCACCACTTTGTTCACGCAGAACATCAAGTGGTCTTTGAATACCATCATAAATTGATGTTAGTAGACCGGGGCCAAGCTGCATGGAGAGTGGTCTTTTTGTATTAATTACCTTCTCTCCCGGGCGCAGACCAGTAGTATCTTCATAAACTTGAACTGTAGCCTTGTTTCCCTCAAGACGAATTATTTCACCGACTAGCCCCATTTCACCAATACGGACCACATCAAACATTTGTGCACCTTCAAGCCCGCTGACGATAACTACAGGACCAGAAATTCTTGAAATTATTCCTTCAGCCATTTATCATCATCAACCTGAGGGGATACTTATTCCTAACACTCTCTTAGCCAAAGCAGCGATCGACTCTTCTTGGATATTTCCTTCAAGGGCAGGCATAAAGATCACGAGTGGTTCTATTGAAGCCTCGATCTTTTTTCTAAATACAATTGGAAGTACAGTCCTAACAGCATCGCTTGCAATAATCAGGCTGAACTTGCCTGAGACATACAAGTCTTGTATGGTCTTGCTTGCCTCTTCTCCTGTTGCTATGAAAGTATCCTCGATTCCAAGAAGGCTATAGCCTATGACTAACTCTCGTTCACCTACCACAGCTATTCGCCCACTGGAATCTGTTTTTTGTTTTGACATTTTTCTATTCCATTAATAATAACGAGTTAAGGTATTCGGAAGACAGATTGTAACGCTTTCCATAAGCAATTCTTTTGATATTCTCACGTTCATGTTCTGTGTTAATGATAAAGTAGAAAATTGTTCCAATTGAGAGAGCAATATTTTTCAATTTTTTGACATATTCGGAATTTATGAATTTATCCAATGCAATCTCAAAGTCAATCAAACTTTTTGATTTCTTATATTGTATTAGTGCATTTACAAGCATGAATCTATTTTCGATTCTTCCAACAATTTCAATTACATCTTTTGCTCCATAGATATCAAGCAATTCATTTTTTGTTAGTTTCCCACCATCGATTAGGTGTCTACTAACCAAGTCTTTCTCAAGGTTTGATTCCTTTGCTTTTAATAAACTCAGAATATTTTTCTTGTCAATTTCAGCTCTGAAGAGATCACGAATTGTTCCCTCATCACCCTGGAAGAATTTTAGTGATTCTAGTAAATTATGATAATAATGTGTCTGAAGTGCAGACATCATTGGTCCAAGATCTCCTGTTTTTTGATATGTCTCAAGATGTTGCATTAGAATCGTTCCATAGTTGAATTTGACAAGTTGATTTACAACACCATCAACTCCCGTCTGGGAGAGAATAAGCTTCATTTCATCATGAGAAATATTTCCTGCAGAAATTCCTGCAGGTACGTTTCTACTTGAAACTAGAAATGATTCTGTTTCAGAGATTGGTCTTCCCATGCTTTTTGCAGAAAGAATTAGTTCGATATTGTAAATATCCCATTTTGAAAGATATGCTTTTACTGCAGATTTTCCGTTAAAGGGAGTTGCTTCAAGAGCAAGTTTGTTTATATAAACTAGGTGTCTGTTTAGTGCAACTTCCAGTAGTTCGGATTGTTTGAAAACTGATGCTGCTTTTTCTATTTCGGGTTTATACCACGTAGATTCAAGAACTTTAACCATTTCTCCCTCGTCTTTTGATTTTAGGAGATTCTGCATTACTTCTTTTGAAAGAAGATTGAGTGAGAAGGCCTGTAGTCTACCAAACGATGATGCATATTGCGAAGTTGGCATTACATCCTCTCCGAGAGGAAGCTCTTGATTTGATCTTCGTGTGTTCGAAGCAGCTCTTCAAAGGTAAGGTCCAATTCTTTGGTACCCTCTTTGTTTTCTGAAATAATTCCACCAAGAGTTTTAATTGATTTTCCTATGTTCACACCAAGATCTTTTAAAATTGATTTGTCTTCTTCTCGGCAGTGAACTACAATATTTTGCCCAAGTTTCTTTTTGGAAGTATTTACCATAGTTTCAAGGGATTTTTTGTATTGAGGACTTTTTGTATAGTTTTCAATTTCTTGTCTAATCACTGCAAATGCGGATTGCATGTTAGCATTTATAGCATCAAATAAGATCTTTTTTGCTTGTAACTTGGCAGCCTCAATTATTCTTGCCTGTTCCCTTTCTGATTTAATTTTGGCCTCAGCAGCAAAACGTTCTTGGATTTCTTTAATAGTTTGATTTGTCTCTTCTTGAAGTTTTGACTTTCGTTCTTGGAGATCTTTTTCAAGATTTTCTATCTCCTTTCTTTTTCTATTCTCTATCTCTTGAATGAACGTCTCAATGCTCATTAGTGAAACCCACTACAGTATGCCTAGTAGTAAGATGATTCCCAATACGAATCCAATGATCCATAGAGTTTCTGGAATTACGAAGAAGAACAGTACTTGACCGAACTTCTCTGGTTTCTCTGCTATGATACCCATACCGGCAGCACCAATACCCTGTTGTGCATTACCAGTACCAATTAGACCACCTGCAATTGCAATTGCAGCAGCTATTGCAAGGAGTGGTTTGGTTAATCCAGAACTAGTAGCAGTATTTTCAGCAGCAAATACTGGTGTTGTTGATAAGAATGTAGATAATGCAATGGTTAAAGCAGCGGCGATAACGATAAGCGATAACTTTGAACGCTTGTTAAAACCCATCATCTAGGCTCATTTGCAGAGGCTATATTAATCTAATTCTTACAAAAGACCATTTCGTTTTTTCAAAAATTATAGAAAATAATAATGTGCGATCATCGTCGTCAAATATTATTATTCCACCGGAAGTTCTAGTTTGTTTCCCCATTCTCCCCAAGAACCAAGATAGACTCTGACATTTTTGAATCCCAATCTTTTCAAAGCAAGAAAAGAATTTGCTGCTCTATATCCTCCTTGACAATATGTTATGATTTCATCATTCTTTGATAGATTGTACAATTTGGAAAGGTCCTTTGTTGGTTTCATGGTTCCATCATTTTGTATGTTCAAAGTCCAATCAATGTTAATTGCGGTTGGAATGTGGCCTTTTCTAGCAGCTCTGATGATATTTCCTTTGTATTCATCTTTTGTTCTTGTATCAATTAGTTTTACTTTACCGATCTTCTTGTTGATGTATTCATATCCTGCAATAATGTTCTTATTTATCTTACCTGAGAATTTCGCAGGTTTGAAACCATTTGTCTTTTTTTCAATTGGTAATCCATGTTTTTTCCATTTTTTAAATCCACCATCAAGCATATATCCATTTGAATGAGAAAAATACAGCAAAAGCCAAACCCCCCTTGCTGCGCTTGTTCCTGAGACTTCGTCATAAAACACAATGGTTTTTCTCTTAGTTACGCCAAGAAAAGAAAGCAGGTTTTTCATCTGTTTCTCAAATGATTTCATTCCTTCTCTTGAGGTGTCTGACCAATGATAATAAAATAGATCAAGATTTACTGCTCTAGGTATGTGTCCTTTTGAATATTCTTCATATGATCTACAATCTACTAGGATAAGATTCGGATCTTTAAGATCTTTTTTTAATTGATTTTGTGAAATTAGCATATAGTGATGTCATACCAAGGGTATGTAAATTCATTTCATAAAGAAAGGTTTTGATGCGTACAAGATTTCTATTTGAATCCAAGCAGTATGTTTTGAATACCTAATATTTGTAAATTTTCTAGATCAACAAATTCTTATATCTTAGCAAAATATGATAATATCACAAAATAAAAATTCTACGTTATCATATGGAAATATCTAGTTTGATAACTGGAATGAAATGTAGTGATATAAAATGACAAAAATCAAAAAACAATCACCAAAACTCTCTGTCTTTCAAACTTTCAAGACAAAGGAAAAAGAGTTCACAGGAGAGGCAATGCGACAGAGAGGAATAATTATACATCTTGCTACAGAAACAATGCCAACTAGAAAAACTAGAACTGCGATTGCTCACAAATTAGCAGAGCAAAATAATACTACCTGGCAGAATATCTATTCTGGAATTTTTAGGGATCTTGATGAAATACTCCTGCCACTTGAGATAGTAGAAGAAGGCGGACGACTTCCAATAAAACGAGGACCAAAAGCGCTACAAGAACAAGGAGTGCCATACTATCAATTAACTGAAAGTGGATTGCTTGTTGCTGCATCACTGTTAGGTACTAGTAAAGAAAGAACAAAAATTATGAGCGAATTTTTTGAAAAAAATTCCGGTTCGCGTGATAAAGAACTCTTGAAAAAATCAATACTAACACTGCTAGAAGTTGCACCAAGCTTTGTTTCATCCATACTAAGAGGATATGTGGAATCATATAGTGAGGGAAAAATCAAGCGACTTGTTCCATTTGATGTTGAAAATCTCAAAAATGCCTTTGATGACGCCTTAACTGTTCAAAGAGAGCTCCTTGAAGGATTTGCATCGCTTTCCAGTTTGGATCGAGAGTATATCATAAATCTACTCAAGAAAGTAGCCTAGTCTACAAATAATTAAAATCCCTTTCCAAAAGAGCTTGATAATGTTGATAATGGTTGTCTAAAACCAATTATAGCAATTCAATTCGTAGGAATAGGTGTAAGACATGGTAGATGAACTAATAGAGAGCGTTATTAGATTAATAGATTCCAAAAAAGGAGATGTTGGTAGACTAAATTATATTCTTAGTGCATTACAGGATGGAAAAACACTGTATGCGTCAGATAGAAAATATTTGGATTCTATGATTTCCACATATCTTGGACCCATAAAGAAAAGACGTGATCCAACCGTAGAAGAGCTAAAAACAGAACTTACAAGAGTAAAACAACGTCTTGAAAAATATGAGAAGCGTGGCTATAAAAAACCCATTGGAAGAAAAGCAGTATTTTTCTTTGTTACATTTTTCTTTGGATGGCATGCCATAGTAACATTACTTAGTAAACAACTTCTTCATGATGTACAAAATTTTAATCAATACTTGTTTCCGCTCTATATGATAGACAAGGTAATTCCAGTTCAGTATGTAGGCATTATGCACCAGTTTGGCCTCAGTATAGAAAAAATGGTCACCATAGTCTGGGGAGCAATGATTGTAACTTGGATTATTCTTGGATTTGTCTATTTGATAAAATTCATACGCTCAAGATACAATCCGGTACACTAGATTTTATTTTGTAAAATTAAAATCTTTGTTAAAGTTCTTGCCTGAAAACATTGTATTTGTTGCAAAAGCTACATTTCCACTTATAGTTATTTTAGCAGTACCTTTTTGCAATGCAGTCCATACAACAGGGTTATTTCCATCATTATGGATCTGAGCATTATTAGATATTGTTTCTGAGTTGTGCGGAACTAGGGGTAAGTAATACGAGCTCTGAAAACTCCCTTCATATGTCTGACCATATTGGCCATGACCTATCAGGACTCCATTTGCATGAATTTCATAAGTTATAGTTTCAATAAGTACAGTAGCGTTATTAGGATTTGAGACAGTAATCTTGGAAGCAATAACTGCGTCTCTATCAGTTATTGAAACTACAGACGAGCCACCATATTCAATTTCTATTGGTTTGATATCAGCAGAGACTGATGTTAGAGCTGTTGGTACATTTGCATTTTGTGGTATCAAAGTTTTCAAAATTCCAGAACTTGGAAGAACTGCAATAACACCAATTATTGCAACAATAGCTCCTACTGCTACGTAAACCAGAATTTTAGATTCCAAGGATATCAATGGAATTTCTTCTTCTCTTAAATGTTAAGTTGAAAAACCCTTATAGTAAAAGATCAGCCAAGAGAATTTGTGCAATACCATAAAGCAGTACGAATTGGTCAAGACAGAGCAAGGAAATCTCAAATGACTCTATTTACACATGCAGGATTTGCTATGCTTACGCTTACTGTAAAAAAATCACAGGGAACTTTTGTTCCTGTAGGGGAGCAAGAATTTGTTGCAGTAGCTCAAAAACCCGAAGGTTGGATAACAGTAATAGTTGATGAGGAAGGATATGCTAAAGCACAATCAAAAAATTTGTCAGAAGAAGAAGCAAGAGCTATATTCAAGAAAGCAGTTGATGCAGGAATCTCAGAATTCAAAGGCCAAGTTAAACTAGTGTAATTTCTGTTCCTTCTGGACTACCTTTTATGGCTTTTTCAAGTATCTTTGGGTTTGCCTTGAGAATCCTAGTCTTAATTTTTGAACGTTCAATAACTTTCAATGCCACTATATCCATAAGATCGTATCCACCTGCAATTGATTCTTGGTGAACAAGCATAGAACGCAGATTTTTTAATGTGATTTTTTTGAATTTTTTTGCATTCTTGTTTTTGTTCGGATCAGAATCATAAACTCCATCGACATCAGTGGCATTAAGAAACATACTTGCACGCACCTTTTCTGCAATAAGAGCAGCCGTTGCATTTGTACTCTGCCCTGGATGCAGCCCTCCGGTTACCACAATCAAGCCAGAATCAGCAGCATTTGCAACCTCTTTGAGATTTACTGGTGGATGTGGATAAGCCATACTCTGTAATGCATAGATCAAGAGCTTTGCGTTTAATCTTGAAACTTCAATTCCAAGCTCATCAAGAGTCGATTCATCTGCACCAGAGGAACGCGCATGAGTGATGTAATGTCTTGCAATTTTTCCTCCGCCTGCAATTATGATAGGTTGGCAAATCTTACTTATCTTTGCAAAAAACTCTGCAAATTGTTTGATAGTTTTTGTATCATCGAGGCCAAACAGGCTTCCTGATAATTTTATTACTATTCTTTTTCTCATTGTTTGTTTTCACCAAGAATCATTCCTGCTGCCATTTCAACCTTTTTTCTAAACTTTTGACGAGTGTATACTCTAAGCATATCCATAAAACCAGATATTGCAGAAACAAGTGGAATTTCAGAAATTGGGAGTTCGTATGCTTCTTTTGGTTCTGCATCTTTCCTTGTAGAAAGAATAATGGATTGGGATTCTTTTTTGGATGGAGAGAGAGGAATAGATGGGGTTTTTGAGATATCAACAAAAACCTCAGATTCTTCAATTTTTGATTTTCTTGCAATTTCTTTTTGAATATCTGTTGCATTTATTTTCCCCATTCTAGGTTTTGTGAAGACTCTTTCGTATACACATTTTAGTAATTTGCGTTCTTGATATTCTATTGCTAATTGCTTTGCTCGTCTAAGATCAGAATTTTTGTTCGGTAAAGAAACAAGTTTTGATATAACAAATTCATCTGTAAATTCTACATATTTTTCTAAATTATTTGTAGTAAGACCCAATTCCTTGTCAGCGAGTAACATAGATTCAAGCAACATAACTTCTGCTGCTCGAACAGTTTTGTGGAAGTAAACAGCCTTGAACATTTGATATCTTGAGATCATCATAGATTCAAAAGAATACAATGCAGATCTAGCAAGTGATAGTTTTTTGTCATAAACATCTAGGGAATTTATTATTCTCATATAGTCAACTTTTGCGTGTTCTGCACCTGTAAAGTAACCATCTCGTAAAAGATAATCCATCATGTCCGCACTAAGACCACCAGAAATTATTTCGTTCATAAATTGATATTTTGAGTTTCCAAAAGCAAGTTTACTGATAAATCGTTTATCATACCCATATTTTGTTATTAGATCACCAATTTCTGATTGGAGTATGAGTTTTTCCCCTATTTCTTCATGTGAGATTTTTTTCTTTTTTTGTAGCACTTCTTCAAATAGGTGAGAAAATGGTCCGTGGCCAATATCATGCAAAAGAGCAGACAGCCGGATATTTTCAACATCTACGGAATCAAGAAATCCTTTCTCTTTTAGAGCAATTGCTGCTTTATTTGCAATATGCATAGTTCCTAAAGAATGTTCAAATCTCGAATGTTGTGCACTAGGATAGACCAGATGTGCTCCAGCTAGCTGTCGTATTCTTCTAAGACGTTGAAAGACAGATGTATCAATTATACCAAGTTCATTTGCATATACTGTGATAAAATCATGAATTGGATCTACAATTTGCAAATATTTTTTTGTCATTTTATCTCAAATATCTTGATACAATCCTTCGTATTTCTTGGTGAACATTTTCTTTATCTTGCGATGCATTTACAATATACCAACCATATCTTTTTGCCAATTTTCTATAAGTGTGTGTGATTTTTTTTGCAAATACAGCATCCTTTTCAAATTTATCACGCCTTCGTCTTTTTCTGGAAAATGAATCGGATGGATTTACATCGAGTAATATTACGAGATTTTCTTTTGGCAATCCTTTATCTAGATTTTCAAGCCAGTTTAGATCAAGTCCATTTACAGTTCCATAGACTAAATTTGATTGGTAGTATCTGTTCATGATTATTGTAAATTTTTTTTCTAAAGCATTTTTAATTTCATTTGATCTTTCCCACCGATTTGCAGCAAGAAGACAGTGGATTACTTGCGGCGGAAATCTTCGCTTACCTGAAAGAAAGTTTTTGATCTCTCTACCTACTGGCGTAGTATAGTCTGGAAAGCTAAAGATTTTGCATTTCTTTTTTTTGGTTGTAAGAAATCTAGCCAAAAGATTTGATTGAGTTCTTTTACCAGCCTGATCAAACCCTTCTATTACTATAATCATCAAAGTCTATTGAATTGGGCGGTAGATAAATTGTGGATGTGACTAAGGTTTAATAATAAAAAAGTGAGTATGATAAATAAAATGGGTTTTGGCTATTACATGGTAAAAGAGATAATAAGAGAGATAGGCAATAAATCAAGAGAATTCTATGAATTCGTTCTGCCCCCCGTAGATATGGTATTACAGAATGATAATCTAATAGTAAAAATAGACATGCCAGGTTTTAATAAAAAAGACATCAAGCTCAAGATCCATGGTCATATCTTATCAATTAACGCAAAAAGAGAAGAGGATGATGACGGGACTTATGTCTGGAGACAAAGACCACGCATAATTGACAAGAAAATAAGACTCCCAATTCATATGAAACATGACGAAGAACTTTTCATGTCAGCAAAATATAATGATGGTGTACTTGTTCTTACCATACCAGCAAATACTGGAAAAAATATAACAATAGAATAGAATCTTTGTTTCTAGTGATCTTTTATCAAAACAGAAACTGTCATTATTACAATAGAGCCAATCATTCCTATTTCACCAACCAATTGGTTTGTTTGGTACAGGACAGCAGAGCCGATAAAAACTGCTGCAGAAAGAATACTTCCAGATAACAAAATATTTTTTGGTTTTGGTGGATTGGCTTGTAATTTTCTATTTTCTTCCAAGAATCTTCTAATTTCTGGGACTACTGCGATAGCAGAATCTATAGATTTAACAAATCTGTTAAATGAAAGTTTCAGCTCTTCAATGTATGCGTCTCTTACAACATTTTCTTCTTGTAAGATATTTTGTAATACTCCAATGAATCTAAAATTGACTTTGTGTGTTAGGTATATGCCCTCAAGAATTGATGCCATTCTCATATAGAGTGCCAAGTGTTTTGGCAGCTTGAATGGAAATTGGCTCATTGTTTTGTTTGCAAGCTCCATCAGTGCTTTGACTTCCATTCTGTCAACCTTGGTTCCATACATAGCTTGGATCGAAAGTGCAATTCCCTTTTCAATTATACTTCTATCATAACCAGGCATTAGCATACCCAAGTCATCCATCGCACTTACTGTTCTGACAGGATCTTTTTCCACCAAAGCAAGATACAATCTTATCAATTTGAGACGAGTCTGTTTGTCAAGTCTGCCCACCATGCCAAAGTCATACAATATCAGAGAGCCATCTTTTGTAACTGAAATGTTTCCAGGATGAGGATCTGCATGAAATAAATCATGTCGTAACAACATGGTGAAAAAGACCTTATGCGCCTGAACTACCAGCTGTTCTCTATCTATTCCTGCTTCCTCTAGTGCTTTTACATTAGTAATTTTGATTCCAGGCAAGTATTCCAAAGTAAGGATATTCTTACTAGACCTGCTTTCTATAACAGATGGAATTATGACTTTGGGATAGTCTTGCATATTCTTTTTGATGGATTTGAGATTTTGTGATTCTATTGTGTAATTCATCTCTTCATGAATGGTCTCGATAAATTGTGATAGCATTGCTTCAGCTGAATAACGCAAATTTGGATCTACAAATTTCATGGCAAAAGGTACAATTTTTTTTAAAACGTGAATATCTTCTTCAACTACTTTTTCTATTTCTGGTCGCTTTACTTTTACAATTACGTCTTGATCGTTTACCTTTGCCCTATAGACTTGTCCTAGTGACGCACCAGATATTACATTAGTATCAATGAAATCAAATGCTTGGTTGATTGGTCCAAGATCTTTTTCGATAATTGGTTTTACTTTGTCAAATGGTTGCGCTGGAACTTCGTCTTGAAGTTTTGCTAATTCTTCGAGATATGGTTGAGGTAATATATCAGCTCGTGATGAAAGCCATTGTCCTAGCTTAATGTAAACAGGTCCCAATGATACAAAAGTTTTCAAAGCTTTTTGAGCATTTTTTTTATATCTAGTGAGATCCACGTTTTTTCCTTGATTTTTTACCCATTCTCTTCTGTCCTTTCGTAGTGCTAATACAAGAGGAAGAAGTTTGATGAAGGTTCGGATCATTCTAACTTTTGAAATAACAATTCCTCCTAGAAACTTCTGAGTTTTTTTACTACAGAATAGCTTGCGTATCCAGCTGCAATAGATGCGAATAATCCTGTAAGAATTGAGGTTGTTTTTGCAAATGGCTTATTCTTTTGTAATTTGTAAACTTCTGATGCGACTTTTTTTCCTGCCAGTAATCCTCCCGCTATTGCCACTAAAAATTCTGGTGCATCTGCTACAAGATGACCAAGCGGATTCTCTCTTGGATCAACTTTATCCATATGAACTAGATATTTGTCGTCATATTCTCTAATGTGTAAATTGCCGTATCGATATTGTTTTTTAGCGCCATTTTTCTGACCAAGCATTGTTTCCTCTGCTTGCTCTAGCATAAAAGGACGAATTTCTTTTGGGATTTCAATTTCGTCCCAACTCATGTCAAAAAATTGACTTTTACTAAATATAACCTTAGCTTGAATCTTTACTGATTTTCTTTGCTAATGCTATCTTGTTTTTTCTTATCTTAAAGATAATTCCACCTATACCTCCTGCTATTGCCACAATTATTACCAATTGCAGTTGACCAATGTCAACTCCATTTGATTGTGGTGGCGGGCTTCCAAAAGATACAGTAGTTACATCAGTTATAGTGTGAAGTTGTAATAATGAATCTCTATAGGTTAGTGTCACCTGAACTTTTTGATCTCCTGTTGGCGGCGTATCTGATTCTATAGGTATGTTAAATGGAACTGGCGCATCAATATCAATATCACCGATATATTGTGATGATCTCTTTATGTTTGAGTTATCTAGTGATTCTACTGTTACTTGACCAAACTGTGCCTTGATATTTCCTTGATTGAGTGCATTTCCAATGATCATTTTCTTTCCTGCAATCTCAGTCACACCAATATCATGTATTGAGATGTCAATTACCCCCCGTATGTAAGTTGCAAAGTTTTGTTTTTCTATAACTGTAGAGCCATCTTTTGTGTATTGTAGATTAACATCATAGTTGACTGCCTGTCCTTCTATACTGGTGTCAGCATATATTGGAATTACAAGTTGTGTTTGCTCAAATGGATTTATTTCCTTGATAAACCATTTTGTATCCTCTAGTATTTTCAAATTGTTTGAATTTGGAGTAATTGAAATTGAAATATCAGAAATCTTAGAGGGTGCAAGGTTTTGAATTCCCAAAGTCAAGTTTTGCATTACTCCTGTCAATAGGTATGAAGGAGATGATATCTTGACAACTGAGGTTGAGCTTGTAGGACCAACTATGAGATCCACTGTTCTTGTAGTGGTTACTTGATTTCCTTGTCCATCAAAATATGTGATTGATAGTGGTACGTGTACGGTTTGATCAGCTAAACTCTGTGATACAAATGCCTTGAATGAAAATGTATTTGTTGAACCAGCTTGTACTGTTCCTACCCTCCAGTGATTTTGATCTAAAACCACATTGTTTAGATTGGTATTTGTTCCTGTGGTATCACTACTTTGTAAAGTCACATCCACATTGTTTAATGGTCCAGATCCTGAATCTGAAATATCTATAGTAACATCATTGTTAGATGCAGGCTGTAAGAATGGATTTTCTGCCTTTAGATTAAGCACTGCTTTTCCAGGTACCTTGTAGGTAAAGTCAAAAAACGCCGTCCTGACTCCATTTTCTCTCACTCTAGAATAAGTTACCTTGACAGTTCCTGAATAATTATGAGTGTTTATTGTTTTATCTAGATTTACAAAGAAGGTGAGCGTAAAGGATTGACCGCTTGCTGCAGTTTGTGTATTATCTGACTCGATTAATCCATTAGATGAGGTAGCTCCACTAAATCCTACTGGTAAGCTTAGAGTTCCTTTGATTCCAGCTATATCCTCAGTTCCTACGTTTGAAAATACAATTGTGAGTGGTACATTTTTGTCTCCTGGTTCCACCTCAATTTTTTGTCCAGACGGCCCAAAATATGCATCAAGAAACTTGACATCGGTAAAGCCATGTTCAAATGGGGATTCACCAGGAGTATTTTGTTCAGGTGTAACTGCATAGCTTGGAATTATTATTTGTCCTGCCAAAAATAGTATTGCTAATGCTATTGCCTTGTAAATCAACTCAAGCTACCTCCAGTTCTCCTTCTACAATTCTTCCGTCTTTTATTGTTATTACTTTGTCAACATCACCAAATTGCGGTCTGTCGTGTGTTACTACAATAAAGGTTTGATGTAGTTTACGGTTTAATGATTTTAATAGTTGTATCGTAGTTTCAGCAGAAACAGAGTCCAAGTTTCCTGTTGGTTCGTCTGCCAATACAATTGCTGGTTTGTTTATTAGAGCTCGTGTAATCGCCACTCTTTGAGCTTGCCCACCTGAAATTTTGTTTGCGAATTTGTTCATTTGATCTTCAAGTCCTACCGTCTTGAGTAGATTTTTCCCTTCTTCCATGGCACCAGACATTGTTCCTTGAATTTTTCTTGGTAAGACAACATTTTCTAATACAGTAAGATCAGATAATAAATTGGAAAATTGGAATATGAATCCGAGTTTTGAGTTCCTAAAAGAAGAAAGCTGGTTGTCGTTTAGAACTGATGTATTTACTCCATCAATTATCACTGTACCCCTTGTTGGTTTATCAAGAAGCCCAATCATGTTAAGTAATGTTGATTTTCCAGAACCTGAGCTTCCCACAATTAAGATAAACTCACCTCTTTTTACAGTAAAGGAGAGATTTTTGAGTGCACTAAATGCTGTCTCGCCTTCTCCGTATATCTTGTCTAGATTTTGTACTTCAAGTACATAATCAGGCATATCTCATAGCCTCCACTGGTTCAAGTTTTGTAGCCTTGTAGGCAGGATAAATTGATGCTATGACTGCAAGTACAAATGCCATAATATCAGTCTGAATGATGCTTGCCCAGTTATAATGCACCTCCAACGGAAGACTTCCTTGAAATGTCATGTGAGTTTCCTTTGCATACACGGTATATCCAATACCAAGTACAGTACCAAGACCTGCACCTATCGCACCTATTACCATTCCTTGGAATATAAAAACAAGCAAGATATCTTTGCGCTTTGAACCAATTGCTCTCATTATTCCAATTTCACGAGTCTTGCTTGTTACTTGCATCATCTGAATAGTAACAACTGCAAATGCAGATGACATCATACCAAAGTATCCAACTAAGTTGATTAGTGCAATACCAGAACGAAAACCACGTAATGTTGTTTCAGCAGATTCCTCGATTGTTTGAGCTTTGAATTTATCGCTGTTTGATGGAAATGCGCTAAGAAATAGTTGTTTGACGTCCTCAGCTTTTGAGGGATCATTTAATCTAACAAGTATAGCCCCACTTTCATGTGGCCTTTCTATAACGTCACGGAGAGTATCAATATTTATAATTGCACTGTTATCAAGTCCAACTGAACCTGCAGTTTGTGTAATACCAACAATGGTAAAACGTTTTAGAACATCGTTTCCATATCTATCCTTGAATTTGAGCTTGACAGTATCACCTATCTGCGGATTTCCAAGATCTCTTGCCACAAGTGCTCCCAATACAATTGAATTTCTAAACGAAACAAATTCTCCTTGTCCTACGGTAGTAAATATTGTAGATGCTTCTTTGTCAAGAACTGGATCTACCCCAATTATTGGAACTTGGTAGTCTTTTATGAGCTGACCATTTACAGTTGAATTTATTTGTGCAACAGAATCAAGTCTTGGAGCAGCTGCTTGCACATATGGAATTCTTTCAAGCCAGTTTACTAGAACAAAATCAGATTTTGTGATATAGTCTTCTTGTCTTGTAATGTAGACATGACCGAAGCGATAATTGATCTGATCACGAACTATAGCATCATACAGACCTTGGAAAATAACGGAATTTACTTGGACTACAAGTATTGCAATCGCAACTGCCAAGCTAGCAGCAATAAGGCTACCTTTACGTCTAGTAATAAAGCGAATACCTATTTGCGCTCGATAATCCACGATGATCAAGAATTAGTCTGATATTTAATAGTTTATTGTTATTTAGTTAGTAAATAGGACAATTATATATACAAGATGTTCACTTTAATAAGATTGAAAGGTAGATAACATAAAGAATGGACAATTTAGATATACAGATTCTATCACGGTTACTCAATAATTGCAGGATGCCTGACAGACAGATTGGAAAAGAGATTGGGATTTCAGGAGTTGCAGTCAAGTCCCGAATTGAAAAGATGATTAATAAAAAAATCATAGAGGAATTTGCACTAAAAATTGAACCGCCTGTTTTAGGTTATAGTGTATTGTATTTTGTTGTAGTTGGAAAAGATCTAGATGACATTATGGGCAAAGTGAAATTGGTTGGAGAACCTTTCTTTGTGGTTCCATGTGTTGGAGGAATCACAGTATGCAGTATCGTAGTAAGAGATGATCCTACAAAAAAGATGGAGCTTGCAAAAAATCTGTTACGTGAAGTCAGAGTCTTAAGCATCTTTGAGGCTAAAAATCCAGGGATAAGATCAGATCTTACAAAAACGGATATTGAAATAATTGATATTCTATTAGATGATCCTAGATTAAAAATTGAGGAGATTGCTAAAAGATCAAAATTCTCAACAAAAACTGTTGCGCGTTCACTTGAGAAACTACAAAATGATGAAGCAATACAATTTACTTTAATATATAATCCAAAACACATGGATAAAATAATTCCGTTTGCAGTTTTGGTTGGAGTAAAAGGAGATATCAGATCCACACGAATTAAACTAGAAAAACAATTCTCATCTTCATTTTTGCAAAAGCCATTTGTACATGAGAATCAAATTGTGTTATTCATGCATACTGATAATATCTACAGGATGGATGACATCACACAAAAAATTCAAGAGATAGATAATATCTTGTCAGTTGATCTTTTCATCCCTAAAACAATTACTTTACCTCAAGAATGGGTAAAAAGTACAATAGAACAAGCAAAAAGATCAAAGAAATTACATCTCTTATCCGAGATACATTCATAACATATTATATTGTGATTTTATCAAATGAAAAAAAACATCTTCAAGGGCAGAGTTCTTTCATTGAATCTTTATACAGTTACAATTAACAAACGCAAAGTTACACGTGAGGTAATAGAACACCCAGGAGCTGCTGCAATACTTGCCATTGAAAATGGACAGGTATTACTTGTGAGACAACATAGATTTCCTCATGGATATGTACTTGAGATTCCTGCAGGGACGCTTGAGAGAGGTGAGAGCCCTCTAAAATGTGCCCATAGAGAGCTACGAGAAGAAACTGGCCATACAGCAAAAAAGATGAAACCTCTGATAAAGTATTATCCTTCGATTGGATACAATACAGAAATAATTCATTGCTATCTGGCATCTGGAATTAAAAGAGTTGGAAGTTTGCAACTAGATCATGATGAAATAATGTCAGTAGTTAAAATTGATTTTGATAAAGTGGTAAAGATGATACTTGCAGGAAAGATAGTTGATTCTAAAACAATTTGTGCTGTTTTGGCTTATAAAACACAGAAAATTTCTGGTTAAATTTTAGAATCTAAGTTTGGGTTTTATATTATAGACTAGAATTAATGAGCTAATACCAGCAACTAGAATAATCGAAGCAAGAGGAAATTCCGGTACTGAATTTGTTCCTACAATATCAATTGTATGTGTGCTATGATGATAATTTAGTTCAAGTGTTGTAGAATCACTAGTATCTGCTGTTTCAACTACATCAGACTGAGCCATAGCTTGACCATCGATCATTACTGTGAGATCACCACTAAGCATTGATTTTGGTATAGTTACTTGAGTTACACCTTTGGTTCCAGTTTCACCTTGTACAGTAAATGACAATTTCTTATTTTGTCCATCAAAGTGTAGGTTTGTAACACTTGAATTTGATGCAATATTTACTTGGAAGTCTTTTCCTTCAGCTTTTACTGCCCAAGCATTTGGACTAATGACAACAAATTTTGTTGAACTATCTATACCTGCCTGCATCTTGATTGGAAGTGAATTTAGTACATCCGAGTTAACATCTGCTTTAATGTCAACTTTGTATGCACCATTTTTTGCATCAGATGGTAATTGAAAACTAGCAGAATAATCTCCTTCTGCATTTACTTGTCCTTTTCCTGTATACACTACGGTTCCATTGTTGTCAGTAACTTGTACTGATACAGTGTTGATTCCTCCTACAGTAGAAACAAGATTTGACCAGAATGAACCTTCGATAGTAACTTGGTCACCTGGTTTGTAGAGGTGTCTTTCTGTTTGAATCGTTATTGTGTCATCCGAACTGGCAGACATTTTTTCATACGACATTGCATAATGCCCATGAGATTCAGCTTCTCCGTGAGATTCAACTTCGCTAGAAGATTTCATATCTTCAGATGATTTTACCTGAGAGCTTTCATCCGATTTACCCTCATTTGATTTTGCAGTAACATTAGCACTTGCAGAAGCATTGGCATCGATCTCGGATTTGTTTGGATTTAGTTTAACGGTGACATCATTTTTTATTCCTACGCTTTCTTCTTGTGCATATGCATTGTAAACAATAAGACCGGTTCCAACTAGTGCGACTAGAGAAAACACAGAAAAAATTTTGATAGAATTTGACAATCCATCAAATTTCATGAAAGAATGATCATATATGTAATAGATAAATGATTCTCTAGTTTTTTACTGATAAATTCTACTAGAAGAAAATTATAGAAAAATCATCAGACTTTTTTTAGAGATACAATTTGAATCTTGTAAATATTACAATTAGTATGATAGACATGATCAGTACTAGGGGTGCTATAGAGCTAAACTCGGGTACAGCTTGAGTGCTTGGTTGATAATCTTGTGCGGATTGTGTACCTACAATATCAATTGTATGTGTGCTATGATGATAATTTAGTTCAAGTGTAATATCTGAGCTTGTTTCTGTTGCAATGACATTATCAGAATCATAAGGTTGTAGGTTACCATCAATGAAAACTTGAAGATTTCCATTGAGAAGTGCTTTTGGAATTGTTATTGTAGTAACTCCTTTTGTACCAGATTGTCCTTGCACATCAAAAGAGATCTTTTTTGCATTTGAACTAAATTCAAAATTGCTTATAGTAGAATTACTGTTTAGTTGCACATTAAGATCACCGGTCTGTGTTTTTACTGTAAATTCAGATGGACTTGTTACCGTAAAACTTGATGAAGATTTCATTTTAGAGGATATAGAAGCATCTAGTGTTCCAAGTATACCCTGTTTTGTTTCGATTGTAGTTTCTATGCCATATGTTCCGCTTGCTGCTCCTTCAGGCACGGTATATGAGGTGTGGTAGTTACCTGTCGCATCTGATTGAACCTTATTGTTATAAACTAGTTTTCCATTAGGATCTCTTATCTGTATAGTTACTAACTCAGTAACAGAATCACTAGTTCCTAGTGTAGCAGTGACTAGGAATTTTGCGCCACCTAATTGTTGGTACACTCCGTTCCATATTGTACCATCTATCTGTACAGTCTGAATTGGAGTGTAAAGATTATTTTGTTCTTGAACTGTAATGTATTGATTGGAGTTAGCTTCCAGTTTTTTATGTTCGTGTGGATATAACACGCTATTTTGTGTATTTGCATATATGGTTACATTTGATTGTGAATTTGTATTGGATGTTACAGATAATTGTGGTTCATATGTGATAGTTGCAAGCGCAACTGAGCTTCTTGTTCCATATTGTGCAAATACTTTGTAATCATTTCCAGGAATCCATAATGCACCATGAATCGGAATATTTGTAGAAAAGACATTACTGTCAGTTTCTACATGTGAGATTGTTATTCCCTTGCCTTGATCATCAGTTATCCATACTGTAACTTGTTCATTTGGAATAAATTTTGACACTTGACCTGAAACCTGAATTGTATCTGCATTGTTATACGATACTTTGTCAGTAGAAATAGAGATTTGAATAGCAGGATTTGCTTTTGTGGTATCTGTACCCACATTTACTAATCCAGTCATCCATGGATGAAACAAGCAATAGTATGCATATACCCCCTCCTTGGTGAATTGGTAGGAAAATTCTTTGCCAGGTTGAATTATTCTACTGTCTATTCTGCCGTCATATCCTAGTTGCGGTTTTCCTGTTGTTATAGTATGGATAGCGTTGTCATTGTTTTTCCATGTAATAGTTTCATTCACACCAACATTTAGAACTGCAGGAGACAAGGAATACGGATTCTCAGAATGAGATGCTCCAAGTGGAATTGTTACCTCAGTATCTGCAAATGATGACGAGAATGACACTCCGGCTATTATGGTAAGGACTAGCAGTAAAGTGAAATTCTTTATGCTTATCATTCAGTTATTATGTGATTTTTTTTATTTCAGTATTGCTTATGATTTATTCTAATAATTTCTACTATAGCTGAAAAAACGTTCTTCTATATCTCTGTTCTTGATCCATCGTCATTGTATCTGTATAGTTTTCCTGGTTGTTCTCCAGCAGTCTTTTTATGAGAACCATCGCAATATGGTTGGTTCTTGCTTAAACCACACATACATATCCATTTTGACTCTTCACCTACTTTGATCTCAAGAGGTCCTGTTGCATCTTTTTTTACTAGTCTTGCCATCTTAAATCAGAATAATCATATCTGTGGTGTCTTAAATTATTTGTTAAAATCATGGTGTCGATACAGACAAGGTCCAACCACGTGTAGCAAGTTTTGACGCCGTCTCTGGTGTTACACATGCTGGTATTCCACCGTTAGATTTTATCACAAGTGTATATCCTTGCATACATGTCACATCTTTGGCAGCAATACCTGCCTTGAATTGTTTCAATGGCGAATTGGCAGTAACCTTCAATGAAATAATATAATCAGAAAGTTGGAGGTGTTTTTTACTTGTAGGATAGGGATCTACTTTTACAAGATGAATGACATAGATACCAACGGATTTGGTAGAAGAATTTCCGGCTGAGCTTACTAGTGTAAGGAGGTTGTTTTTTCCATTCATTTGTAGAGCAAGATCTATGCTTGCTTGGCCTGCCCATACACATGTAACATCAGATGGACATCTAGAATCAGTCACATTTACCAGTTGTATCATAAGTCCTTGTGGCTGTATCGATATTGTCCGATTGGCAGATATCTCAAAATTTGTACCTAATTGGACATTTGCCATATCTTCTGAAAATGCATGTGGTAATACCATAGTAGATGTAATCATAGTCAATACAACTGCAAGTATAGGATGTCTCATATTACAAGATCAATTTTTTGACACCATCTTAAAAAGTTGTGCTAGAATTATGATGAGGAATAAACCGGTTTTACCAAATCTGCCACATCACCCCAACATCTTGCCAGTTTCTCAAGTGTGTATACTAGGTCTAGAAGCTGTATTGATACCTGTTTTTTTGGACCAAGTGATGATAATATGTCTGATATCTTTTTCTGATAACTTCTTTGTATCGAGATTGCTTCAATTGCTAAAAGCCTATTATTTTCAATAAATGATGTAATAGATTTTTCGTGGATGTTTTCTATTTCAGCTGCAATATCATATAGTTTTTTCATCTCTGATTTTGAAATATCTAGATCAGGTATAGAATTAGCAAGCTCAACTATGGTATCACCTGCAGTTTCCAACAAGTTTGCTGCCAGTCTGTAATCAAGAATATCAATATTACCAAGATTTAGGGCAGTTGCCAGTTTTTTGTCAACCATTGCACTTCGTATTAGCCGTACCAGAAGAAAATACTGTCTGTCTATTTCATCATCTCTGCTTGAAATTGTTTGTAGTACTGATTTGTCATTTGAAGTAAAGGTATTGATAGTATCACGAAACATTCCAAGTGCAATTGAGCTCATTCGTTTTAGGATCTTGTCAGGACTTAGCGTCGTAGCATCCAAAAGAAATTGTACATTTACATTTGATGCATCTTCGTCTACTATTTCCATTCCAACAAGCCTACGCATAAGTCCACGAATCTTTTCTCTATCCTCTGTAGATATGGTAGACTTTCCTTTAATCTTGATTATGTCATATCCTAAAAGATACGCACCTGTAACGTCAGCACTAATGTTTTCCTTTTTTGATACCGGGTATTCTATTACAACTTCTTTTACTTGCTTGCTGTTTCCCGTAGGTGTAATCGATATACTGTTAGTACCGGTTTCAAGCTCAACCTCATCACTTTTTTCGAGTTTGTTTGCCGCTACCCACTCAATAGGTAATGATACTAATATGCTACTTCCTATCTTTTGCAGACGCCGAATGAATTTAGTTAATTTATATCAATTTATATTATTTAATGATCATTTTTATATTTTTTCCATAATTTAAATAAATCATGCAAGCAACAGCGTTTGCTCCAGGCCATATTACAGGATTCTTCAAGGCAGAAGTAGAGCCAAAAGAATCAGAACAGAAGGGCTCCATCGGTGCTGGGTTTTCAATAAAAGAAGGAGTGACTACAAAGGTAAAGGTCACAAGCTCTGACAAGTTTGGATATAGAATAACAGTTTCAGGTTACAAGTCTGATAACACACAGGTATCAGAATATGTCATAAAAGAATTTCAAAAAATTGTAAAAGGAAGTTATTTTTTAGAAATTGAACATTATGCCACAATTCCTATCGGATATGGTCTGGGCTCAAGTGGTGCTGTTGCACTAAGTCTTGCATTTGCACTAAACAAAGCACTAGATGCAAACCTTTCAAGAACAAAAATAGGACAAATTGCACATAATGCTGAGATCCATTGCAAGACAGGACTTGGAACTGTATTGTCATCTTATCATGGTGGATTTGAGATCAGAACAAAGTATGGTGCCCCAGGAATTGGAAGCTTACACAAGATTCATACGGATTATTCTGCAATAGTTATTTGTTTTTCACCGATATCAACAAGGCAGTTCATCAAGAGTGAATTATCCAAGATAAATGGTCTTGGAGGAAAGATGGTCGCCAAATTATTAAAGTCAAGAGATCAGATGGAGTTTTTGGACATGTCCTTAGAATTTGCAAGATATGTTAGTGTGATAACACCAAAGATGCAACAAGTGATCAATGATTTATCAAAACACGGATTCAAATCTGGTGTTGCAATGTTTGGTGAAACTGTATTCACATTGGTCCCAAAACAAAAAGAATCAGATGTAATCAATATTCTAAAAAAATATGATGGGATAATAATCAAGACCCAGATTGACAAAAGTGGAGCTAGAGTATCCTAGTGTTGATTCCAAGATCACATCCCAGGGCTGAATCCCTGCATATCAGAGAAAAACTTGTACGAGGTTTTCAAAACGGTTTGGTAGTAGAGGAAGGGCTTCTTGCACATGGGAGGGGCGAGATGTTTGATTATCTAATTGGTGAAAAAACCTCAAAATCATCTCATGAGGCAATCAAGGCTTCTGCAAGACTCCTTCTTGCTTCAGAACATCCTGTGATATCAGTAAATGGCAATTTTGCAGCCCTTTGTGCAAAAGAAATAGTTGAGTTATCCAAGATAACAGGAGCAAAAATAGAGGTAAACTTGTTTTATGCAAGTGAAAAGCGAAAAAAGGCAATAGCACGTGTACTGAAGAAAAACGGTGCTAAGGAGATATTTGGAATAAACGCAAAATTTTCAAAAAGAATCCCCAATCTTGATAGTGCAAGAAGAATAGTAGATAGTCGAGGAATATTTTCTGCAGATGTTGTGCTAGTACCACTAGAAGACGGCGACCGTACAATTGCACTCAAAAAATTTGGGAAAAAAATAATAACATTTGATCTAAACCCAATGTCACGTACTGCACAGACTGCTGATATCACAATTGTGGATAATGTAATTCGTGGAATGAAGGTTTTGATTAATACTTGCAAAAAATATTCAAGGGAAGATTTTACAAAAAAGATCAAATTTGATAACAAGAAAAACTTGGAAGAATCAATTCTTGAAATAAAGAAAAACTTGAGGAGAATGTCTCATGCCTAAATCTGTTAGAGATATTTTATTGATGAAAAATTCTAAAAAAATTACTGTTGTTACAGCTTATGATTACACTACAGCACAACTTTGTGATAAGGCAGGAGTTGACATTATGTTAGTAGGCGATAGTGCCGGAATGGTAATGTTAGGATATGAAAATACAATTCCTGTTACAATGGAACAGATGTGCCTTTTTACAGAAGCAGTATCAAGAGGAAGACAGAATGCATTGGTTGTAGCAGACATGCCATTTATGTCGTATCAGTCAAGCAAATCACAGGCAATTGAAAATGCTGGAAGGCTTGTAAAAGCTGGTGCAGATGCTGTAAAACTAGAAGGAGGAACTGAGATTAAAGACACCGTACACGCAATTGTTGATATCGGCATACCTGTGATGGGCCATATTGGATTCCAACCTCAAACAAGTACATTACAGGAAGGCTATAAGGTGCAAGCAAAGACAAAAGATGCTGCATTAAGACTAGTTGAGAGTGCTAAGACATTAGAAGAAGCTGGCGTCTTTAGCATAACACTTGAGATGGTAACAAAAGAGGTATCAAAAATAATTTCAAGCTCAATTCATATTCCAACAATTGGGATTGGTTCTGGTCCTGATTGTGATGGACAGGTTCTTGTAATACATGATATTTTGGGTCTTTATGAAAAACTAAAACCAAAATTTGTCAAAAGATACCTTGAATTATCATCAGAGATTGTAAAGGCAGTTGAACTATACAAAAGCGATGTAATAGCAGGTAAATTTCCTGGAACTGAGCATTCTTTTTCAATGGACAAAACCGAGCTTGAAAGGTTGAGAAAGGAAATTGGGTGAACATCCTTCACTTGACATTGTTAGCTCTGATGGCACTGAGCTTGCAGGAAAAAAGATCGTATTATGTATAACAGGTAGCGTTGCTGCATACAAGGCAATAGAATTAGCAAGATTGTTTATGCGACATGGTGCCAATGTTATCTGTGTTACAAGCAATGCAGCAACTGATTTGATTAAGCCAAGTTATTTCAAGTGGGCAACAGGAAACGAGGTCATAACAAAACTAACTGGAGATTTAGAGCACATCAAAGTAGCTGACTATAAACAATCTGATTTGATTGTAGTTTATCCATGTACTGCAAATACACTTGGGAAATTGGCAAACGGTATAGATGATACTCCGATATCAACAGTTTTGAGTGTAGGATTTGGTTCAAAAATTCCGATTGTTATCTCACTTGCAATGCATCAGGCAATGTATGAGAATCCCTCTGTGGTAAAAAATATAGAATTTCTAAAAGACAAGGTTGATTTTATCTCTCCACAATTTGTAGAAGACAAAGCAAAAGCTGCAGAACCAGAAGAGGTGTTAGATTTTGTTCTCAAAAAGTTTGGTGTCTCACAAATACTCAGAGGAAAGAAGATCTTGATTACCGCAGGACCTACTGTAGAATATATCGATCCTGTACGAGTAATCACGAATCAAAGTACGGGCAGGACTGGCGTTTTGCTTGCATCTGAATTTGTCTCAGCTGGTTCAAAGGTAACTCTGATCTATGGTCCTGGAACAGAATTACCTCCTAAAGGTGCCAAAATAATCAGAGTTGAAACTAGTAATGAAATGAGAGATGCCTTGAAAAAAGAAATGAAGCAAAAGTTTGATATTGTGATACTTGCTGCAGCGGTATCTGATTATACACCAGAGAAACCTAGTAAAATCAAGATCAAAAGTTATCTTCCAAATCTAAATCTGAAATTAAAGAGGGTTCCTAAGATGATAAATGAAATTAAGAAGATACAGAAGGATGTTTTTCTTGTTGGATTCAAAGCAGAAACTAATGTATCAAGACAAGCTTTGATTCAATCTTCTAGAAAGAAAATGATAGAATCAAGAGCAGATATGATTGTTGCTAACGACATTGGACTAGAATACAAACAGAACTCGAACAAAAATAATGTAATTATTATAGATTCAAAAAAATCAATTGAATCAGGACGGAAGGATAAATCTAAAATTGCAAGATTTATCAGAAATGAGATTGAAAAAAGAATTCAAACTCATAACGCTCGTTGAAAATGGTCTAGTCTTGAATAGGTCTTCAAACATACAGTATTTTTATCAATAAATCAATAATCTTTTTCATACAATTTATCAGCAATCCATAAAAACTCTAGTGTGGGGTTGAAAGAATAATTGAAAAATGGATTTTTGATAATTACAATAATTTTATCATCAAGTTTGTTTCTAGTTATGCATGATGCACATGCTGCAACAGTACCAGATCCACCAACTGGGTTTAATGCAATACCAATAGCTCCTACCACCGTAAACTTATCATGGAATCCACCACAACACAATGGAAGTTCTGCGATTACAGGTTACAAGATAGAGTATAAGACACCGACTACTACCTATTCAAGCTGGCCTAGTATTACACCAGGTAATGTAACCAAGTATAACGTTACAAGCCTGAATACAGGTACTACATACATCTTTAGAGTATCTGCAATCAATGCTATTGGCACAGGAAACCCATCGCCAGAGTCAGTAGCAACACCAACCAGTACTTCAGCTCCACCAAAGAACATACCTCCAAATCCACCAACTGGACTTGTAGCTACGGCATCATCTGGAACCCAAGTTAATCTAGCATGGAATTCACCCACAAGCAATGGAGGTTATCCTGTTACAGGATACAAGATTCAGTATAGTATTGATTCGGGAAGCTTTACTATTCTGATACAAAACACAGGTACAACAGCTACAGCTTACTCGCACACCGGATTATCTTCAGGTCATACTTACAACTATCAAGTTTTTGCCATTAATTCTGTAGGAACCAGTAATGGCTCCAATACAGCCTCTGCAGTACCAACTCAAGTAAGTACAGCGCCATATCCACCAGCAGGACTTACCGCAAACCCAGCTTCTCCAACAAGTATCAGTTTGTCATGGACAACTCCATCAAGTGATGGTGGCTCACCAATTATGGGTTACAAAATAGAAGCAAAGATAGGAAGTGGTGCATATACAGTTATTGTTGCAAATACAGGAACCACATCTACCTCATATGTTAATACTGGATTGATTACTGGGACAACTTACACATACCGTGTATCTGCAATTAATTCAATTGGAACAAGTGGACCTTCAAATGAAGCTTCTGCCACACCAGCACAAACATTAACACCGACAGGAGTAACTGCTGTTGCAGTATCACCGACCGAGATAGATCTTTCATGGATTGCACCATCGCAGACTTATGGGCAGCCAATTGGTGGATATAGAATTGATCAAAAGTTTTCTTCAGGTACTTTTGATTCAATAGTAGAAAATACAGGTCAGACAACAAGCTACCAAATTAAGAATTTGGTAACTGGAAAAACGTACACTTTTGTTGTTATTGCGCTTTATACAGGTGGGGGAGAGAGTAACCCATCCTCTGAAGTTTCTGCAACACCAACCAGTACTTCAGCTCCACCATCTGGCACTACATCTGGTACTGGAACAACTACCACAACGCCATCTCCTGCACTACCAGATCCTCCAACTGGACTAAATGTTACAAAAGCTTCTCCAACTAGCGTACAAATATCATGGGTTTCCCCATCAAATAATGGCAAACCATCTGTCACTGGATACAAAATAGAGTACAAGATAGGCACGGGTATTTGGAATACATTGATTTCAAACACAGGTGTCACCAATTCATATTTGCACACTGGACTTGCTGTTGGAACCTACACGTATAGAGTTTCATCTATCAATTCAGTAGGTACTGGAAATCCATCTGCAGAGGCTTCAATTACCCTGGTCCAAAATACACCTCCTCCGCCACCAATCCAGTCATCTGGTGGATTGATGAGTATTACAGGAACAAGTTATTCTGTAAATTACAACATCATTGGTGGAAAAGTGACGGGAATAAGTGTCGATCCAAGCACATTTTCATTACAGGTACAGATGCAATCAAGTTCTGATGGTACATTATCTTTGAATCTACCTCGAGAGTTAATTGATGCCAAAAAATCTGATGGTACAGATGACCTTTACTTGGTTACTGCAGACAAACAGATCCTCAAGTTTACTGAAACGAAAACTATTGACATGAGAGCTCTTACTATCGATATTCCTGCAGGAACTAGCCAGATATCTATCTATGGTACACATGTTGTTCCAGAATTTCCTACTTCTGTCTTGGTACTTGTCATAGCACTAACCTCAGTAATAATTTTTTCAAGAAAAGTAATTAGATAACAATTAATTCTTTTGTGAACTTGTGCATCACATCTACTTTGTTTCCTACAATTACCGAGTCTTCAATTCTTACTCCAAACTTTGTTGGTAGATAAATTCCAGGCTCTACAGTTACTGCCATATTCTTTGTTAGAATTGCTTTGCTTGAGGGACCAAGATTTGGTAGTTCATGTACCTCAAGTCCTATGCCATGACCAGTAGAATGTATGAAATACTTTCCATATCCTTTTTTGTCTATTATTTTTCTACATGCATCATCTACTGATTTACAAGAAACATTTGGTTTTACTGCATCTAGTCCTGCCTCTTGTGACTGTCGCACAATTTCATAGACTTTTTTTGCTGTGCTAGATATCTTTCCAAGACCAAATGTACGAGTTGCATCAGATACATATCCTTTGTATCGTAGCGTAAGATCAACTACTATCATATCGC
Organism: Nitrososphaerota archaeon; assembly: GCA_021325595.1. Taxonomy (GTDB): domain Archaea; phylum Thermoproteota; class Nitrososphaeria; order Nitrososphaerales; family Nitrosopumilaceae; genus Nitrosotalea. Next base: position 7,828 of record JAJPGX010000025.1, on the reverse strand, counting down.
CATTCTTGAATTTTCTATTGGTTACCTGTGCATGTGGTAGTGCACTATTGGTACCGCTTGCGATGATCAGAGGATTCAGTGTGGATCTGTAACCTGTAGCAAACATGCCTTGTTCCATTGCATAAGACATTAAGATAGTCTGTAGTTCAGCTTCTGACTTTCCTACTCTTATTTCTCCAAGACATAACTCATACATCTTATCAAGTACAGATGAAGCTTTTTTGAGAAGGATTATTTCATTTGAATCCTTTACCTCCCTTGCACGGTAAAATGGATTGGTATCTGACTTGACCACAGGTAATGATCTTTTTAGCGTTTCAATAATTCCATAGCTATCACTGTCTGTGCACACTTTTTTGCCTTCAAGCAACCTTGCTATCATTCCAATGGAGCCCTTTCCACGCTCGGATTTGACTATATGACAATTAATCGAGTCTTCTTTGGCCCTGCTCATCTCTAGTTCAGGAGATATTATTGTACATCCATCCTTGTCCAGTATACCTACTGCTTCACCCCAAAAACCTGTCATGTAAAACAGATTTTCAGGCTCGAATACAACAAGTGCGTCACAGCCAATATTGTTACAATATTTTAGTAGATTTTTTCTACGTTGTTGCAATACAACAACTCGAGACATCTTTTACTATTTTATATTTGCTGGAAGGTTTAGATATAAGACAGCGATCTTCTGGTTTCGTGGAAGAAAAAAAGAAGGTTGTAGCATTACTTTCAGGTGGATTAGATAGTAGACTAGCTGTAAAAATGATGCAAAATCAAGGATTTGATGTTACAGCTGTTGCAATAAAGACTCCATTTTGTGATTTTGATTGTGGTAGAGGTTGTGGATTTGAAATAAGAGAAACAGCCGACATGTTAGGAGTAGATCTCAAAACAGTATATCTGGGAGATGAATACATAGAGATGTTAAAAAATCCAAAACATGGATTTGGTTCTGGGATGAATCCATGTATTGATTGCAGAGTCATGATGTTCAAAGCAGGAAAGCAAGTTATGGAAAATATTGGTGCAGATTTTATCATATCAGGTGAGGTTCTTGGCCAAAGACCGATGAGTCAACATGGGCCGGCATTACGAACAATAGAAAAAGAGTCGGGCCTTGAAGGCAAAATAGTGAGACCTCTTTCTGGCAGATTGCTGCCGGCTACACAACCAGAAGTAGATGGTTTGATAAAAAGAGAAGATCTCGGCATGATTAGAGGTAGGACAAGAAAAGAGCAGATGAGATTGGCAAAAGAATTTGGTTTTGAAAATCCTCCAAATGCAGGAGGAGGTTGTTTACTCACCGATCCAAAATTTGCTATACGGGCAAAAGATCTTTTTAATCATATAGAAACTCCAACAACAAACGACATCGATCTACTGAAAATTGGGAGACATTTTAGATTTGATCAAAAAACAAAATTCATTGTTGGTAGAAACCAAGATGAAAATGAAATGCTAAAAGCTCTTGCATTACCTGGAGATGTTTTATTTGAAACAAAAGATCATGTCGGACCAATTTCATTGTTACGTGGACAAGACATTGAACATAATCTCAAGTTAGCTGCAGCTATTACTTTGCGATATTCTGATGCCCCAAAAGACCAACAGGGTATTGTGATATTAGAGAAGGACAATACAAAAACAGAGATTTCTGTGTTACAGATAAGCGAGCCAGAGTACCTACAATATAGAATTTAGTCGCACAAGCTAGTCTGTGAATTGCAATTGACTAGAAAGCCTTTTTGAGGGCGTAGATCGATTACAATTGTATGCAGACACAAAAGGCTCCAACCTACCTTAAGGCATTAACATTGCGAGACTATAGCGATATCCATGCTGTAAAAGAGGACATTAAGAAAGGAATGATCCTAGTACTTAGGGTAACACCACTTGCACAAAAAAATGTAGATGAGCTACGAAAGGTAGTAGAAGAAATCTACAACATTGCAAAAAATGCCGATGCTGACATAGCAAGACTTGGTGAGGAAAGAATTATTGTTACTCCAGCTGGGGTAAAGATCTGGCGAGCTGAATACGATCTAAAGTAGTCGTATTCCTTCTTGAACTTGAGGACAAGTTGTCATTATTCTAAACATTCTATGAATTGAGCTTGCCAAGTTTTCACATTTTCTTCTTTCACCGTGATTGACAATAACTCTTCTAAGCTTTGGTCTGAGTCTGTGTACATATGACATTAATTGATTATAATCACTGTGACCTGAAAATCCATCAAGTTTTTCTGTTGAACAATTAATGTTGATTACTTCAATTTTTCCATCTTTTCCTACCACTGAAACTTGCCTTGAGCCATCAAGAACTCTTCTGCCCAAAGTTCCATTTACTTGATATGAGACGAATAGGATCTTGTTTTTTTGTACAGGTGCGATATTTTTGAAATATTCCAGTACTGGACCTCCTTCTAACATGCCAGAAGTTGCCATAATAATACATGGTCCTTCGCGCAGTGGTTCTTCTCTTGCATCTGCATGTTCAATATTTGTGAAATATTCAGAATCAAATGGATTGTCATCTGTTTCAAGTATTTTTTGTCTTAGCTCACGCGCTAGGTATTCTGGATAAGCTTCATGAATTGCTGTTGCTTCGGATATCATTCCTTCTGTAAATACGGGAGCTTCCATTAGCTGACCTTGTTTCATGTATTGATCCATTACCATCATTAGTTCTTGTGCACGACCAACTGCTGGAATTGGAATCAACACTTTACCTCCATTTCGGAGTGTCTCATTTACTGATTTGATAAATGCAGCCTCTACCTCTTCTCTAGATGCTTGAATGTCTTCTTTTGCACCATAAGTACTCTCTATCAAAAGTGTCTCAACTCTTGGGAAATTCCAAGAAGCACTCTCAAAGAGCATTGATTTGCCGTATTTTAGATCGCCTGTGTAAACAAAATTATGATTACCGTTTCCTATATGGAAATGACAGCTTGCAGAACCTAAGATGTGTCCTGCGTTGGAAAATACCAGTTTGATGTCTGGTGAGATATCAGTAACCGTGCCATACGATAATGGAATGGTCTGTTTCATGACTTGTTTTACGTCACGCTCAGAATACAATGGAACCTTGCCTTGTGCAGCAGCCACCTTTATGGCATCAAGTTGAATCAGGCTCATCATAGGAAGGGTAGGTTCGGTGCAGTAGACGGGGCCCTTGTATCCATACTTGAATAGCGCTGGAAGGAAACCTGTATGATCCAAGTGTGCGTGACTGATTACCACCGCGTCTAGCTCATCGAGCGTAATATTTGCCCAATCAAGGCGAGGATATGCCTCCATTGGGTTTCGTGCTCCTGGATTTAATCCACAATCTATGAGTACCTTGCTTTCATGTGTGGTAAGAAGCATACATGACCTTCCTACCTGGCTAAAGCCGCCCAATGTAATCAGGGACACTTCGGCATCTTCGGAGAGTTTTGGTCTGAATATTTCCTCACCGACTTGTCTTAGATGCTTGCTTCGCTCTGTAGATGATATCTTAAGGTTATAGTTGATAGTTTGAATTGTAGAAGACTGGATTGTGGTTGCTTTTCTTATTCTTACTCTCCATCCTGTCATAGATACTAATTCTGGTAAACTAAAAGCTTCAGTGTTATTGAGAAGCCAAGGTCGCTTTACTTCAACTGTCATTTCACCTGTTGCGGTATCAAAGAATGTACCTCGAAGATCGGCGTCTTTTGGAAGCATTTGAGTTAGAATTTGTCGTGACTCTTCCTCGTTTTTTCTAATTGATTCTTCTGTTCTAACAACAATTCTTTTTTTGATGATGTTTACCATGTTTGAAATTACTTCGTTGTGTTCCATTAGATATTTTGGATTCTTTGTGTATATGGCGATGCGTGGTCCCTCATAATCTATCTTAGTAACATCAGCTTCTTTTGGAATACTTTGCAGTATTGTTCCCATTATATTTTGGGCTGGAGATAATTCTTTTTGTGCTTGTTTTCTTTGCATTAAATCACTAAAGCGGAATAATGGCTTTCTTCTGTTCTTTTGTCAAGAGACGATATCCATCTTTGTCGATAATTGCGACATTGATACCATCTCCTGTGCCAATGTTTCGTACAATTGCAGCTTTTACTGCTCGAAGAGCTATTACTTTTCCCTCTTCAACGGTAAGTCCATCCCTATATTCACTTTCCAATAGACCGTATGCTACTGGAGACCCACTCCCTGTTGTTACGTAATTCTTTTTGTCAAGTGAGCCAAACATATCGATATTGTAAAGTGCTGGACCCTGTTTGTCATGCCCGCCAACTAGTATATCTGCGATAAATGGATAGTATCTATTTTGGAAGAATATCAATGACGCAAGTCTTGCAATGGATTTGATTGGAAGATATTCTTGTTTTTCTATTCGATGTATGTTGCAATGATATCTTAGCATATCTGTAACATTTTGTGCGTCAGCTACACCTCCAGCTATTGTCATGCCTGCATGTCTGTCAATTTTTTGAATCTTCATTGTATTATTATTTGCAATAAAGTATCCTGCACTTGCTCGCATATCTGCGCATAGTACTACTCCATTAGTACAGGCAATTCCTACTGTAGTTGTTCCATGGTATGTGTGTTGTTCAATATAGTCTGACAAATAACATTCTCCTTAACTAGAGATACTTTCGGTAGGATGGGACCGCTTTAAATAACTTTGTATTGATATTGGATATTGATAAATAACCAAGTTCCAAGTGAAAACCATGGCTTCTCACGTAATGGAGCTACCAAGAAAGATAGTCATTGGTGAGAACAACATCAAGGACATAGGAAATTTCCTAGTAGGACTATCAAACCCAAAAAAAGTTTCACTTGTATCAGGCGATAGGGTAAGAAAGATAACATATGAAAAAGTAGTTCATTCCCTTTCTGATTCAAAGATAAAACATGTCTGGCATCGAAGCATAAGCAATGATGTAGACTCTGCACAAAAGACTCTTGTTGAAATAAAGAAAGACAAGACCGATCTCATTGTAGGAATAGGTGGAGGACGCTCTGTTGATATTGCAAAAATGATTGCATTTACGTTAAAAAAACCGTTTGTAAGCATACCAACATCTGCTTCACATGACGGTATTGCAAGTCCATTTGTTTCCTTGCGTGGGGACAAGCCATACTCTATTATTGCAACTGCGCCGCTAGGTGTATTTGTAGACATTCAGATTCTAAACAGAGCTCCAAGAAGGCTTTTGGCCAGTGGATGTGGCGATCTTATGGCAAAAGTTACTGCAGTACGAGACTGGGAGCTTGCCAGAGACAAGACTGGTGAGTATTTTGGAACATATGCTGCAAACTTGGCCTCGATGAGTGCAAAGATTGTCATTGACAACTCTGAAGGATTTAAGAAAAAACCAGATGTTAGGATGATAGTTGAGGCATTGATCAGCTCAGGTGTTGCTGCATGTATTGCAGGAAGCAGCAGACCATGTTCTGGTGCAGAACACCTTTTTTCGCATGCTGTTGATTATATCAAACCTGGGATTGGCTTGCATGGAGAAAAATGCGGCATTGGTGCCATACTTATTGCAAAACTCCAAGGCCAGGACTGGAAAAAAATAGTCAAGATGCTAAAAAATGTTGGGGCACCAACTAGCGCAAAAGAGATTGGCCTTGAGCCAGAAATTCTTGCAAGAGCGCTTACTATTGCACAGTCATTGCGACCTGAGAGATACACTATTTTAAGTCAGGTAAAAATGGATGAAGAAAAAGCTCTTGCGCTTGCAAAAAGTACTGGAGTTCTGTAACTAGGCAGCCTTTGGTTGTGCTGGCTGTTCTGCAGCTTTTTGTTCTGCGGGTTTTGGTTGTGGCTTGTCTTGCTTTGGCTTTGTGTAGCTTTCAATATAGCTGACTTTCTCTAGTTTAGTATATTTGAAAATGTCATTTGCAGTTGTTCTTTTTATGCTTTGCAATACATCGATTCTGAATACTTCTTCTGGAAGATTGATTTCAACTTCGGTTCCTTTAATCTCAAACTTGATCTTTGATTCTTCAAGTGGCAACCATCGTTTTATCAATCCCATTATCTTGTCTTGATCTGTGTCAAGTGATTTTATGACATTTGCTTCATAAAGAATAGTTTTTCCCGCAAATCTGTGATTAAAATCAACTTGTACTCTTCCTGAACCGATGAATCTGATAATTCCTGTTCTGTTGTCAATTTCAATAGTATCACCAACTGTTACCTTCTCCGCATCTTCACCTAGTTTTCTCAAAGGAATCATGCGAACTTTTCCAGAATCTCGCACACCAAATCCTTTCTCTGGTGGAACCTCAATTGTTAGGTTGTTACCTACTGTGGCATTTGTAAGTGCATCATCAAATCCTTTGAGTACCCAAGATTCTCCTACTGCAACAAGTCTTGGTTGATATTTGATATTTGCATCATAAATTGAATTTGATTTAGCATCTGCTTCTTTTGTGGTTTCAAATACCTCATTGGTATCTTTGATCTTTGCAGTATAGTCTACCAAAATCAAGGTGCCTTTTTGGAAAGCCAACGTCATCGATCCTTCAAGTTCCTTATATTAAGTTAACACGGAATTATAATGACTTTAATTTCTCTTCAGCTACTTTGAGTGCTTCGGGGTTTGTCTTGTATCCCATCATATCAAGTGTTGATGCAACAGCTGAGATTGTTCTCATTACATGATATTTGTGAACTTCGCCCATACATCCAACTCGGAAAACTTTTCCTTTGAGTTCGCCAAAGCCTCCTGCAACAAGAACTCTGAATTTTTCAGAGAGCGTTCCTCTAAATGTCTTATCATCTAGTCCTTGCAAATAGTTTAGTGCAATAACAACTGTAGAGCGGGCATCTTCTTTTGCAAACGGTGTAAGGCCAATAGCACTCAATCCACTGTATAATGCATCAGAGCAGATTCTGTGTCTTTTAATTCTGTTATCCATACCCTCTTCTAAAATCATGTCAAGTGCCTCTTTGTATGCATACAACAATGGAATTGCTGGAGTAAATGGGGTCTCCTTGTTTTCGTCATAGTACTTGAAGTATCTTGCCATGTTAAAGTAAAATGTTGGAGGCGGATTTGCAATCATGTGCTTTTTTGCTTTTGGACTTACTGCTATTGGAGATATTCCGGGTGGGGCAGCCAGTGCTTTCTGCGAACCTGTAACACAAACATCAATGCCCCATTTGTCCATGTGAAGTTCTTCTCCACCAACAATTGAGACGCCATCAACTACAAAGAAAGAGTCGTTTCTTGATGTAAGGGCTGAAATCTTGTCAAGATACTTGACCATTGTGCCAGTTGAAGTCTCGTTCCATACTACGTAGAATGCCTTGACATCCTTGTTGTTGTCAAAGGCCTCCTTTACTTGATCAAAAGTTGCATTTTGTCCAAAAGGAGTTGTTAGTCGTATTACGTTGGCACCAGCCCATTCTAGCATGGTTGCAAGTCTACTGCTAAATTCTCCATTGACTGGAATTATTACTTTGTCGCCTTTTTTTATCATGTTTACAACAGAAGCCTCAACTGCACCTGTACCAGATGCAGAAAGTGCGACTACATCACTTGTTGTATCAAAAACTTTTTGAGTTTTTTCAACAACGTCTGTGTATAATTTAACAAAATCTTTGCTTCTATGATTTATCATATGAGTAAACATTGCTCGAGTTACTCGTTCCGGAACATTTGTTGGTCCGGGTAGCATGACTAAATATTCCAAATAATTTCTCCAATCATTGGGAAAGACAACCATTATTTATAATTAAAGTTCGCAAAGATTGGCTGTATTTTAGGTTCTAAATGGACCTATCATTTGGATTTGGAAGATTTGTAGTAATCCTGTCTTTT
>JAJPGX010000047.1 GCA_021325595.1 Nitrososphaerota archaeon | reverse complement strand
TCAACAATAGATAAATTTGTCTTAAAAGTCATGGTGCATGCGGGAGTTGCCAAGCCTGGTCAAAGGCGCAGGGCTTAGGACCCTGTCTTTTAGGAGTTCGTGGGTTCGAATCCCACCTCCCGCATTACAATTCGGGTGGAAAGTCTATATATTTAGACGGTGTATAGTATCCAGTGAATCTGGAAGGCAAGTCAATTGAGAATTTCATGAAAGGATTTCACAGTGATTCCACCAAGGAATCATACTGCAAAAAGCTTTCACAGTTTTTGGATTTCTGCAAGTGTACTCCTGATGAGCTGGAATCCAAGACTAGAAAAAATGCCAAGTGGTTTCAGGATGTTTTTATTGATTATATCGAGGCAAGAAGAAAGGAGGTAAGCGGTTCCACATTACACCAGTTTCGTGATTCCCTAAAGCACTTTTTTGAGATGAATGATGTTGATAAAATAAACTGGTCCAAGATTGCAAAGATAATCCCGCATGCAAAAAAGACTGGAAGCGACAGGGCTCCAACTATAGATGAGATCAGGATGATACTTGAGCTTGCAGATATTAGGACAAAGTGTATTGTTCTCTTATGTTGTAGTTCTGGAATAAGGGTGGGGGCATTTGACGGGCTTGTCTGGGGCAATATAACTCCAATAACTCAGAAAGGAAACATAGTTGCAGCCAAGCTTGTGGCATATCATGGATACAGGGAACAATACCATACTTTTGTCACACCAGAATGTTATAACACATTGCTCCAATACAGAAAGCTTCGCGAGTCAGTAGGAGAGAAGGTAACATCGTCCTCACCCCTTATACGAGATACATGGGACAATAACAAGTACCGCAAGCAGAAAATGGAGGATCCAGCAATAGCAAAACCTCTAAGCTCAAAGTCTATTGCAAACCAGATGGGTGAGTTTCTCAAGAAAATGAAGATTAGGGAGTCAAGGATTGGAGTGAATTACGAGTTCAAGCAGATCCATGGTTTTCGCAAGTACTTCAAGACAAATGCGGAACGCGCTCTGAAAACAATTGATGTTGAGAAACTAATGGGACACGCTGAAAATTATTACAAACCATCTGAGCATTACCTTCTTGAAGAGTATTTAAAAACAGTACAATACCTGACCGTCTCGGAGGCAAGTGATCTCAAAAATAAGCTCGAACAGCAGATTGTAACATCAGATAAAAAAGTAGGAGAGATTGAGCGGGATAATATCAACCTGCAAGACAGGCTAGAGAGGATTGAGAAGAATTACAGTGACCTAAAGCAAATGATAGAGCGCAAGATATCTGTTTGATGTAATATAACAAAATATTTTGTATTTTAAAATCTAACGTTACAATGATTCGGTGCATCACTAACTTGCAATATAATTGCCGCCAGTCACGCCCTGGCATACCGTAAAAAATATTTCATCATATTGCAATCAAGTTTCATACGTGGAAATATCTCATACAAGAATTCTATAACTAAATGGTATGTTGACCATTTTTCGAACACGATTATCTGGAGATAATGCAAAAAGAAAGAGAAAGTCAAATACAGTCTTTTCATCAATGGTATTATCTTTGCATATGTTCCGGATTGTAGTGATATAGTCAAAGTTTCCATGTTCTATTTTTTGTTTCAATATGGTACCAAAAAAAGCAGGCATTTTGCCACCTGCTGCAAGTATGACGGCTCTGCGAAATAAATCGGATGCATCTGGATGATGCACATCAATATTAGAGAATTTTACACAGTGGTTTAACATTTCATCACATACCAGTTTGAGCAGCCATGTCAAATCTTTCCTATCTTGTCTTTTCTCATAGGGTTCGACAAAAAATGGAATCCATTTTTCCCTGTCCTTGCCAAAATTTTTTTTCTCGATTAAATTTATTGCAGCCAAATCCAGCCAATAATATTCCAAGGGTTTCCAATCTGCCAATTCAGTGAGAAAGTATGCAAGACCTAGCTTGCTTGTCTTGTACATTCCCAGATCAGTCTTTATGACTAGTTTCTTGGATAACATTCGCTTCATCATGGTACCAGTTGCACCTTCCTTCCAATTCAGCATCTCTGAGATCTTCCATTGTGGACATCCGCCTATGCAGAGTTGCAGAATCTGGGCATATCTATTCATGGTCAGATACCAATATACATTGTATATATTTAAATATTAGAATACACATTGTATATTGTGACATTACAAGTAAAACATAGCCAGTTCGATATTCTTTCAGATACATCAAATGATATCCTAGCATCAACTGATGAAGACAACCTGCAGGAAATAAAAGCAAAGATGGTACAGATTGATAATGACATATCAGAGTTCAAAATGATGCTTGTCAGCTACCAGTCCAAAGTACGCAGAATACTCTTTGACTCGTAAAGAAAATGATCCTCGATCTTGTACTGGTATCATCAATCATATCAATTCCAGTCCTGGCAGGAGCCCTCAAAGACAGATCTTCTAGTGGAACTGTACGAGCTTTGATAAAAATAGTTGCCCCAATAACAGGCATCTTTCCGTTATGCTTCTTGTTTTATACATTATTGCAAGCTGCAGGAGTACAGACAAGTTTTGATTTTAGCCAGTCTGCAAGTTATGGTGCTATTGCCTTGGTATTGTTTGCAGGCATTTCTTATTTTATTTCATTGAAGATGGTAAGATTTGGAGAAGAGATAGCAAGACAAGAAGGCTCTGGGGTATGTCATGACATATTGAATGTAACAGAGCAAGCATGGATAATCATGGAACCAAAACTGCAAGAGCATGCAATCAAAGTAGAGACAAGAACAAAAGAGATACTTGATGAAAAGATGAAAGGCTATACTATACACTTTGATCAGGAGGTATACAAGATTGCATCAGGATTCCAACTTCTCAAAGATGCATTTGTACAAAATACGGCTTCAAATGCAAGTCTGGTATCCGTAAACAAGGGGATGTTGCAGGAATTAGACGAGCTACGAAAAGAGCACAAGGACTTTAACGGTCTATCTTTTGAGTTGATATCTCTTTGCAACAAATATGATGAAAAGATTGCAATAGCAGAAACAAAAGCAGAGGCACTGGATTCCATCATGCAACAGCAAGGACAGAAGATACAACAATCTCAAGACCAAGAAATCAATACAATTCTTACACCTCAGGACGGTATGGCAAACCGTACAATCGGAATAGAAGAACAGCACAAAATGGCCGACTATCTGAAAAGCATAGGATTTGACATCAAGGAAAGTCATGGTGCGGGTGAGGCCGACTATATACTGCGAAAGGACAACGAAATAGTTGCAATTGGTTCCAACAAGGCATACACGCTATACGACGAGCCAAAGAGGATGCAGAGGAGGATATCTACAAAGGACGTCGAGCCAGAAATTATTCTTGCAAAAAAACTTCAGATGCCGTTGATAGTGTTTGTTACAAACAGGAAGAATGGCAGGAGGTGGGCATGCATCATAGAGCAAGATGGACTCTCAGAATGGACCGGGGTATCAACTCCTGTGATGCTTGCAAAAGATGACGAGTCGTCAGGCAGGATACTGCAGGAAGAGTTTGCATCCGTCCTTGCAGGTTTTGGAGCGATGGTCTGAGATGGCACTTTGTATTTTGAAAATGCCAAGACTTGGAATCTTTTTCTGGTGTGATACATGACAGGAATATACAAGCGGAAGGTGGGAGCAATAAAAAAGTCGGTCTACATCAACATACCATCCAAGATCTCAAAAGAGATTGGTATCGCAAAGGGTTCAGTCTTGTATGTAACACTTGAGGGAGGAAGGGTGATACTCTCAAAGAGCCAGGATGGGAAAGATATCATGAAAGACAATGCGCCAACCCAGAAACCGAAAGGCAAATCAAGTAATGATGTCAGTGTAAGGAATAATCTCAAGCATCTGTTAGAGAAGGATTGCACGTGGTAACCATGTTGTCACCTACCATTTTACATTGGCGCCAGCTGGTTTGCAAATTCTTTTGAGACCGTTACAGAATTCTGTAATGCCTGTAACCAAGACTCTAGTCTTTTTGTCAGGATGCTATAGTTTTTTTGAAAAATGCTTTAGTATTTTGGAAACTGTTACAGAATTCTGTAATATCAAATCAGGCCTAGCAGAGTAGATACATGAAACTGCACGAAACTACTCAAACTGCACAAAACTGCACCTTATTATTATACACACCATCCCTTACTACACAATACAACTCTCACACAATCAAAATCTTCTCCACTCAAACTATTCTTTTACAATTCTTCATTCTCATTCTAGACCTTTCTGATGCCCGCCTCAGGTTCCTGTTGTAGACACGTATCTTTTCTTTGACACTTGCTTTCTTAGAATCTGACTTGCTCTTTTCTAATTCTGTAAGATTTCCATATTTTATATAGAATTATTCTCTTCATTTCTTTTTAAAAAATATCTACTTTAGAATATACTTTGATACTAGAAAATTCTCCTGCAAAGCAGTGTCCCAATTTTTATTTTGAATTCATGTCTTAACTGAGTTCACTCATTTTCACTAGTAGATTACATGTAATACAGATATTCATGTCTTGGATTCACTGATGCTGGTAGACTTGCCATGACCTCCCCAACTTTTCTAGAAAACAACAATGTTATTGGTTTTGCAAGACTAAAATCTGCGCTGTTCCAATTCATTTTACTTAGTGCAAGTATCTCAGTAAGAACCACATCAGGTGACGAGTCTCCGTAATGTTCCAAAATATCTAGTGGTAATGGAACATGTGCTCCAGGATATGTTCTGAGATAAGGTGTAAACCCTCTAGTGTATAACAGATAATTAGTTTTACCAAGATGTATTACAGTACCTCGTAAAGGAGGAAATTGACCGTATCTAAAAAAGCGTATATCGCGTTCACCAATAGCAACTAGATCATGCATCTTGGTTTCTTTTAACGCACTTTCAAACCCTCTTTTTTCTTCCTCCCAGTATTTTGATGATTTATGCACAACTACACGAAGTGGAGGTTGACCCATCCTGTTTGTGTACAGTTCAATTGCTTTCTTCAATAATTCTTCTGCTCCTTTTTCATTTAGATGAGGAGAACGATCCTGACGTTTGTCCCATTCAAATCTGTCTCCTCTTATCACCAAACCTTCTCCAGTGTAAGTAAACACTTGAGCCATGCTGGTTCTCATCCTATTTTCATCATCTGTTAGATCTTTGAAGAAAGTAATACCTACGTAACACGTGCCTATTTTCATTCTAGTCATAGTCCATGGAAAACCACTACCTTTGTAATGTAGGGCAACCGAGAAATTCCATGCAATAGTAGCTTGATCTTGGCGCATTTGTTTTTCATCTTCTTTCTTTGGCTTGGTTGTAGATGGCCATACAATTTGTGTAGGCATACCAAAACCCATACCGCCAGCCTTTAAGGATCTCCAGAAATTTGTAACTTCAATATCTTTTTCAATTATTTTAAGTGCCTCAGCTTCGAAATTATCCAAAAAGGCTTGTTTTTTGCCTGTTGCATCGGGAGCTAGATGATGTTTTAGAGTTTCTGCCAAATCTCCCCTCTTTGGTTGTCTCTTGACTTTTACAACCCCTGTTGATGTTCTTTTCACCACGCATGAATCTACAATGTCTTGTGGCAATGCACATACCACAACATTTGGTTTTGGAACTCTTTCGCTAATATTTTCAATTTTATCAAGAAACAGTTTAACTGCATTCTCTACACGCTTTTCAAATATTGGTTGTTCAACTGCTCTTTTTACATCAAAAGTTGTAATGGTTTCATTGAAGTCATCCGATAAAGTTAGAAAGCAATCAAAGGCATCCTTAAAACCAGGAAAAGGAGGATGATGAAATGGATTATCATTTGAGCCAGGAACTTTTTTCATCAAACTTTGCAGGAATCTTTTTGATTGTCCTATTGTTTCACCTGTACCTATTATTCCAACAGAGATTGATGTAGGAGTAGGTATTCCGGAATCTGTTCTTAAAGGACCATACAAAGTTAGACCAACCTTTGGATCTATGTGAGTCTTACCATCACCAAAAACTAACAGGGGTTCTGGTATGTACCAACTCTGAAATTTCTTGCTACTTTGAAGACTGACATGTTTAGGTTCTGTCATTCTTCTACTTCTTCCTCATTTTCTATTTCATCAATATTGAAATCTGCTTTTGTATCATCCTCTGCTACTTCAAACACTTTTTCAATTGAGAGCTGATCTCCTTCTATCCCAACTGATATGTCAGAAACTGCTGGAGTGATATCTACTTCAAGTGAAAGGTCATGCGCTAGTTTCATTGAAATTTTTTCTTGTCCTTTTGAAAGTATGAAACACCAGAAACGAATATGATAAAAAACTGAAGAATTGTATTCATTATGAGTCCATTTTGATGAAAGTGAGCCAATTTCCCTGGGTGATATAGCATGTTCGCCATCAGAAGTAAAAGTCCAACCAGGCACAATTTGAAGAACTATTTCGTTATCTACCAGCAAAAACTTGGCATGAAGAGATTGATGTGCCCAGAATATAGGACCATCTTTGCCTTTTTGATATTTTTTAACTACAGTTCTAGTTGACTTTCTAGTTCCTGTATTCCATGAAATTTCCCTATTGCCTCCTCCATATGGAAGGAAAAAGAACCTCTTGTGTTTTTTGTCATAACGTATACCTAACTCATAACAGTGATTCCTAAGTGCACGATTCAACATTTCGATCAAACCATTTTTTTTATCTAGGTTATTTATCCACGGTGTTATTTCGTTTTTTTCTATGGATTCTGCAGTCAATAATTCTCTAAAAATACAATGTCTGTCATTTAGATCACAAAATGAATAGATCCTACTCTCTTTTATCATAAAAGTTGGATGAGCGCCTTTTGCTTTTTTATTCAAGTGATCAAAGACTTCGGAATAAGTAAGTGATGCTACAGGTCCACTCCAAATATGTCTTGGAATTTTCAAGATTGGAAGTAAGTTACTTGCAAGTTGTTCTTCTACTTCATCAGCATATTCAATAGGAAAAAGCGTTTCTGTCGGAAGAGAGTTGAGAGTAGATGGTCGCATTTGTCCACGAGGAAGTTTTTGATTTCTTAAGAGTGTGAGGAGTTTTGTATATGACTTGTTATACTCAATATTGTTTCTACAATACAACACGGTTCGTATTTTTAGAGAAGACGGGATCTCGCAATTTCCCAGCCACATGGGAATAACAAAACCGCGTCTGCCACTTGGATCATTATAAACAGCCATAGTCCACTCCATGTTTGGCCACTCAGCATTGATGGAATTTTCAGACAAGATAACGCCCACAAAACGAGATTTTTTCATGGCATATTCTATCTTTAATACATTATTTTCGCCTGGAATGATGTCCCAGTCATCATAAAAGACTTTGAGTTTTCTATTGTTGTAATCTTCATTCTCGATTGATTCAGCTAATTTTTGAACCCAAGGCTTGTCAAGACTATTATGACAAAGAAAGAAATCATATTCAAAATCTGAAGACATACAAGAACTTTGATTTACATGTTAAAACATCTTTAGAGAATAAGATCTACACCTTTTGTCAAAAGTCTGTTTTCATGAGATCAGAAAATCATGAATGAATATTTGAAAAATATTCGTAATAGAGATCAATTATTGATTGAATAAATCATCCAAATATCATTACAACTTAGGCATACGAATGAATCATGCTTGAAAATATTAGTTTGGTAAACAAAGGTAAACGTTTTTTTGTTTACCTCTGTATACCTTTATTGAAATGTCTAATCCCTTCATGCCTGGAAATGGCATAGAACCAAGATATCTTGCTGGAAGGGATGAGTATGTAGAGTTGTTCACAAAATCTCTAAAATCATTTGAAGATGGCTTGCCAAGAAATACCGTAGTCTCAGGACTAAGAGGAACAGGCAAGACTGTACTTTTACGACGATTTAAAATCATTGCAGAATCTAGAGGATGGTTAACAGTTGAACGAGAGTTCAATGAGAGGTTTTCGGAGGAGGAAGTTTTTGCAGAGGCTCTAGTTGGAGACATCATCTCAAAAGCAACCGAGGTATCCATCATACAAAAAGCAAAACAATTTGGCAAGAGGATTGGAGATATACTAAAACCTGAAGAGCTTACTGCATACGGAATAAGCTACAAGCCATATTACAAAGGAAAAAAACAACTTTTAGAAGATCACCTAAAAGAGATGCTTGTCAAAAACTGGGAAGTATTCAAGAAAGCAGGCAAAAAAGGAGTTGTGTTTCTCTATGACGAGTTTCATACCGTAAAAGATGCAAAAGATAAAAAATCATTTCCACTTGCAAGTCTGCTTGGTGCAATTTCTTATGCACAGAGAAATGGTTGCAAGTATTACCTGTGCATTGGAGGATTGCCAATTATCATGACAAATCTAAAAACTGCCAAGACATATACTGAAAGAATGTTTGAATTAAGAGAAGCAGGAAATCTAGAACCAACAGAGGCCGAACAAGCCATAGTAAATACCCTCAAGAGTTCAGAATATGAGTTTGAACAGGATTTGGTAAACAAAATGATATCTGAAACAAGGGGATATCCATACTTTATCCAGTTCTATGGTTATTTTACAATAGAAAATACATCTAAAAAGAAACTGACTCTCTCAGATTTTACCAAGATACGAGAAAAACTGTTAAAGGAATTGGACAAGAACTTTTTTGTAGACCGACTGAATTTGGCATCAGGAAAGGAAAAACAGATACTTTTTGCAATGGCCAAAATTGGCGAGAGTGATATTGAGACTAGCAAGATAAAGAGTGCGTCAAGAATGGACAAGCATGTCATGCTGGAATTGATAAAGAGGTTGATTGAGAAAGGCCTCATTTACAGGTCAGACAGGGGAAAATACGGCTTTTCGCTACCTCTTTTTAGGGATTTTCTGCTCAGAGCAAGGTAAACGGTGGTAAACAAAAAAACGTTTACCTTTGTTTACCATGAATCTTTGAACAGATTGCTGATTCATTGTATCACATATCAATGCAAAACATGACACCACCACCATACAAGGTGATGAATGTTTCACGTTAGCTACAAGTTGCTGCAACTACTGCAGCAGTAGCATACTCTTGTTATCTTCATGGATTGCAAAGAATGTTTGGGTAAGTAAATGCTAGCTTAGATTTTTGATTTTTTGTACATTTCAAGAAGCAGATCAAGGAATCTGCTGTTTTGCATTCTGGGGTTGGCAGTCTTTGCATCGTGTTTGGCCTTTAAAAATTTCTGGAGGGTCTCAACTTTCACAGTAATGGTCCCATATCCTTTTCGTGGCAACAATTCAGGTTGTATGTAATAGTTGATAAATTATTTGTAGAAATTGTAGAAACATAAGATAGCAGTAACCGCTTGCAATCTACCTAGATTTCTTTTCATACATATCAAGTAGCATATCCAAAAAGTCACTTGTATACATCCTTCGATCTTTCATCTTAGCCTTGTGTACTGCTTTGAGAATTCTATCATAGGTCTCGGTTCGTAATGTGAGTGTATTGTATTCTCCTCTTGGCAACGATTTCAAACTGTACGGTATAATTCATAAACTATTGGTATATTTAATTTGGAAATATCTTCTATGATTCTCTACTAGATGATAATAACATACATGCGGATCCCTTAAATAGAAAATGTACGGTGGATCTGGTACAGAGGAGAAATGATTATCTTGCAGAGAATAGTGACTGAAAGGAAACTAAAAAGAATAAACATGAGGATATTAGAACGAATGATTATTGTTTTACGTTATACCAAACTCAAAAGGACAAACATTGCCATGAAGTGTAATCTAAGCTACGACAAGTGTATTCTCTATCTGAATAAGCTTGATTCATTGAATCTAGTCCAGAAAGAATACGATGGTAAAGGTTATGAGATTTATAGTCTAAACGAGAATGGAATTCGTTTCTACCAAAAAGAATGTTTAATATAAAAAATAATTTTCAGGTGAATTTTTTTCATGAAAATTTTGGAATGGAAAATAGTAGTAACTTAAAAGTATTGCTCATTGTAGCAGTACTCATCCGTGCAATGCTTATCACTCTGATATTCACCAGTACGGTACTCATCATAACGATGAACGTGACTTAACTACTAGTTTTGTATGTACGGGATATGCTTTACCATAACTGCGATATGCCGTGTGAAACATACGGTATGGACAATAGATCGTGCGGTATGAAGACTAGTCCACTTTATACACACAAAAAGCAAAAGGAGACATTAAGTTGAAAACACAAAAAACAGTTCCAATAACTGCCATATTTGGGATAATAGTAATAGGCCTGATTATTTCATCCCCAATGACCATAATACCAAGTGTTAATGCACAAAGTAAATCCACTCCTTTATCTGATGTGATACCTTCACATGCGAAGGCTACACTTGATCAAATCAGAGAACAAGTTAATCTTCACAGCGGATGGGTTGGAATGATGTCATGGGATGGAAATTCAGTATCTATTGATTATCTAGGACCTATGGAGTCTAATCCTTATAAAAATACCAGTCATGATTTGAGATTAGATCCTAGTCCACAAGTAAATGATGCAGATGCTATCAAAAAGGATACAACTGCTAGTGGTACAGCTATATTCAAAGAAGTGGGCACAGTAACAGCACTGAAATCCAGCGATACGACTGTAAATCTATTTAACGTTCTAAATGCAATGAGCTCAGACAACAATCGTTGGATTCAAGTTGGATTGTTCTATAATAACTATCTGGGTACAGTAACAAATGCTTGGCATTTGGACTATAATTCCATAGAAACATCTAATGGTGCAAATACATTTTCCCCCGTAGTTAGTCCTGCACTAACAATGAGTACAGGTGATACTGTAAAATTATTCATTAATGCAGACACAACCTTCGGTGGTCAATATACCATGGGTGAGAATGATATTACCAACAATCATGGTGCAAGTTACACATTCTCTTTGAGTGGTGATACCGGACATACCATTAATCTAGGCGAAGTGGTTGTTTCAGGAAGCTACTATCCTAGTGGTCCTCAAATGGAAGAACATGCAAGTGGTACTAACATATACAAATGGAATACACAGGCATTTACATTTGATTTCTATGATACATCTACAAGTTCTTCGACAAC
Source organism: Nitrososphaerota archaeon (assembly GCA_021325595.1). Taxonomy (GTDB): domain Archaea; phylum Thermoproteota; class Nitrososphaeria; order Nitrososphaerales; family Nitrosopumilaceae; genus Nitrosotalea. The sequence continues at coordinate 1,072 of JAJPGX010000047.1, read as the reverse complement.
ATCTGTAACTGGATGGAATGGTCAAGAAGGTAGTTCTGGAACAGTATCAACAACAAATAGCCCCGCATCAGCTACGTTTACTTACAATTAAGTAGTAAACGATCCAAATTTTTTTATTTTACTAATTCATTTAATCATGCAGATGATTAAATTGTTGATGATCTTAATTTGTAGTATAGTGTTGTCATCAATATTGGCTCAATCAGTAATGGCAGAAAATGAACAATCTTGGAACTCCATATTATCACCATTAAAACAATTTAGATCAGGAATAAAAGCTCAAGATATTCAATGTAACCCTAATTTCATCCTAGTAATAAAATATGAAGATGGTTATCCTGCATGTGTAATGCCTAATACTGCAAACCAGCTTCTTGAACTGGGATGGGCTAAGAATATCATACATTCAACAAATCAGATGTTATATAGTTCTCACATTCCGTTTAGAATCACTGCATTAGTATTATACAGTCCTCATGATTTGTGTCTGCATACCTGTCCGCCTAATGATTTCTATCTCAAAATAAACGCAAATTCTACTGGATATCTTTTAGGTTATGATGTATGTAATTTGTCTTCATGTATACATGCAAGTGATTTGAGTATTCTATTACCTGTTAGTGATCCTTTGAAACCTAATTATTCGATGATACCGTTACCTACAGAATTACAATGGAAGTATGGTGATAACGTCAACATAAAAGTCACCATATCAAACACATCTGATAACAAAACTGCAACAACAATAAACCTTGGTAATTCTACAATTGTTTCGTAAAACTAGTAAAATTTTAAAAAAATAAGGACCGCAATGTTATTCAGTTTAGATTAATCTTATTTTGATAAATCATTTTTGTAACTGTCTAGCGTTTTGAAGTTACACTGCCAGATCTTCCAATGAAAGTTGCATCAGTTCTTTTATTATCTTTAGTTTCAAGCATTATCCCACTCTGCATGCAGAGTAAAAATCCCACCTCCCGCATTCAATGAACTATGCAAAGTTGCATTTCTTTGTGATTATGAAAATGAGCACTACAGAAATCCTTAGAACATTCATAACAATGCCAATCCC
>JAJPGX010000043.1 GCA_021325595.1 Nitrososphaerota archaeon | reverse complement strand
GAAACCTGCTTTTGGCATATTACTTACCTATACCGTACTTTAAAGTACGAATATTTAACACTTTTGGCTATAATTATTCCAACCAAAGGTTAGCTTCATGTCAACTAACTGAACAATAACAATTGGATGAAACTGGTTTTGCAAAAATGACATTTCCTTATTGCATTGAAAAACCCTGAAGACTATCTGATAACTGATCAAATCGTCAAGTTGAGATCTGAAAAAATCCTGATCAATCTTTTAAGCATTTAGTATCAATTCTGCGTTTTTCTTATTTACTTTTTTAGTTATTGTATTGATAGTGCGCTAGTAGTATACTGCATACCTCGCTCACATAACTTGGACCAACCAGACCATACCAAAGTACCGGTCAGCAAGGACCAAGATAGGTCCTTGCTGATTTTATTAATGCTATATACCAGAAAACCAAATAACGTTTGTGGCACGTGAATATAGTTTAGATAAAATACGTGAAAAACTAATTGATGCTCTTGGTCCATCAAAGACAGGATTGACGGGAGTTGAAATTGCTGAAAAACTACGAATTAACCGCGTGACCATGTCAAAATATCTCAAAATCTTTGCTGGTGAGGGTCTAATAAAACAAAAAAACATGGGTAGTGTAAATTTATGGTTCATAGAAGAAGGTGTTGACAAGCTCAGCTTTCCAGCAGACTTTTTTCAAGTTCAAAACAAGTACCTGGACTATGTCTTGTCAGGGTTAACTCGTGAGGCTCACACACTAATTAGAACCGCGCTTCATTCCGGGGCTTCCCCTATAAAGATAGTAAGTGAAGTGATAATTCCCACGATTGAAGCCGTCGAAAATTCCTATAATGGTGGCAAAATGGGAAGATCTGAGAAAAATTTTCTTGATGAAATAATTTCAACTTCTATTTCTCTGATTGGTCTTTCAGAAGAAGAGATACACCCAAAAAAGAATGCCGTTATCTTGGCCACTGATTACCAAAATGCGCTTCTTGCTCAAGCTGCTTCTGCTGCGCTTCGTACAGACAAGTGGAGAGTTTCTCTACTTGGTGACATGTCTTCTGCAATAGATGTGATGTTTGACATTGACTTGCAGAGATTTCTCAATAAGATATGGCCCAAACGTGATGGAATAATGATTATCATAATTTTCTCCTCAAAAGAAGGTGAAATCAAATTCTTTTCACAGGCAGTTGATACCAGTACGGAAAAATTTGGAAAAAATCTTCATCTTGCACTGTGTACAAAAATTACAAAAAAAGCCAAGACTGGTGTAGATTTTGTATCTGGTGATGTAGAATCTCTGCTACAATGGTGTCAGACCGTATTTGAAAGTCACCAAAATCAATGATTGATTATTTCTAAAATCTTGAAAGGCAGCTTGGAAAAATCAATATCTTTTTCAACTGAAATTAAAAGGATGTTATCATTTACTGGGAAACTCATTATTATCAACATGTCTCTGTATGACATGGCAAATTTTACTGGACCTAAAACCTTGTCAAACTCCTTTCGCATCTTTGCTCTCAAAACTAATTCCATGTATAACATTTCATCGTCTCTAGAATCTTCCAAAGATTTGAATCCAGGCTTCATTCCTCCTGCAACAAGTCTTCCATTCTCATTTATCAGACCGGCAAATCTTATTCGTGAATCTAGCTCCAAGACCTGTTTGCACAGTTCATCTTTGTCCATGTTATCTCACTTTATTCCCTGAAAGATATGCTGGTAGCTTAAATCTTGACAACAAAAGTGTAACAAGTTATTCCTATTTATGGAAATCTATTGTCTGAAATTGAAAACAGATGGGCCGAATGGGATTTGAACCCACGACCTTTCGATATCTGAATAATTTTATCAGTCGAACGCTCCAGCCAAGCTGAGCTATCGGCCCAAAATTTTTTTTACCCGACTGTCATTTAAGTCTGCTGGCTTTTCCACTTGATGGAGCAACCCATGGATGGGTCAAAATCTTTCTCTATCTTCTTTTCAGAAAGAACTTTTTCTATGTTTTGTATCATTGTCTTCTCTGTTGGCTTGTCTTCTGGTTTCATTGCGTTGTCAATTCTTCCATGGAAAACTAATTTTCCTTCTCTGTCAAACAGGAATGGATCAGGAGTACATACTGCACCATATTTTTTTGCAATTTCCTGAGTCTCATCAACCAAATAAGTAAATTCCAAACCCTTTTCTTTTGCAAATATCTTCATACTGTCAAAACTGTCATCTGGATATTTTGTTGCATCATTACTGTTAATTCCTATCATTGCAATTTTTCCTTTGAACTTTTCATAGATCTCATTCATTGCGCCTACTTTGGCCTGTACGTATGGACAGTGATTGCACATGAAAATTATCAATTTTGCTTTATAGTCTTTGTATTCTGAAAGGGAATGTTTCTTATCGTCAATTCCTAATAGACTAAAGTCTGGAGCTTTATCTCCTGCTTTTAGAACAACTTCTGATTTCAGTAATACCATAGATAAAACAAGGGATGATATCAATAAAATCTTTACCGCCTAAAGGCAACAATTAAAATCTATGCGGTTTTCAATTTCTGTATTGGGCTGGTAGTTCAGCGGTAGAATACTCGCCTTGCACGCGAGGGGTCAGGGGTTCAAATCCCCTCCAGTCCATCCCTAATGATATCTCAAACAGGTTTACATTAACTAAAAAATGAATTTCCGCAATAAAGGCTTGAGTTAATTGCAAATATACTCAACAGTCTAAAGTATTTCGTGGATTCAAAAAAGATGGTAAGATCTTTTTCTATGAAAAGCAAGTATGCACCAATTTTCTTCTTGGTTATACCTCTAGTCTTGTCTTCATTTACCCACCTATGGAATCCTGTGGGATTTCCAGATGTCTTCTATGATGAAGGAATCTACATGTACAGAGCAATGCATGTACTGTCTGGAGAAGGCCTGCAAACCGGTTATTTTCATGATCATCCTTTCTTTGGACAGATCTTCTTGGCCGGAGCCTTGGCTCTTGTAGGATATCCGAACTCACTTCATCCTACTGCAGATGTCCATTCTGCAGAGATGTTATATCTTGTTCCACGTGTATTGATGGGAATACTTGCAGTTGCTGACACTTTTCTGATATACAAGATTTCAGAGAGGAGATATTCAAAAAATGTTGCACTGTTTGCATCTGTTCTGTTTGCAGTCATGCCAATTACTTGGCTTACAAGAAGAATATTGTTAGATTCTATCTTACTTCCATTTTTGTTGACATCAATACTATTTGCCATTTATGCAAAAGATTCTAAAAACAAAAAATTACTTGTAGTACTTTCTGGGATTTTCTTTGGAATCGCACTCTTTACAAAAGAGACCATGTTTGTTATGATTCCACTACTTGCGGTTCTGATCTATCAGAATACAAAGAGTCCTAGAATGCTTGCAGTGTGGTTTATTCCTGTTATATTGATACCATTGATATGGCCAATCCAAAGTATGCAGAATAACCAATTTCATCTCTGGATTAGTGATATCTTGTATCAAGTCCACAGGCAAAATAACAACTTTGGAAACATATTGGAAAACTTTCTTGTTTTTGATCCACTCTTGTTGGTATTGGGATTTGGCGGTATAATTTATGCTGCTGTGAAAAAAGACTGGATTATTTTATTGTGGTTTGTTCCATTTCTAGTATTTCTTGCTACTATTGGATATGTACAATACTTTTACTGGATTCCAGTTCTGCCGGTTCTCTGTATTGCTGCGGCTAGATTTATTATTGATATGACTAAACACGCAAAGGAGGATGTCCGAAATAAACTTCCATTTGTCATTATGATATGTATTGGAATATTTGGTCTGGTCATGACCTCTTTTCTGATTACATCTAATGTCTCGGCTCAATTTGATGCTGTTGCATACGTTCTTCAAAATGTTCATAATAGTGATGCCCCCTATGACGAAAACAACACAACAATTGTCTCAAGTGCAGCGTATTCATGGATATTCAAGTATGTTTACCATATGACTGATGTTTTGCCAGACTATCGATATCTATTGTTTTATCCATTGCTCACTGATCATGTTCTTCTGGTATCTGATCTTCATTTCAAGGCAAATATCAATGCCGGAAAACAACTCCAAGACATATACGACAATACAACCAGTGTTAAAAAATTCAAAGGTGGAGTTTTAGATGCCGACCTCAAAAAATATCCATTTACAAATATGGCAGCAAATTATGAAGGAAGCGAAGTTGAGATAAGGGAAAAGCACTAGTAATTATCGCAAAAGTATATCATTAGAATTCTTTATAGTATGGAAAAAAGGAGCAACTCTTGATGGTATTTGATATAGATCAAACAATGCTTGTTTATCTTGCCATGATCACAGCTGGAATTTTTCTATTTCCGATAGAACCTTACCCTTCTCCATATTTTATAGGTGGTATTGCACTTATTGTAATAGGTGGATTCTTGGTTGTCCGTAAATCTAGAAAAAAACCTCAATGAGTATTTTGAAACTTTGATTGGGCTCTCAACTTTTCTGTTAGTTTGCTAAATATTTCATTATGGCTTACATCTGTAAAATTGATTGCTCCACTTTCTCGTGTGATCTGTTTTTCAAATTTCTCTTTTATGGCAAATGTAACTGATGAATAGTGAATTCTACCCTTGAGTTTTTCCTGAACTATTGTATCAGTATCAGGAAATGTTGCAAAATGAAATGCTACTCCTCCAGCCCAAAAGATAGTTGGTATCCCACCCCCTGCTGACCTTGCGCTTGCAATTATCTGAGTTACCCAGTCCTCAAACCTTAGTTCTAATACTTCATGAATGACAAGTTGGTTCCACGGCTCAATTATTATTTCCAAACCTTGATTACAAATCGTGTTCAAGTTTTATTTAAAGAACCTTGAATTCCACCTCAGGACTGGCGATCTGCCCAAATCTCGCCGTATGAAAGATGGATTTAAATACTATGCAAGTTTTTTGGTGATTAGGTAATTTAGATATGCAAGATTGGAGTCAAGCGGGCGTATACATACCATTGATGGTAGGATTGAT
>JAJPGX010000038.1 GCA_021325595.1 Nitrososphaerota archaeon | reverse complement strand
GTTGATATAACAGTACAATTGTATAGTTTTGCAATTTGAATCCCAAAAGTTCCTACACCAGAACCTCCACCCATGATAAGAACTACCTGACCAGGACGAATCTTTGCCCTGCCTACTAACATGTGCCATGAAGTAAGTAATGTCATTGAAGCTGCAGCAGCTTCATCATAGCTTATGCCTTCAGGAATCTTTGCAACATTGACTTCAGGAAGATGCGTCATTTCACAAAAACCTCCCCACAATGGACCTGTCTGAAATCCCCAGACCATTCTGTTTGTGCAGTCAAACTCCCTTCCATCGGTACAAGCTTGACATACTCTACACGACAAGTTAGAATGAGATACTACCCTGTCTCCAATCTTCAAGTTTTGTACTTCATTACCAACCTCCACTACATCGCCTGCAATATCAGAGCCTGAAATATGAGGTAGAGGGACAGGAACTGGTTTTCCTCTCATTCCCCATAGGTCATTATAGTTACATGCAGCTGCTTTTACTTTTATTATAACTTCATTTGGTTTTGGTTTTGGATCAGGTACTTCTTTTACTTGTAAAATTGATTTGTAATTATCATTTGGTGCATATGATTCGTATACTACTGCCTTCACAGTCCCATGCATTCTAAACTATTATTTGTATAGGAGGTTTACGATGTACTACTTTGTCTTGCTACTAGTTTAATCGCTGACAAATAATTATTGTGTGACTGTGAAATCCTCGGATACAATAATAAAGGATAGCCAGTTTGGTACTGCAATCAATTGTATAGATGGTAGAGTGCAATTACCTGTTTCAAATTGGTTAAAGGAAAGATATTCTGTATCATATGTAGATACCATAACAGCACCAGGGGTTGATAAGATCTTTTCTGAAACAAATGTAGACAAAATAGAACAATTAAAATCCAATGTCATGGTGTCAATTAATGCACATGAATCTGGCATAGTGGCAATTGCAGGACATCATGGTTGTGCGGGTAACCCTGTTACAAAAGTTGAGCATCTAAATCACATCAGAAAAGCATTAGAGATCATCAAGTCCTGGAATCTTCCAGTCAAAGTAGTTGGGCTTTGGATAAACGAGAACTGGGAAGTTGAATTGGCATAATGAGAGTTTGAGGGCGTATCATGGGACTAGTTTCATGTAGGGGCGTATGCCTACGTTACAAGACAGTTAACAAAATTCTACGGCATACAAGATACGGTTCAGGACAAAAGCGATGTCAAATTTGTGATCTTTTCCTTTTCTGGGAAGGAAAAAGGTGCCCATGTTGTGGATATATGCTTAGAACAAAACCGCGAAATTCAAAATTCAAAAAACCTACTTCGTTCATAGAATGATTAATCAATGTACAAACCATAGTTGCAATCCTGAAAGATTAGAATTTTCATCTTGCATCTGTGTTGGACAGATACGGTTAAAAATGACGTAGGTTTTGGCTTAAAATTTCAGGTTCTTTAAGGTTCCCACGATAACAGTTATGACGAGTCCTGATAGAAATTCTATACAATTAATTTAATTCCGAATTTTAAGTAAATCAAAATTTTACTTTGTATCTTCTTTTTTGAACCTGATTATATTGGAAGATATTCGTACCATTGAACCCTTTTTGAATTTGTAACTTTCCCTCTTTCCTGTGCTTGTCCATAATTCCAACACTGCTGGTTCATTCTTTGCTTCATAGTATGTTTTTGTGTCAGATTCAGTATAATCCCATGATCCAGTTAATTCGCATCTCCTAAACTCGATGAAAATAATGTCCATTTGTAATCATACCTCACCTGAATCACTACGTAGTTAATTCATCCAACAGAGTTTTCATTTTTCCTTTGTCTATCTTTCCTTGCAGATCTTTGAGAGTATTTAGTACTTCAGACTTGTTCTCGTTTACCATCTGAGATAATTCAGTCAGAGATGACGGGTTTTCTCTCATCATTTTGTAGATTATTTTTCTTTCAAGAGACACGAAATTGTCATGACCTATTTGATGCATTTTTTGTAAAAGCATTTGTTTTATTGCCTTTAAATTATTAATTTCAGTTTGCATGTTTTGTATATTAACATCTATTCCTGTAAGATACTTTCTGAGTATTCCAAGTGCTATACTAGGATCATCTGGGATTTGCCTGAACTTTTCATCAGTTAGACTTTCAAGTTTTTTGTCTGGTATTTTTTCGTCATCATAATCAATAACAAACTCATCTTCTGATAGTGATATGGAAAGGTTAAACGAGGAATCTAAACGGTAATATTTTCTGTCAGGCGCCCCAAAATCACTTTTTTCCCCATAAGTACTAACAAAACCAGAATCTACTAGTGTTTGCATGTGACGAAGCATGGCTTGCTGACCGATTCCCACTTGTTTTGAGATTTGATTAAAATACATTGGTTCATCAGAAAGTGCAAAAAGAATGTCTCTTCTTGTTTTATTTCCCAGAACGTAGAAGATAGAATCAATTTGGTTTTTCATATCAATAAAAAGGAAAGGAAGTTACATATCCATTCCGGACATGTCCCCGCCAGGCATGCCATGACCTCCAGGTTTTGGCATATCTTTTGATTTTGATGCCGCAATGACGTCGTCTATTCTCAATATCATACAAGCAGCTTCTGTTGCAGCATTTATCACCTGTTCTTTTACAGCAAGTGGTTCGTAGATGTCTTTTGCAGACAAATCGCCTACTTTGGCCGTGGTTACATCTATCCCATATGTTGCCTTGCCAGTAGCACCCTTGGAACGTATCTCTACTTGTGTGTCAAGTGGATCCATTCCAGTATTTTCTGCCAAGACAAGTGGTATGGTCTCAATTCCATCTGCAAATTTTTGTGCTGCCAGTTGCGCCCTTCCCTCAAGCGTATTTGCCCACTCTCTTATCTTATGAGCTGCGTGAGCTTCTGGTGCGCCTCCACCAACCACTACTTTTGGATAGACTACGGCGTCTTTTACTGCCATTAGTGCATCATGTACCGATCTTTCTGCCTCATCGACTATTCTCTGAGAACCTCCTCGTACAAGTATGCTCACAGCCTTTGGATTCTTACAGCCTTCAACAAATACCCATCTGTCTGTTTCTACGAGTCTTTCTTCTACCAAATTGGCAGAACCTAGATCATTAGAAGTCAGCTCGTTTATGTTTGATACAATTCTTGCTCCTGTTGCTTTTGCAAGTTTTGTCATATCACTTTCCTTGATTCTGCGTACAGCCAAGATTCCGGCTTTTTGTAGATAGTGTTGAGCCATGTCATCAATTCCTTTCTGGCACAATACAACATTTGCACCAGCTTGAGTTATTTTATCTGACATTTTCTTGAGCATCTTGTTTTCTTCGTCAATGAACAGTTGCATTTGTTCTGGTGAGTTGATGTTTATCTTTGCATCAAATTCTGTCTTTTCTATTTCCAGCGGTGAGTTGAGCAATGCAATCTTGGCATTCTCTATTCTTTTTGGCATTCCACCATGAACTATTTCCTTGTCAAGGACAATTCCATGTATGAGTTTTGTATCTCTGATGGAACCACCGGCTTTCTTCTCTACTTTGATGTTATCGATGTCTACCCTGTACTTGTCTCCAGTTTTTTCCGCTACAGCCAGAACAGAATCTACCACGACATCTGCTAGTTCGGATGAATTGGTTGAAACAAGTTTTGACGCAAGTGTTGTTGTTGCAATCTTTTTTAGATATTTTTTGTCGGTTGGATCTATTGCAGTTGCAATCTGCCTTAGGATCTCTATTGCCTTTTCTGATGCTTTCTTAAAACCATCCACTACAACTGTTGGATGTACGTTTTTTGTTACAAGTTCTTCTGCTTTTTCAAGCAAAGAACCTGCCAGAACCACTGTCGAGGTGGTACCGTCGCCAACCTCATTGTCAGTAGCCTTGCTGATTTCTACCATCATCTTGGCAGCAGGATGTTGTACGTCTATTTCCTTTAGAATGGTTGCACCATCATTTGTGATGGTTACATCTCCCAAGGTATCAACTAACATCTTGTCCATGCCTCTTGGGCCAAGACTGGTTCTTACTAGTTCTGAGACTAGTTTTGCTGCTTGAATGTTGTTTCTTTGGGCATCATTTCCCTTTGTTTGAGTCGATCCTTCCTTTAGAAGGATGATTGGAGTTTGTTGTGTTGGTATTGACATGTTATATCACGTTAGTCACATAGTGTGTGTAAGGGATATTTTAAATTTACGAGAATTTTAAAAACATGATTCGATCCAGTGAATCGCAGAAAGAAGGAGAGTACCTCGCATATGGATCGAATCTTGGTATAATATGTATTTTTGTAATTTATTTTTTATGGACAAATGACATAACAAGACATACTTCAAAAACCATAATTCAATTTTAGATTTTTTTCTATTTTGATGAGCTTCATTTTTAAAAAATAATTTTTAAAATAAAAATTAAATTGTAAAAAATTGCGCAAAATTTTATATATTTTAAAATGGATAATTATGACATGGCCGAAAAGCCAACACAGATGACTTGAAGCTGCGTGGCCCGGCAGAGTATATCTGTGAGCATCAAGTGCAAAGGCACGTATGATGTTTGAGAGGAAATCTCCATGTGTTCTGTGACAGGGCCACGCCCAAAATTATTAAATTACAGAGTTAGTTTCACATGCAGGTTGGATCACATGATTTACAATGGAGATATAACAAACAGAAGATAACTATACTCAACAATCCATATTGTATAATAATTGATAATCTATTTGGAGCTGAAAGATCCAATAAAATTTTTGAACATATAATTTCTCTAAAAGACCATTTTCAACCGGCTGAGATAATGTATGAAGGAAGTCTTAAGGTAAATGAAACCTACAGGAAAAACCTCACATGTTATGTTGATTCATTGTATAAAAACAATGAACCAGAATGGTCTAGAAGAAGAGAATATCGGAGACGGTCACCGTTATTGGAAGCAGTAGATGGTTTGATGGAAAGCATAGACATGGGAACAATACTAAACTCTGCTCCAATTCCCATGTGTAAATTCAAGGATGTTAACGTATGGGAAAGCCAAATTTCTCGATATGGGTATGAAGGCGAACACTATGAATGGCATTATGATCGAATATCAAATGATGATCGATTGATCACCTTGGTTTATTATGTGAATATGGAACCAAGGAAATTCCACGGAGGCCAGCTCCTTTTATCTGATGGATTCTTGCTTGATAGACAGATTATTACCCCAGATTCAAAAGAACACACCATCGAACCAGAAAATGATAGGCTGGTAATATTCAACTCTAGAACCATTCACAAAGTTGCAGCTACAACGTCATCATCAAAATTTGAAGAAGGCAGATTCTCTGTCAACATATGGTGTGGAATACGACAGAATGGAGCAACGGTATCAAATTACTAATACATTATGATTTGTGCCTCGAATTCTGAATCTGGTTTTCATATATAAATAAAAAAATAATTTATTCTATAGTCACTGTCTTTCCTTTAGGTCGATCCTCTTCTTTTAATCTAAATTTTATTTCAAGTATCCCGTTTGCGTATGTTGCCTTGACAGAATTCTCGTCTATTCGTTGTTTTATTGGCAACTTGGCATGATACTTTCTTTTTCCATGCTCTGCATCTACATTGATCGTTTGTCCAACCACTTCGATCTTGATGTCTTTTTTGTCCACTCCTGGCATCTCTGCGACAACTTTCAAAGTTTTTTCCTTCTCATCTGCAATTGTTTCTACTAAGGGCTCTCTATTTTCTGCATTAGGGATAAGGCTTGGCCGTATGTTCCCGTATTCTTTTATCACAGGTCTGCCATCTGGTCCTAGTGTTGCAGAGTAGCCATAATAGTATGGGCCAAATGTTTGCATCTTGGATGAGTTTTTTAGTTCATACCATATGTCTTCTATATCTAGAAATGGTCTGCTCATTCTTTGGAAGAGGTCGTCAAATTCATCCATATTGAACATATGACTTACCTCAAGATTATTTGTCGTAAGTTCCATATTAATTTTAATTTAAAAAATTATTGGGTCATGCTAATTGGCATGACCATATGATGGTGTATTAATTCCTTGATTTTGTTACAATTAGGACATTTCATTTGTATCGGTCCATTACAATTCATACAGATCTCAATAGAGAACAGTTCATGACCGCAGTTTCTACAGAGCGTTTCCATATTGAAAACCTCCTGATTATAATGAAATTGAAAAAGCCAGATATATTTTTTATGAATCATTTATTCAAAAAAAATTAAATTTCTAATTTTTTTTCTTATTCCAAAAAATACCAAACAGTGTAAAATGTAACAAAAGATATGAAACAAGGTGCAAAACATGTCACGCAAATACAGAGATCTCCCACACATACGAAAAGAGATTCTACAATTGTATGAGTATGGAGAGGT